>JACMPF010000006.1 GCA_014377665.1 Pedobacter sp. | reverse complement strand
GGTGTATATCGAAAAGTACCTTTTGTATATGTAATGCTGTTAAACGTATCTCAACCCTTTAAAAAAACAATTTTAATGTTTAATAAAAAATCTATATGATCGAGCAAGATTTTACTGGTAAAATTGAAGAAGCTTCCGCTATAGTGGGTAAAACTTGGCCGTTATATGCCTTTGTAACTTCCAATCCGCTATCTGGTTATGAGGGATTATCTTTCGAAGATGCTACTCAACAGGCGAATAAGTTTATGGGTGGTTCATCCTTACCTGAAGCATACTTGTTTCGCCAGGCATGGGATTACGGAAAAATAGACAAAGCCATACTTCAGGATATGTTAAATAAAGCTGGTCTGTGTCAGCAACCCGAATTTTACCTAAAAGAAATGGAGGCGGAAAGAACTTCAACCACTAAAAATGCCACGCATCAACTAGACAGGATAGTTTCGAAATGGCTTGGTGTTTTTCTGGACGAGGGTATGGCAGAATGGGAAATGCCCGGCAGATCCAAAGGCTTTTATAAGGCATGGCGAGAATTGGCGAAATATGATCAGGAAATTGGAGTTATATCGACCGGACAAATACCTGAAACGGCTACTGAAATGCTGAGTTCTCTTTTGAGTTTATTTTCAGAGCAGGAACAATTGGATATTTTTAAGCAACACATTGCCGCACTTCCTGGTTGGACAGGATATATCAAATATCGACTGGTCGAAAATTCAGCCTGGCAGCAGAAATATCCGATCAATTTAGAAGAATACCTCGCTGTTCGTTTATGGCTGGCAAATCATCTCTATGGTGAAATTGTTAGTAGAAATCCTGTTTCCGAAATCAGATCTAAATTTACTGAAGTACAGCATGCCTGGCTAAGAGCGTGGGAAAAAACATTCCAAAATCAATTGAGGTTTAAGTTGCAGTCCAATTTAACCGACTTAGGACTTCAATCTAAAAAAGAGCCTCATTCACTTGTCCAAATGGTGTTTTGCATTGATACCAGATCAGAATTGATAAGAAGACATATAGAGAAGACGAATAATTATGAAACCTTTGGTTATGCAGGCTTTTTTGGAATAGCCACAGATTACATGGAGGTAGGTACTGGATTAGTACGTAAGTCATGTCCGCCCATCGTTGCCTCTGCATATACCATTTCAGAAACCGCTCAGCCAGGTAAGACAAAGGAATTCACCCAATTCCTACAAAAAAATGAGTTCTCAAAATTCTTAGCGTTCTTGTCCAGTCGTATGAAGAATATGTTGCCTTCTGCTTTTGGTTATGTGGAAGGAGCAGGTCTCCTCTACGGCTTCAAGATGGTATGGAGGACTCTTTTTCCGGTGGAATATCATTTGATTGCTGGTAGATATGAAGTTCAGCATGAACAGATCTGTGAACCGCAAATCCATTCAAACGACACCACTCCTAATCAAGTTGCAGGGATTTCGACAGAAGATAAAGTAGCAATTGTGAAATCAGCCTTTGACCTTCTCGGATGGAATACGTTTGCGCCACTAGTTGTTTTTGCTGGTCATGCAAGTCACTCTGCGAATAATCCTTTCGGTTCAAGCCTGGATTGTGGAGCCTGCGCGGCAAGTCCTGGTCGTCACAACGCGAGAATGCTGGCCAAACTGGCCAATTTACCGGAAGTTAAGACTGCGCTCCGAGAAGAGTTCAATATCAATATCCCAGACAATACTTTTTTTATTGGTGCAGAACACAATACCACTACTGACGAAATCATCCTTTTTGACGCTGAAGCTCCGGGTTCACATCTCAAAGCGATACAAGCGTTAAAGGTCGATTTAGCAGCCGTACAACAGTCTGCGATCTCAGAAAGGCTAGCGGTAAAAAGTCATGGCATTAAGAAGGCAATCAAAAATGCTTCAAATTGGGCAGAAACAAGACCGGAGTGGGGTTTAGCCAACAATGCTGGATTTGTAATCGGTCCACGCAGGATTACTAAAGAAATTGACTTAGAGAGCAGATGCTTTCTACATTCCTACGACTGGAGATTAGATGCGGAAGGAAAATTTCTGGAAGGCATTATGCAAGGCCCAATGGTGGTCACCCAATGGATAAATAACCATTACTACTTTTCAACGGTAGACAACGATAGGTTCGGTGGAGGGTCCAAAATCACGCACAATGTAACCGGTAAATTTGGTGTTCTTCAGGGGAATGGGGGAGATTTGAAAAGAGGGCTTCCACTACAGTCGGTTAATCGTGCAGATAAAGAAATGTTTCACCAACCTCTGAGATTGTCAGTTATTATCGAGGCACCTTTAAAAAGGGTGTCGGAAATTTTGGAACGAAATAGTCAGTTGAAATCTTTACTAGTTAACAATTGGATATACTTGATGGTAATGGATCCTATGGAGAACAATCAAATGAGTATTTATAAAAATACGGGGAATTGGTCATTGATATAAAAAATTTGTATTATTACTCATCTAATTGACTATATATCTTTAGCTAATCTTCAAGCATGATTAAGAATTATCTACTTCTGTTTTTTTCCCTCTTATTTTTTGCTTGTAATAGCGGAAAGGAAAGGCAAAAAGATCAAAATGGCTTTGTTAAAGTTAAAAACAGCGCATTCGAAATAGATGGAAAGCCATACTACTATCTGGGCACCAATTTTTGGTACGGTATGAACCTTGGCTCCAAAGGTGCAGGAGGTGATAGAGAGCGATTAATTAGGGAACTCGATCGCCTATCCGCTATGGGTGTGCGAAATCTGCGTGTTGTTGCTGGAAGTGAAGGGCCAGATACTGAGCCTTGGAGAATGCTTCCATCATTACAAACCGCTCCTGGCAAGTATAACCAGGATGTAGTAGAGGGTCTCGACTTCCTTTTAAATGAGATGAAAAAAAGGGATATGAAAGCGGTTATGTGCCTAAATGACTTTTGGCCATGGTCGGGCGGCATGGGGCAGTACTTAGTTTGGGCTGGTGCTGCTGACTCTATTCCATATCCACCGCCACATCCCAATGGCGACTGGGGCAAATACGCTGAATTCACGGCTAAATTTTATTCTAATCAAAAGGCCGTTGAAACGTTTAATAAACATATCGAGTTTATCATAAATCGGATCAACTCTGTTTCTAAAGTTGCTTACAAAGATGATCCGACCATTATGGCTTGGGAACTGGCTAATGAGCCCCGGGGTGTAAATAATATTCCTGACTTTTTAAAATGGGTAGATGCAACTGCCGGTTTAATAAAAAGTCTAGATCAAAACCACTTGGTAACAACAGGAAGCGAGGGTAAAACATCAGATGATGTAGCATCAGGCACCAATCTTAAAAACGATCATTCCAGCAAATATATTGATTATACAACCATGCACATATGGGTGCAAAACTGGAACTTCTATGACCCAAAAAGGCCCGATAAAACCTATCAGCCATCCGTTGATTATGCGCTGAATTATATTAAAGAGCATGTCGAAATCGCTAAAAAGTTAAATAAGCCGTTGGTTTTAGAAGAGTTTGGTATTTCAAGAGATTTGAACAGCCATGAAGCAACATCACAGACATCTATAAGAGATAAATACTACGCCAGAATTTTTGAAGAGGTGTTTATTAGAGCCAATAAAAAAGACAATGAACTTGCGGGAGTAAATTTCTGGGCATGGGCAGGCGAGGGGCGTCCCAGGGTGCCCGAAGGTTTCTGGAAAGCTGGTGACGATTTTATAGGCGATCCTCCGCATGAAGCACAGGGATGGTATTCTGTTTATGATACTGATAGCAGTACCATTAATGTCATTAAAACGTACACTGAAAAAATGGATAAAATAGGGAAGAAATAGCTTAGAGATATTTGCCGGGCTGAGGGATACGGAATCTTGCAATAGAATTCTTTAACATGATCTCGGGGATAAAATCAAAATTCAAAAACTACACCAATTGTAGGAATTACCTGGGGTTCATCATTTTTTACATTTGTTGGCATGGCATTACTTCCATCAGCTTTAATCGCTAGGCCGTCAGTAGTTTTAAAGGTTCTATTATCGGCTGCCCTTTGCCAGGTATATTCTGGTATAGCTGGATTTCTCGCGACATACCAATTGGTGACATCTAAAAAAACATCAATGGTAGTTTTTTTCAAATTAATTTTTTTATCTATCCGTACATC
>JACMPF010000058.1 GCA_014377665.1 Pedobacter sp. | reverse complement strand
GAAACCACGTTAAAAAGTAAATAGGATTTATCTATAGCGGTATCAATATTAAGTATCCTGAATTAGCTGGCTTCGGTTGATATTGAAGCCAGCTTGCCGTACCTTTGCGGCAGATTTAGAATAACAATATAATTATGGCTATAGTAGGTAGAAAATTCCCAAGCATCAGCATAGATGCAATGTCAGACATGGGTGATGATTTAAAGATCAATGTATTTGAAGAATCAGTAAATAAAAGCAGTAAAGTGTTGTTATTCTGGTATCCAAAGGATTTTACTTTCGTTTGTCCGACTGAGTTACACGCTTTCCAAGAAGCATTGCCTGAATTTGAGAAAAGAAATACAATAGTGATTGGTGCTTCATGCGATACGAATGAAGTTCATTTTGCATGGTTAAACACACCTAAAGATAACGGTGGTATTGAAGGTGTTACTTATCCTATTCTTGCAGATACGCACAGACAATTGGCTAACATTTTAGGGATTGTAGATCAAGAGGTTGAGTATGATGAAGAAGGACATGAGATCTTTACTGGTTCAAATGTAACATTCAGAGCTACTTACCTAATTGATGAGACAGGTAAAGTATTTCATGAAAGTGTGAATGATATGCCATTGGGTAGAAATGTGAAAGAATATTTACGCCTGATCGATGCTTACAGACATGTTCAAACACATGGTGAAGTTTGTCCTGCAAACTGGGAAGAGGGTAAAACTGCAATGAGTGCTGATAGAAGTGGTGTTGCTGAATATCTAAGTGCACACTAATAAAAATAAAGACAATGTTTTTAGAATTAACCGAAGATAATCTGCAACAATATGTTGCGGAAAACAACAAAGTAATGGTTCAATATGCTGCCTCATGGTGTGGTAACTGTAGAATCATGAAACCAAAGTTTAAGAAATTAGCTGCGGAAAATGAGGACGTTGCATTTCTTATTGTAGATGCAGAGAAGCTTCCTAACTCACGTAAACTGGCTAATGTTGACAATTTACCAACGTTTGCTGCTTTTGAAGGAGGAGTTTTGGTTGAACAGACACAGACCAATAAAGCAGAAATGTTAACTCAATTATTTGACAAGATAAAATCATGAAAATTCCAGTTATAAAGCAGTTCTTTCAGAACAATACGGTCGAAGATCTTGAGGCGACTTTAAATGTGTTAGAGGCTTATTGTGAATTTAGAGGGGTTAGTGAGCATGAGATTGATGTAGCAGGAGAGTTGATCACTAATATCTGCGGCGCCCTTGAAGTACATTCTAGTGTTGCTGCAGGTGCAATTGAGAAGGATGCATTGAACGCCTTTGGGCAAAAGGTTATGGGATCTATTGATAGATAAAGTTTTGCTTTATATATAAAAAGGCGAACCTTATTGGATCGCCTTTTTATTTTTATTAGGTTGTTTGTTAAGCCAGGTTTCTTCCAGCGTTAACAATTCCGTAAACAGTTCTTATAGCTAGCTTCTCCAAAGATTGTTGCTCTTGCTCTGATACATCGCCTTGAAGTTGCTCTAATGCAAAATGCTGTATTAACACAAGAGGCAGGACGATCTTTTCTCTAACAGCAATAGAACGCTTTTCTGCTGGATAATTCTCCATTAGGGTAGTTTGGCCAGACAACTTCAGCAACATCTGTTTTGAAAGTTCAAACTCGTTGAACAAGACTGTCCAGAAAGCGCCGTAGTCTTTATCATTGGCAAAGTGCGCAGTAATAGCGAAGTCCGCTTTGCTCATCGACATCATACAATTCTCTACTATGGTTTTAAAGTAACCTGATTCATTGTAGGTCTCTACTACTTTATCCCAGTTTCCTTTCATTTCCTGGTTCTTCAAAGCAGTACCTACACCATAAAAGCCAGGAATGTTTTGCTTAAGCTGACTCCATGAGGTAACGAAACTAATCGCCCGCAAATCTTCAAGTTTCAACGCTTCACCAGAGTTCCTTTTTACGGGGCGACTGCTTATCGTTATTTTAGAAAGTAAGGTTAGCGGTGAGAATCGCTCCAGATAACTCAAAAACAAAGGGTGTTTTCTTAAGGCTACAAACGATTCGAAGCTATCATCTGCCATCTCATCCAAAAGCCTTTTATGCATCGGGTCTAAAAGAATGTTGTGCTTTTCTCTGATGCCGGCAGAGATACCTGCATTGATCAATTGCTCAATGTTGAATTCCGCACTATCAATCGATCCATACTGTGAACTGATTGTTTGGCCCTGAATTGTCAATTGAATATTTTTATTGGCTATTTCTTTACCCATTGAGGCATAGAATCGGTGTGTTTTACCTCCACCTCTTGACGGTGGCCCGCCGCGACCATCAAAGAATGCCAGTTGAATGTTATGCTTATTTGCCGTCTCCGTCAATGCAACCTTCGCATTAAAGATAGACCAGTTGGCCATCAAATAACCACCATCTTTGGTGCTGTCTGAGAAGCCCAACATGATGTCTTGCTTATTACCCCTGCTTTCCAGGTGTTTTTTGTAAAATGGATGTAAGTATAAAGTTTCCATAATCTTAGCGGCATCGGCAAGGTCATGGACGGTTTCAAATAAAGGTACAAAATCGATGGTAAGGTTGTCCTCTTCCCACCCATTCCATAAAAACAGTTCCATCAATTGCAGGATGTCACTTGCTTGTTGACAATTGCTGATAATGAAACGGTGACAAGCTAAATTGCCATTGCTGTCTTGAATCTGTTTCATCTCTGCGATGGTTAGCAGAGTATCTTCAATTAAAGAGTCTACTTTTTCTGAATAGATGACCCTGGCGCTTTTAAAAGAAAGTGCGCTAATTTTGTCCTGCTCAGATAGTTCATCATAATTTTCCGGGAACAAAGAAATGATCGGCTTGCTTTGGCGACAAAACGCATGAACATCTCTCAAGACTCTGCTGTCTTGCCTGATGTCTAACGATGCAAAATGGCAGCCATATAACTCCACTTTCCTAATGAGATCGGATACGAGGTCTGCAAATAGTCCGTCATGATCTTTAAGGAGCGTTCCTTTGATGTCTAGCAGATGCTTAATCACATCTTCTGAGATGTTTTCGGGATCCATATCAGGATTAAAGGCATTTTTATACAGGATGTCGTGCACGGTGGAAACGGCGTCTTCGACTCCTCTAAACGTAATTCTGCGTTTCAAATTTTTAAAGTCACGATAGTAGCAACGGAATAGGATCTGACGGAGCATTTTAGATACCTGTATCGTAGAATCTGTGTGTACGTTTGGATTTCCGTCCCTGTCGCCACCGGGCCAGAAGCCAAGTTCTACAATCTTTTTAGGCGCAATACTATATTCGGCTAACGTTTTATCGATGCCTGATTGGATATTCGCAGCCGCGAAATAGAAAACGTTCTCCAGGTACCAGGCTAAACTTAATGCCTCATCAACAGGTGTGGGAGATTTTTTGTTGAAGAAAGGGGTTTTTCCTAGCTGTTGCAATAGGAGGTGTATGGTAGAGATTTCATTGGTTTTGATAGCTGTAGTCAGATCAGTTATGATCGACAACACACTACCGGGATAAAACTGAGTAGGGTGGGCAGTTAACACCAAACGAAGGGAGAAATCTTCTATCAGTTTATCTATTTTATCAGTAAGAAAGTGGTTGTCTACCCCCTTTTTAAGATAAGACAATAATGCATTTTCTTCATCATCCGCATTTAGTTTATTGAACGATGCATCTTCGACCGCATCAAACAGAACGACTTGTCTTTCAATATATTGAATAAACCGAAATAGCAAATCGATGATGTCTTTTTTAGTATGGAGCTGTGTATACTTGCTAAAAAAGCTGTTAATGATCATTTCTGGAGTTTCGTGGTTCGTTACGCCTTCTTCACAGTACTTAATAAATAGGGGCAATAAAGTACCTGTGTCTTTAATCTTATAGAACGGAAGGGTAAGAAAAAGGCTATTGTAAAGTTCGAATCTAGAGACGACTTCATTGTTGAAAACGGATTCTTTCTGCCCTTTTGCGCGTTGTTTCTGCATCATATTTGCTAAGGTAATTCTTCGCGTTTAAGCTACCAAAAATGAATTAAAAAAAGTGGGTTTGGAGCTAATAATTACATTTTGATTTTCTAGCCTTTATGTTATTAAAAAAGGCGTTAAGATCAACTTAGCGCCTTTTTTAATTAGTGCATGTCCGCGGGGACCTGAACGTTCTTCTTGAATTTTTGAAAGTAAAGTAGCGGAATAGAGCATAACATGATCAACCCTGCCACCCAGTACGCATCGTTATAAGTCAATAATAGGGATTGTTTGGTCACCGTTCCTTCTATGGCTTTGGTGGCTAAAACTTTCGCATCCATATACCCATACCCTTTATTTATGAAGTTTTGAATGAAGCCCTTCAAACGTTCTGTAAATGCAGGGTTATATTCGTTTATATTGGTAATCAAATTGCTTCTGTGGAAACCCTGACGAACGTGAATTAATGTAGTCAGTGCAGCGATACCGAATGATCCGCCAAGCTGTCTCATCATGTTGTTCAACCCTGAGCCCTGACCAATTTCTGAACCTTTAAGATCCTGGATCGCCAGCGTAGTTAAGGGTACAAACAATAGCGCCATACCAACCCCTCTTATCATCAAAGGAAGGAAGAAATCGTTCGTTCCGGATTGTAGTGTCGAATTACTTAGCATGGAACAAAACACAAAAAACAGGAACATACCTATCGTTGCCATGAATTGCGCGGGTATATTTTTCTTTAACATAATTCCAATAAAGGGCATCATCACTATAGTAAATAAACCTCCTGGGAATAACAATTCTCCAGTTTGTAACGGGGAGAAACCCAATAGATTCTGACAAAAAATAGGGAACACGAATACAGAGCCGTAAAGCCCGAAACCTAAAACAAATGAGGTAAACATACCTACCGAGAAACTTCGGTGTCTCAGGATCTTGAAGTTCACAATTGGATGGTCTGTGCTCATTTCTCTCCAGATGAACAGCAGTAAGCCTAGTACTGAAGCCACCGCTAAAGCGGTAATATATGGTGTGGTGAACCAATCTTCACTCTCCCCTTTTTCCAGCAGGGTTTGCAAGCTACCTACCGCAATGGCAAGTAAAACAATACCATACCAGTCTACTGGCATGCCTTTTCCGTCTTTCGGCGTCTCTTGCACAAACATGTAGGTACAATAAGCGGCGAGGATTCCGACGGGTATATTCACGTAAAATATTAATGGCCATGAGCTGATCTCTAACAGATAACCACCAATGGTAGGACCAACGGTTGGGCCTACAACCGCTCCCAAACCGAATAGAGCGGTAGCGATACCCACATCTTCACGTGGCCAGGTCTCGATCAAAATAGCTTGTGCTGTAGAAATCAATCCTCCTCCCGCAAGACCCTGTAGGATCCTGAAAGCGATTAACTCTTCCAGATTCGTGGCGTTACCACAAAGAAAAGAAGCAATAGTGAACAATATAATTGAGAATAAAAAGTAGTTCTTGCGACCAAATCTGCTACCCAACCATCCCGACATTGGGAGAATGATTACGTTGGCAACGGCATATCCGGTTGACAACCACGCCACATCCTCAAGGGTTGCGCCAAGGTTACCTTGTATCTGGGGTATGGCAACGTTTACAATGGTGGTGTCAATCAGCTCCAATAAGGAGGCCGTGATCACCGTAAACGTGATTATCCACTTTTTTAAACCTTTCTCGGCCATTACTTAGTCTTTTATAGAAACAGAAACTTTAACACTCATACCGGGACGTAATTTCGCCATCATTTCTTTAGAGGCCTTTGTGATTTTAATTTTAACAGGTATCCTTTGTACAACTTTTACAAAGTTACCTGTAGCATTATCCGGAGGTAACAATGATCCTTTAGCACCAGTGATTGGTGCAAAGTTGTAAACCTCTCCCTGGATGTCTTCATCAGGGTAAGCATCAACTTCTACTTTAACTTTCAATCCAACAGTAATGTCTTCTATTTGAGTTTCTTTAAAGTTAGCAGTCACATAAATGCTGTTTTCGTTAACTATAGCGAACAAAGACTGGCCGGCCTGAACCAACTGACCCTTCTGAACATTCTTCTTGGAAACAATTCCTGAAGCAGGTGCTTTGATCTCTGTATATGAAAGTTGAAGTTTGGCAAAGTCAACTTCAGACTGCCTTGCGGTTACGCCGGTATTGCTTACTGCTAGCTGAGATTGTGTTGTCCCAACTTGTTTAACTGCAGCTACATATTGATCGTTTGCTGCGGTAAATGCTGCTTGAGCAGATTCTTTTTGTGCCTTAGCCTGATCAAATTGCTGTTGTGTAATTGAACCATCTTTTACAAGATTCGCATAGCGGGCGTAATCTTTTTGAGCCAACAACAATTGAACCCTGGCTGCTTCAATGTTAGCCTTAGCGGTACTTGTGTTGGCAGAAGATGCTGCAATTTGAGCTTGAGAAACCCCCACACCTGCGCTTGCTCCAAGCTGCCCGGCGTTCGCTTGTTCGAGCTTCACCTTATAATCGCTTTCGTCAAGTTTAACCAATACATCACCTTCTTTAACAAAGGTGTTTTCTTCGAATTTAATCTCTTTTACATATCCGCCTACACGCGCAACAACCGGACTGATATCACCATCGATCTGGGCATCGTCTGTGTCGACATGCTTGCTATAATACAGGTATTGTTTGGTCCCAAAAATGGCACCTATTACTAATAGCACACCTAATATGATAGGTACAACTCTATTTTTCTTTTTTATTTCAGTAGTCATTGCAGTATGTTTTATGAGAATTAGTTAGATACTTTTCCGGTTGATTTCAGTAATGTATAATAGGCAAGTCCTGCGTCTGCTTTAGCCAGCTCCAGGTTTATTTTTGCCTGGTAGAGTAGCGTCTCCGCATCAATTCTGTCGATCGCGGAGGCTACATTATTTTTATATTTTGAAGCTAGCAAGTTGTCGTTCTCCGTTGCCTGAGCGATAGAGGTTTCTAAGATTTTGATCTTATTTATCGCCAGCTGATAATTCTGGTAGCTTCGGTTGATCTCTGTTTTAAATTGGTCTGATAGGATGTCCTTTTGAATTACTACATTCTGCTGTTGAATTCTTGCCTCCGAGATTTTGTTTTTATTGGTCCATAAGTTCCCGATATTATAGGAAATGTTAGCACCAATGGTAACCGGCATAATGTATTGGTTTGATGGAGGTATGAAACTTCCACTCGGGTTGATGTAATATAAGTTTGCACCCACACCAATAGTCGGTAGCGTATTTGCTTTCATCGACTTAATATTTACACCAGCAACCTTGTTTTGTAAATCTAATTGTTGTAGTTCTTGTCTGTTACCCATGGCCATCTCGATGTAACTTCCAAGCGTACCTGCAACTTTAAGTGAGTTGTCGGGGTCAGTGATTTCCACAATAGTTGCATCATCCAATCCCAATAAAATATCCAGGTTATAGTTAATGATTTTTCTGTTGTTTTCAATCTCCATATCCGTTAGTGATACGTTAGCCTGTTGCAACTGGAACCTCAGCACATCATTTTTAGTTACAATGCCCTGCTCAAAGAAGCGTTGAGACTGCTTAAGCTGACTGGCAATAGATTCCAGATTCTGCGCAACTACTTTTTTGCTTTGCAATACCTTGAATAAAGAGTAATAAGTATTGATTACCGCATAGCTAATTTCCTCTTTACTTTTGTCCGCATCCAATTTTGCAACCTCAGTTAACAATTTCGTTGATTCTTCCGCATAGCGAAGCTTACCGCCATTGTAGATCAGTTCCTGGACGGCTGCTGTTCCTACAAATGCATCTGCGCGCTTGGGTAGATGTATTGGATCTGCAGCCCCGATAATTAGCGAGTTTGTTGGAATCTCTGCATGGTTATATAGAAAAGAAGCATTTGCACTAGGTAGCGCATTGTCTTTTACTATTGCAAGTCTGGCAATTGATTCATCGATTTTGCTTTGAGAAAGTTTTAGATTTTTACTGTTACTTACACCCAGCGCTATGGCTTCTTGCAAAGTCAATTTTTTAGCCTGTTGGGCATAGATGAGATTTGGGAGCAATAGCGCTAGTAAGAGTGTTTTATAGGTATTACGTATCATTTTTGTGGTGTTAAATAGATGGTGACAAGGTCTTGTAAGTGGGTAACTAATCGTTCTGTAATTATTTTTCGGTCTTTTTTTACATTCAGATCCAATCCGGTTCCTGATGTAACCTTAGAGGGTGAGATTGCTACATTGCTAATTGTTCCCATGACAGTTGCAATCAGCATTCTAACGTCAACCTTCCGGAAGGCACCCTGTTCAATACCATCATTGATAATCTCTTCAATCACCAGCATGTTTTCTAACATGGCATTTTTGATTGTCGTAAACATCTCTGGTCTCTGGGGAAGTGAAAGTTCGCGATGCATCATCTTGTGAAAGGTATGGTTGCATAGAATTCTAGAGGCATAACGCTCCACAACCAACAACAGCTTTTCCATTACGGAAACTTCAGTCGCTTTAATGGTGTGGAGCTGATGTTTGAAATCCTGAACCCTTTGGCCCATAATTTCCATGAATACCCCTTCTTTAGAACCAAAATAGTAGTTGATCATGGCCATGTTGGCTCCAGCTTCCTTAGCAATTTGTCGGGTAGAAGCGCCCTCGTAGCCAAGTTCTGAGAAGAGCTTTTCCGCTGCTTCCATAATACTGGCTTTTTTATCTGCTTTTTCTATCTTCATTTCAGCGACAAAATTAATCAATCGTTTGATTAGTTAATCGGTCGATTAAGAAAGTTTGTCTAAATGACAAATTGCTGACTTATTCAATAATCTGGAAATTAAAAAAGTGGATTTTTTCTATTGAAATATCCACTTTCCCTGCGCGTTGGCTCACTACTTTTGTTGGTCCAGCAATTTCGTTTCAATAATATGACTGTTTTATTTTGACAGTTTGACACGAAAAAAAAGCATAAAAAAGCCGGATGAGTGATCATCCGGCTAATGTTATTTAATATTTTACTTGATAGTAATTGGAAGCGCAACTGAAACAGTATCCCAGCCAATATTTAAGTTTGCACCATTGTCTGTTTTTGTAAATATCATTGCAAGAGCTTCAACAGATGCAGCTAATGTTTTAACAGGAACATCTGTTCTTACCACATCTTTTGCAACTTCATAGGAGTAGGCACCCCAGCTATTGATTTTACTGTTGATGATTATTGTCCAATTGTCTTTATTAGGAATTGCAAATAAACTATAGGTTCCGGCTTTTACAGCT
>JACMPF010000293.1 GCA_014377665.1 Pedobacter sp. | reverse complement strand
TTTGATCGAACTGCAGAAGGGTTTGATCTCCATGTTCTATGAGCCATGTTCGCAAAAAACGTTGGATTTCTTGCTCAAAAAAGTAATTCGTCGCAATAGCAACCTGTTTAACACGTGAGCATTGATGCATATGATATAATGGTAGAATGATTGTGGGGAATTCGCCATCAAATATAACAGTTGTTTGCAATGAAACGACTAAAAAAAAAGAGTTTAGTCGCATTGTTACATCATTTTATTTTTTTTCCCTCATTTATCACCGCATGGTTAACTTTTTTAACCTTTTCTACATCCATTTTCTCGAAAAGGCGATCATAAGTCAGCAGCCCGTTAACCTCATGCTCCACATCTGTAGTTTGGGTGTAAACGGAAACACTTAATCCTCTGTATTTCATAAGTTGTTCCACCTGATCCATTAATAAAGTGTATTTATCTGTAAGTGCGGTTTTGGTCGGCTGATAATCATAGGCGTTATTTTCAACTGGCCACATATGTCCCCTTACAAACAAACCAACTCCTCCAAATTCACCTAATGATGCTGCTCGTTTCCCATCAGGAACAGAAGCATCATTAGGACCTACATAGATATGTGTATCTACAAAATCACCGTTCCCAGGATCACCATAAGCTTTCTGGTAACCCGGATTGTTATTGAAGCCAGAGTTACCATTAACAAGTCTTGATGGGTCATACTGCTTTACCCAATCCGTAATCTCCCTAACATCAAACGCTCCCCAATTTTCATTGAAAGGCACCCAGGCGATAATTGAGGGAGAATTATAATGATCATCTATAATGGCTTTGAGCTCCTTACGGAACACTGATCTGTTTGTTGCGGTGTCTTCATGCTGATACCAGATGGCCGGCATATCCTGCCATAAGAGTATCCCTAACTTATCAGCCCAGTAATAAAACCGCTTTGGCTCGGTTTTCATGTGCTTTCTGATCAGATTGAATCCCGCTTTCTTAGTAAACTCCACATCATATTTCAGGGCCTCATCCGTCGGGGCGGTTAAAATACCATCTGGCCAATAGCCTTGATCCAACAATCCAACCTGCATCTCGAATTTACCATTTAGCAATGGTCTGACTACGCCTCCCACTTTCCCAAGCTTTACATCCCGCATTCCAAAATAACTAAGAACTTCATCAGTAAGTCTTCCGGATTTATCTTTCAAACTTAGCTTGAGATCATACAAGAAAGGAGAATCAGGTGACCATAGTTTAGGCTCCACGATAGGAATATAAAATGCTTTCCCACTTTCGCCCTGCACCTGTGAAACGATCCTCTTTCCATCAAGAGCAGCAGCTGTTACGGTGCCCTGATCAGCATCCACAAAGACTTGTAAGCGATTATTTGCCAGATCGGGTAGGATGCGAATATTCTTTATGAAGATTTTGCTAACGGGCTCCAGCCACACTGTTTGCCAGATTCCTGAAGTAAAGGTATAGTCGCCACGTGGCCCATTTTTGCCTGATGGTGTGCGACCGTCATTTAGATCGTGCGCAGCGACAACTAGCATATTCTTACCGGATTTAAGAAACTTAGTTATATTAATACTGAAGGCATCATAGCCCCCAGCATGAGTGCCTGCTTTTTGTCCGTTAACAAATATGGTTGCATCATGATCTACGGCATCGAAATGAATGATCACATCCTTGCCATTCCATGAAGCGGGAATGGTTACTGCTCTGCGGTACCACATGTTGATTTCCTGTTTCCTTTCGATACCAGAAATCACCGACTCCGGACAATATGGAACCAGAATATTTTCTGTTGTTCCCTCAAAAGCAATCGGCTGTGTTGGATTTAACGCATCAGCAACCCCCTTACCGCCAACGTAATCCCATTTTCCATTTAAGCACAACCAATCGTTGCGTTGCAATTGTGGGCGTGGATACTCTGGAAATGGGATTACCGATTCCATAGCTTCTTTTGTCCATTTAGTTGGTAGTTTAGGCACCTGAGCAAAAGAATTTTTTATAGCTATACAGCACAAAAACAAACAAAACGCAATCGTGTAAAGATTTTTCATGTTAACAATTTAGATTTCTATTTCATACTTAAGGGAATGTTATATTTGACCCTTACAGCCTTACCTTTCTGCATCCCCGGTTTCCATTTTGGCATTGTTTTCAAGACCCGAACGGCCTCTGCATCTAAGATTGGATGCACAGAGTTGACAACATAAACATCATTTATGCTTCCGTCATTATCTATTACGAAACTCAAATTAATCGTTCCTTTTGGACGCGGATTTAGCCCTTTAGGATAAATAAAGTGACTTGCTATATATTGATAGAAGTTCTGCATTCCGCCTCGATATTCAGGCTGAATGTCAATAATCCCATTTAATACAATATCCTTTCCTTTTTCATCCCAACTCTTCGAAGTAATAACTTTACCGCTTTCGTAGGAGGTAATTGTTTGGGTCATCCCATTTTTATAGAACCAGATAAATTCACCGTCATTAACATTTGGAGCAATAGATTTCAAGGTGCCTGTCATTTGAACCTCGCCTGTTTTAAAATAATCGGTTACCGAGAACTTTCCCTCCTCGATCTTAGTGAGTATTCTATAGAAAGAGCTATTTGCTTTCGATGTTTCCTTCCAATTGACATCGTAAAAAAGAGTATCTAGTTTCTGACTATAGCTTTGCAAACTGAAAGTTAAAAGCGTGACTAGAAAGATGATAAAGCGTAAATTCATAGTACTAATATAGCACTCTGCAAAGAAATCTATTATATTTACATGTAAACAATTTAAAAATAACCCTCATGAAGGTTAACCAATAAGACATTATAGCTGAAATCACACCGTCCACCTGTTGTCATCAAAATAAACATCTTTTATGACCAAAACCCTTAATCTTATTGCAATCCGCTGTCTATTCCTCTTTTTTATCCTGTTTGTATTATTTTTTAACAATGGTGCATTTAACTTCCTGGATATCGTTATGCATTATTTTGTTCCACTACAAAAGGCGATGGTATTTTGGGTAGGCGAACATATTCTGCATAGGACTGAACCAATTGACCCTCAGTTTAATGGCAGCGGAGATACCAGTTATTTCTACGTGTTGCTCTTGGTAGTTTTGCTGTTATCAATATTAGGGACGATTATTTGGTCGGCCATAGATTATAAATGGTCAAATCATAAGCGCTTATTTTATTGGCTTGTTGTAGTATTACGGTATTATGTTGGCTTTATGTTAATCCACTACGCAGTGGCAAAGCTTCACAACGGACAATTCCCCTCGCCGTCAGTTGGCGGTATGTCAACCACCTATGGTGATTCATCCCCTATGGGTTTGGCATGGCGATTTATGGGTTACTCCGATGGCTATAAGCACTTTATGTTCGTGGCAGAAATGATGGGCGCATTGCTCTTATTTAGGAAAACTACTACAATTGGAGCCTTTTTAAGTTTGATGACCTGTCTTAATATTATGCTAATCAACTACTTCTTTGACGTGCCCGTAAAGATGCTGAGCACCGCACTTGTAGTCATGTGTTTAATAATCCTCTCTCCTAATATCGTAAGGCTGTTTCGATTCTTTTTTATGGGGATGACTGTTGGCCTGGATCAATTTAATCCTCCTTCCTTTAATGCAAACTGGCAAAGAGTTACGGTAGTTCTGGTTAAGTACGTTGCTATTGTATTTTGCGCTTTGATTCCCTTAGGTGCTAAGTTTTATACAATCGCTACTGATGATAAGGGTGACCTCAAGAAAAGTTTATATGGCGCCTATCGCATATCTAAATTGACCTGGACAGAAGGCACCCCGGCGATAGATAGCCTTTATGTGAGCAAAGGCTGGAATGTAATTGGTTTTGACAGTTACGATAGGGCGATTATTAAGTATGGCGACAATGAAACTATCTATGCTAAGTCTGAGATCCAGCTCGCTACAAAGTCCATGAAGTTCTCTTTTTGGGAGAAACCAGATTCTATCTATAATTTAACTTATGAAAGCCCGAAGAAAGATTCCTTGGTCTTGAAAGGCATTTTACTTGGTAAGCCAGTTGTAATCTCTTTAAAGAGAAAAGAATTTGAACTAACTAAAAGAAAATTTAGGTGGGTCAATGAATATCCATATAATAGATAAATGGAATATTGGACAAAGCAATGAGCAACGCACCTGCGACCATCATAGTTCCCCCGACAATAATTTGCCAGGTTACCTTTTCTTTCAAAAAAATAATAGAAAGAACAATGGCTATGATTATTGATAAACGTTCTGTGGTCATAACACAAGCATTCTTTTCTATATCTTTCACTCATGAAACCTACCCCGATAGAACACCACCGACCAGGTAATTGCCAAAATCAACACTGCTTGAATAGCAAAGTCTAAACTTGTTCTTTTAGCCGCCTTAGTAAATATTCTAGGCTGGGGTTTTTTCGGGGCTTCGAATACCAGTGGATAAAAATTATTTATTAAATTTCTTCAGTTGTGTTCTAATGTAAATTCCTGCGGGACTTAGCATGTTTAATGGCCAGCTCCCATTAGCGGAAGCGCCTGGAAGCAGCAGCGCAGTGGTTTCTTTTTTATCGGTTAAGTTCCAATTGGCGGAACTTAACTTGTGCTTTTCCATCCACATGAACCATGTATCTGTTTTTTGAACATCAAAAACACCATCCCCCGTTGCTTCTCCTACACCCCATTCCGTCACGAAAATTGGTAACCCTAAACTCAGAGCCTCATCTGCCCTGCGCATCAACGCTTCTTGATGATTTGGTTCCGAAGCATAAAAATGAAAAGAGTAAACAATATTTTGGAAACCAGTAAGCGGTTCTTTGGCAACGAGGTCAATATCTTGGTCCCAGTGTGGGCTACCCACCACTATTATATTTTCTGGATCATTCTTGCGGATCTCGGCTACAACCACATCGGCATAATCTTTCACCACCTTCCATTCGACTCTTTCAGGTTCGTTCCATATCTCATAAATTACGTTCGGTACGCCGGCATATTTCTTGCTAATCTTGCTAAAAAAAGCCTTTGCACGATCAACATTTACATTTGCGTGGTGGTCATGCCAGTCAATCAGTACATATATTCCCTGCCTGATTGCTTCATCGATCACAGGGATAATTAATTTCTCCTGCCCTTCAGGATCTTTTAGATATCCGCCAGCTGGCTCCACAGCCATAGATACTCGCAATAGGTTGATATTGAAATCTGTTTTCAGCCAACGCAGCACCTCGGGGTTATAATATTTGCTTCCACCCCAAATACTCCATGAAAGGCTTATGCCCCTTAGTTGTGGCGGCTCGCCATTTCGGTCAACCATTTTTCCTCCGGATACTTTCAACGCGCCATGCCGAATTACCGAACTGGAGGTCTGTGATAGTCCTAGGAAAGCAGTCCCAAATAAAAGCAGGGTTAGGTAAGTAAATCTGATCACGTAATAAAATAATCTATTCATCTTTCTAAGTATGATAAAATTTGATGCAATTAAACACTAAATAAAGCATTTAATCCTATTCTTTTGCTAAAAAATAGGGATACAAATGTTAAGAGTTGTCTTAGGTAGTCTTTGTTTATCTCCATCGATCATCAGCCGTAACATTTAAAAACAAGAACAAAAATAGTCTGCACCGAGCATAATTTGACTAAATGCACACAAAACATTAATATTGTAATATGGATTCAAACCGCCTCATTCCGATCGAAGAACAGTATAAAATCATGGCAGATACTGCTCCGGTACTGATCTGGATATCAGGAACGGATAAGCTCTGCTATTTTTTCAACCAAGGATGGCTGGGCTTTACGGGACGGAGAATGGAACAGGAGTATGGCAACGGTTGGGCAGAAGGCGTTCATCCAGAGGATTTTGATCGCTGCTTTGAGATTTACAACTCCAGTTTCGATGCACGGAAACCGTTCAGGATGGAATATCGCCTCAAAAGGTATGATGGGATTTACCGCTGGCTACTTGATAACGGCGTGCCAAGGTACGCTGCGGACGGTAGTTTTGCAGGATATATTGGCTCTTGCATCGATATCGATGAGCTGCTAACCACCCAGCGTATAGGCGAACATTACCTCAATGCTGAGGCACTCAAAAAAGAACAGGCGCTCAATCAGAAATTGCTTCGCTCCAATGAGCAGCTCAGCCAGGCCAAAAAAGGGCTTTTGGATCTGAACGATCAGCTGGAATTAATCATAGAAAAGCGTACGTCGGAACTTTCCCAGAGCGAATCACGCTTCCGTTACCTCATCCAAGGGGCACCAGTGGCAATTAGCACCCTTAAGGGTCGGGAACTTGTTATTGAATCCGCCAATGAACTGATGCTTAAAGTTTGGGGGAAATCAAGCGATATCATCGGAAAGAGGCTGATCGATGCCCTGCCCGAAATCAATGACCAGCCCTTTCCCGAATTGCTGGACAGAGTCTATACTTCGGGAGAACCCTTCTACGGAAACGAGGTTTTGGCGCAGCTGGAACACGAGGGAACTCGAAAGGAATCGTATTTCAATTTCATATTCAAGCCTATACAGGATAGTAGCGGCCAGACCGATGCAATTATTACAGTAGCCACCGAAGTGTCTGAGCAGGTACATGCAAGGAAAAAACTAGAATCAATTGGCAAACGCATGTACAGCATGGTTATGACCGCACCCATAGCCATGACCGTACTAAGAAGCCATGAGCTATATATAGAAATTGTCAACCAGCCAATGCTCCATCGCTGGGACAAAAAAAAAGAACAAGTGACCGAAAGACCTCTACTGGAAATCTTCCCTGAGCTTATGAATACGAGTTATCCAGCATTGATTCAAGGAGTCTTTGATACCGGAATACCTGTAAAAATAACTGAGGTCCGTTCGCCACACTTACATCGTGAAGAATACATTGATTTTTCATATGAACCAATCCATGACAGCGACGGAAGTGTTGAGGCGATCTTGGTGACCGTGAACGACATTACCAAGCAGGTGATGAACAGAAAACAATTGGAGATCAGCGAACAGCAGGCTCAGGCAATGAATGAGGAACTCACCGCGATCAACGAAGAACTGCATTCATCTAATGACGAAACCATGGCGGCCAACGCAAACCTGGAGCTCATGCAAGTCGCTCTTGAAGAAAAGATCGAACTCATTGAGGCCAATGAAAAGCAGTTCAGATTTATGCTCAACGCGATTCCACAACAGGTATGGACTGCATCACCAGATGGAGCACTTGACTATGTGAACGAAGTGATCTGCAATGATTTTGGATATAACAATCAACAGATCGTTGGCCATGGCTGGAAAGAGTTTATTCATCCTGATGACCTTCCAGGATGCCTTGAGAAATGGACGAATTCTCTTCAGACGGCGAGCGAATACATGGTCGAGTTCCGCCTTAAGTTTGCTGATGGCAGCTATCATTGGCACTTAGGGCGCGCCTTGCCACTGATGGAAGCCAACTTGCCAATACTATGGCTGGGTACAAATACCAATATTGAAACACAGAAAAAAAACGAACAGCAGAAGGACGAATTTATCTCCATTGCAAGCCATGAATTAAAGACCCCTCTAACTAGTATAAAGGCATACACCCAGCTGATGGCACGTGCTAATAAAGACCCCAAGTTAGATGACCTGCTTAAAAAGTCTGCAGGTCAAGTGGCCAACCTGAACAAGCTGATTACCGAACTTTTGGACGTAACCAAGATCAATGCCGGAAAGATGAGCTACGATATGTCTTCATTTGATTTCGGTCAGATGGTCAAAGAAAGTGTGGAAGGAATGCAGCATATCTCTTTGAGCCACGAACTGATCATTGTAGATTGTCAAAGCGTTGAGTACCTTGGCGACCGGATGCGTTTGGAGCAGGTCTTGCACAACTTGGTATCCAATGCGGTCAAATACTCCCCCAATGGAAAAAAGGTGCTCATCGATTGCAGGTTAAACCAGGAGAACATTATTGTTTCAATCCAGGACTTTGGGATCGGCATTGCTAAGGAGAACCTCAATAGGCTCTTTGACCGATACTACCGCGTGGACAGCACGGCGATGCGCTTTGATGGGCTAGGCCTTGGTCTCTTCATTTCGTCAGAAATCCTCAAACGACACCATGGCAGCTTTTGGATCGAGAGCGAAAAGGGGAAGGGTTCAACCTTTTACTTTGTCCTCCCCCTAAACCAGCAGTCGGCCCCGCCACCAGCCATTCACACCAGCGACCTGTATAGCGACGAAAAGATTACCATCAGCTATAAAAAAGATGGACAATACCTAGAAGTGGATTGGAAAGGCTTCCAAAACCTGCAGAGCGTCAAAAGGGGAGGTGCAGTAATTATGGAAATGCTGACAAAACATAAGTGCAAGAAAGTGCTCAACGATAATACAAATGTTATAGGTACATGGTCAGAGGCTTCTGACTGGGCGGGACAGGAGTGGTTCCCCATGATGCAGCAGAGTGGCCTTCAGCATTTCGCATGGGTGTATTCAAAGAGCGGTTTCAGCCAGCTATCGGCAAAAAAAAGCGTCGATGTGATGCTGGGGGATGTTACAGTACAATTCTTTACAGACATGGAGATAGCAAGGGAATGGTTAGTTTCGCAAATACATTGACATACGCCTCTTCTAGCATATTCTACCGAATGGAAAGACTTAACTAAATAATAACAAAGAACAACTCGTTTATTCATTTTACAACCCTAATATAGCTCCCGATAACTAAACTAAAATATTCCATGAAAAGGATATTGCTTTCCGTTCTAATCGGCTTAGGATTAAATGCATCTGCGCAGCAGGCTGCTCAACCATTTTTATACACAGTTAATTCCCTTACCGGCCAAGAGCCATACTGGAATCTACATTATTCAGGAAGCTATGGAGAACGTACTTCTGGTCAGTTTGGCTATGATGGCATGGGCCAGCAGTTTGGGCTCAAGGGCTATCTTGGCAACCGCTTTACTTTATATGCAACAGCGTCGTTAGGCTTCGCTAACAAAGGTGGCGTGGCTTCTGCCCAACAAGCAGAAGTGCTACGTGATCTAATTGGTGGTGGAAAGATCGCTGAAGGATTCAGACTTGGTGTCGGCATAGGGGCAAGTCGCGATTGGTCGAATGTTAAGTCTGCCATCAGCAGGATCGTTTTGTCTTTAGATCAATCTAAATGGCGGGCAACTGGTAATCTCAGGTTTGAGAAAGCGTTCGACAGTGAAAGAGATAAACTCGACTTCATAAGTAGCTTAGGCTTTCAGTACCGATTGTCGCCGGCCTTGTTTCTAGGCCTGGAAGCAGTCGGTCAGGACCTGGAAGGATTTTGGGAGGAAGATGAAGCAGAAGGCGGAGCAAAATTAATGGTTGGTCCCTCTTTGAACATTTCTCCAACAAATTCGAAACTTTCGTTTTCAATATCAGGCGGACCAGTGTTCTACGCCACAAGAAGTAACATCATACCTTCCGATGCAATCCGCGAACTTGGCGCTACCACTAACGGATATTCGTTTAGGGCATTAGTTAATTTTAATCTCTTCAAATAACAAGAAATGAAACAAGTATTTCTTTTAATCATTATAACCTTTATTTGGGTTGGACAAACCTCCGCTCAGTGGCCAGGAAAAACAGATCAAGCAAGTCAGATCTTACTTCCTAATGGATGGAAATTAAGTCCGGCAGGCCGCTCGATTCCACTAGGAGACTTGCCGCTAAACCTTCAGCTGAGTCCATCAGGCAGTTTTTTGGCAATAACCAATAATGGACAAAGTACACAATCACTGCAATTGATTGATCCAAAAACAGAGCGAATATTGGACGAACGCGTATTATCCAAGTCCTGGTATGGATTGGCATTTAGCAAGAATGAGGAGCATTTGTATGCCTCAGGTGGAAATGACAACTGGATCCTTGATTTTAAAATCAAAAATAGGTTGCTTAGCACGTGCGACACTATAAAACTTGGCCCAATATGGCCAAAAGGTAAGATTAGTCCGGCCGGTATCGTGGTTAACAAATCTAATAGCAAGCTTTACACAGTAACAAAAGAAGACAGCACCGTCTACATAATTAATCCTGGGGAGAAAAAGATTCTACATAAAGTTCAGCTCCCTGCCATAGCTTACAGCTGTGTGCTCTCCGTAGATGAAAGCAAACTTTATGTTTCCTTATGGGGAGGCAAAGGTGTAGCAGTAGTGAATCTTGGTATTAATAAAATCGTAAAAATCTTCCCCGTAGGAGATCACCCTAACGAGATGCTGCTTAACAATAAAGGAACAATTCTTTTTGTTGCCAATGCCAGTGACAATACGGTATCGGTAATAAACACAGTAGCTGGAAAGGTAACAGAAACTATTGCAACAACTCTTTACCCCACTCAATTGACAGGATCCACAACTAACGGTCTAGCCTTAAGTACCAATGAAAAAAGCTTGTACATTGCGAATGCCGACAACAATTGTTTGGCGGTATTTGACGTAAGTAAACCAGGTAGTAGCTTGAGTCAGGGATTTATTCCAGTTGGTTGGTACCCTACCAGTGTTAAAACATTTGGTAACAAAATATTTGTCAGCAATGGCAAAGGCAATACGTCACTTCCAAATCCTAAAGGACCGCAGCCAATTTCTAAGGTCGATAATAGCGGCTATCACATGGGAAGCACAGCTAATAATAGACTAGAATATATCGCGGGTCTCTTTAAGGGTAGTTTATCATTCATCACTGTTCCAAAGCCAGAGGAGTTAAAGATTTACACAAAACAGGTATATGCTAATACGCCTTTCAATGATAAAAAAACGATTCTTGCTGACGGAGAAGTTGGAAACCCAATACCACGCAGAGCAGGAGAGAAATCTCCTATCAAACATGTTTTCTATATTATCAAAGAAAACAGAACCTATGATCAGGTATTAGGCGACCTACCCAATGGTAATGGTGATTCCTCATTGTGCCTGTTTGGCAGGAAGATTACACCAAACCAACATGCACTCGCCGAGAATTTCGTACTGCTGGATAATTTCTATGTTGATGCCGAGGTCAGTGCAGATGGGCACAATTGGAGTATGGCAGCCTATGCCACAGATGTAGTTGAAAAATCATGGCCCACTAGCTATGGTGCTCGCGGTGGCTCTACAACTTTCGAGGGGGGCCGCCCAGTGACCTATCCGAAGGATGGTTTTATTTGGGATTATTGCCAGCGGGCAGGAGTCTCATACAGAAGTTACGGTGAATTTGGTTCCTATGCTAAAGCTAATATCAAATCACTGCAAGGGCATATGTGCCCGAACTCTCCAGGATTTGACATGGACATTACCGATCAAGTGAGGGCAGATGCCTGGGAACACGACTTCGATTCGCTGTTGAATACTGGTTCGGTTCCACAGTTTAATACACTCAGGATCTCTAACGATCATACCAGCGGCCAGAAAAAAGGTAAAGTGTCACCTCAGGCCGCTGTGGCGGATAACGATCTTGCGGTTGGCCGAATCATTGAACACCTTTCGCATAGTCCCGTTTGGAAAGAATCGGTAGTATTTATTCTGGAAGATGATGCGCAAAACGGTCCCGACCATGTCGATGCGCACCGTTCACCGGCCTATGTAATTGGCCCATACGTCAAAAGAAATGCTGCTGTCCATACCATGTACTCTACATCAGGTTTCTTAAGAACAATGGAGCTGATACTCGGACTACCACCGATGAGCCAATATGATGCAGGTGCAATGCCGCTGTTTGAATGTTTCACCAGTAAGCCAGATTTTACGCCATTTACCTTGAAACAACCAATGATAAACCTGGATACTCGAAATGTGGCAGTAAATGAAAGCAGTCGGCGGTCAGAGCTTTTTAACTTTGCGAAGGAAGATTCTGCCCCTGATCTAGACCTAAATGAAGTGGTCTGGAAATCGGTCAAGGGCGAACATAGCATCATGCCTGCGCCTAAGCGAAGTGCATTTGTGATTTTGGAAAAGAAAAAGAAAGATGACGATGATTAATGAACTTTGGCTTACACAGCAACAAAAATCTTTTCAAAGTAACACCCCTAAACCCGTCCTATTTGGTAATCTCAATGCAGACTATGTGGTCAGGAATACCTATCGACATTATAGCTGTATTTTGATAAACTTTTAATGGCCTTGTCCCGTTCCCGTCGGGCATGTGATTAAAACTCGGACGATAGATTTTAACCTGTTTCGCCTTTGCTTTAAGCGCAAGTTTAATCGTGAGTTCAGGGTTGTTGATGTCCCGGTAGTCGTTGTTCTTTGAACCTCCTTCTGAACCATTAACTCCTCGCCAGATCAATAGCAGTAACCTGCGGTCGCTCTTTTGAAACAATTGGTACTGGATATCTCCCAGGTTTCCTGTTAATGAGAATTCAAGAGTTTCGGGCTCGAAGTCGCTATTGGTGTCACGCATCAGGGAAATGAAATTTTTTAATGCTGTGTATTGCAGACGCGGCGAACCATCTGTATTGAGTAAGCCAAAGTCCTCCGAATTATTGATGAGCTGATAAAAATAGATTTTAGGAATGTCTGCCTTTAATCGTGATAATACCAAACGGGGCGCATATTTTGCAGCTGTTCTTTCCGATACAGCAGGATGTCCATCGGCCCCCTCGCTCATTTTATAACCTGATTCAGTTTCTATGATGGGCTGATCCGCCGAAATTGTTTTATAACGCGATATCGCCTCATTGAACCCGATTCCCCATCCTCCTCCTACCGGGCTTTCGGGATAAAGACCACTATAAGCATGAAGGTTACCCATGTCCATTTTTGTAGCAGCATTTTTGCATACCACAGCAAAATCAAGCGCACTATTTCTGGTATTGGCAAAAGATGGCCCAAGTAAGGGAATGGTTTTGGTAACTGGATTTTCCTTGAACATAGTTTTAAACCTTGTTATATAGCTACACAATTTCAGCCAGTCCCTATTCCAGCCTATGTCGCGTTCATTTGCGGGCTCTAGAAATTCGACAACGGATTTACCTGGAATGAGCTGATTAAGCCTGATGGTTTCATTTCGGCTTTGCTCCAGATCTTTGCCGTTATCCCCACCAATCAATAACAATCTAATTCCGTGATCATGAGCCAGATTTATGTACCTGGCATTTATTTTCTCACTACCAAAGTGATCGCGAATATGTTTTGTGCCCAGCTCAATTAGTCTTGGCTTGATGATGTCTTGGTAATGCAGATCATATACCGATCCCAGGTAATTCAAATGCGTGTTCACACCAACTGCATCCGCCGCCAAATTGCTTTTAACAGCCTTTAGTGATTTGATTTTTAAAGTCGTTTCACCTTGAGCCTGACTATTTAGCGGAATGCTGCAAAACAAAAGGAAAATGATGCGGATAATTTTTAGCATATAAAAAGACTGATTGAAAACTACTTCTCACTAAAGCTAATCAATAATATTATTTTACAATTTCTTAAATTGAATTTACATGGCATTATGAGGCCATGTTTCAATATGTCTACCCTGCCCCATGCAGATCCGCTAACTATACATAAACCTTACTATTTGCATTCGTTTTCCTCATATCTTTAATAATAGCAGTATGCGCTCTCATAATTGCACAACTGGGCCACTAGAATGGTTAAATAAATTTTATAAGCAGTCCAATGACGGCAGCTACCCCGATAATATAGGGTTCCTGTAGTTTCTTGATGTAAACCAATGCACCTAATGCTGTTATTGCAATTAAGGCTGTCCAAATATCGTTAATAGAGCGTAGTCCTATGACAATAACAGAACCGACAAGAGCTCCGATTACGGCAGCAGTTATGCCTTCTACAAAAGCCTTAATGCTGACGTTTTTGGCAATCTTCTTAAATGAAGGCGCAAGGACTACTGTAAAAATATAGCAAGGGAGAAAAGTGGACAGTGCCGCAACACACGCTCCAGGAAAGCCCGCAACAAGGTAACCAATAAAGCCTACTGTAATCACAACAGGACCTGGAGTAATCATTGCGACCGCCACAGAGTCAACAAACTGGTGCTCTGTCAGCCATCCAAATTCCTTAACTACCCCACCATGCAGAAATGGTACAATAGCCAGCCCACTCCCGAAAACAAATGCTCCCGCTTTAGCAAAGAACCATCCAATATCTTGTAAAGTATTTCCATCATAGTTCCAAAAGCCTGATCCAACCATTAACCCTGCGGAAAGTAAACTCGGTTTCCTGATCCATTTCGGTGGTGCCTTGACCATCATAT
>JACMPF010000292.1 GCA_014377665.1 Pedobacter sp. | reverse complement strand
TTCCATATCATACCAGTCCCGCCCTTTTACATTCGTGCCCCACTTTTGAAAAAGCAATGCATGCATCTTTCCAGCAAAAAGATCGGGAAGCGACAGGCACTTCACGTAAAACGAAAAAGACTTGAGCAATAACTTATCCTCAGTAGAAAACCCCAATGGCGGCTCTTTATCCACTTCTATCTTGATCTTGATACTGGCTACTTCCTTAAGTCCGTTCTGCGGGATGACACCCTCCAACACGAGTTCCTTCCAAATAGTTTCCGATTTTAGAAAGGCTGAGTTGATGTTACTCTTCGCTGCCTTCTGTTTTTCCGAAATAAATACCTGCATCCCTAGGGCGGCAAACTCATTTATGATAGCATCTTGGTATTTTTCCAGTGAAAAATCCGGATCAACGGCAAGTAGCGAAAAATCCAGATCCTCTGAAAATCGGTCTAGCCCGTAGAATATCCTGAGCGCAGTTTCGCCATAAATTCAGAAGACCCGCTAGGAGCTGGTGGGTCAGCGGTTGGTTAGATAGTTCTCTTAATGCTGCCTGAATATCCATTGCAAAATATTAACAAGATAAACGGCTGATATTCGTTTATGCTTCCATATTTTAACAAATATTTTGATTTAAAAAGCTGAAGTTATTGATGGGTACTTCAAATTGCTGCTGAACTTGATCAAGCTATACATGAAAAAACAATTGTCGATTGCGAGGAAGCTTCCACAAATAAGCAAAAAAGCCCGCTTCCTTTTCAGAAACGGGCTTTTAAGTAATCGCGGACTTGCAATTTGTTGGCTCCCTCTGCTGGGCTCGAACCAGCGACCCTCTGATTAACAGTCAGATGCTCTAACCAGCTGAGCTAAGAAGGAGTGCTGGTTGCCAAAATGCGCTTTTGGATTCAATTAAGAACATAAAGCTTTGTTCGTTTTGGGAATGCAATATTAGGGCTTTTAAATTATTTATGCAATATTTGCAGCAAAAAAAAATTAAATAATATATATGAGCCTGATAATCATAGGAACTGTAGCTTTCGATGCTATTGAAACTCCTTTCGGAAAGACAGATAAGATAGTTGGTGGAGCTGCAACTTACGCAAGTCTGGCTGCTTCTTACTTTTATAATAAGGTAAAAATTATTGGTGTAATAGGAGATGACTTTCAGCAGGAGAACGTTGATAAGTTCACACAGCACGGTATTGATACAGAAGGATTGCAAGTTAAAGAAGGGGAAAAGTCATTTTTTTGGTCTGGAAAGTACCACAACGACATGAACAGTCGTGATACGCTAATCACAGAGTTGAATGTATTAGAAAATTTCGATCCCATCATCCCTGAGAGCTACCAGGACTGTGAGTATTTGTTGCTTGGCAATCTCACTCCTATTGTTCAGCAAACTGTTATTAGCCGCCTTAAAAATCGCCCTAAACTAATTGTGCTGGACACCATGAACTTCTGGATGGACATAATGATGGAGGATTTGCTAGAAACTATAAAATTAGTGGATGTATTGACCATAAATGATGCGGAAGCTCGTCAGTTGTCAGGCGAATATTCTCTGGTAAAGGCTGCTAAAAAGATTCTTCAGATGGGGCCAAAATACCTAATCATAAAGAAAGGCGAACACGGCGCTTTACTATTCCATGAAGATAAAATCTTCTCTGCCCCCGCCCTTCCATTAGCAGATGTATTTGATCCGACTGGTGCTGGTGATGCCTTCGCCGGTGGTTTCATTGGTTATCTAGCAAAGGTTGGAACGATCAATTTCAATAACATGAAAAACGCAATTATTTACGGTTCTGCCCTTGCCTCATTCTGCGTAGAGCAATTTGGAACTGAAAAGATTTTAAATTTAAAAGACGAAGAGGTCGCTACTCGTGTTCAGGAATTTGTGAACCTAAGCTCATTCACCATCGAAGCATAGATGTGATTTATTTTAAGACTCCTACTACAAGGAATTTTTCAAAGACCGTCTCTGTATGTGGAGCGGCTGGTAATTCTTCGGTCAAGTCCTGACCGGCCCAGTGCTCATAATGTTTTCCATTGCGCCAAAGCCTGCTATCGGAAACGTCGTAAATAACGCCTCTGTAAGCAACCCATATTTGGGGCTTGTCTTGACCGTTACGCAAAGCTAACTGTTGTTTTGAATATTGGATGTGTACCATTGCAAAGTCAAAAGTAGTTATTTAAACACATAAAAGGCCTGATTCTTTAGAACAGGCCTTTTATTGGTATATAATGGTGTTTTACGCTATGTTGGCTCCGAGGATTTCTTTCGAATACGTTTTAAGGTATTTCTTAAGAATTTGACGAGCCACATGTATTCTAGTTTTTACTGTGCCTATTGGTATTTGAAGCTCCTCTGCAATTTCATGGTATTTAAAGCCTTCAAAGTACTTAATAAAAGGAATATAGTACTCGGGCTGTAATGTAGCAAGGGCTTTATTAATATCTCCAAGTATAAATTTACTTTCACTGCTATTTTTAGAAGCACTGTAATGCAGGTTTGCGGAAGAAATATCATCGGTCTTAGTAATTAATGCATTAGTTTTCACCAAGCGTCTATAATTATTAATAAAAGTATTTTTCATTATTGTAAACAACCAACCCTTTAGATTTGTTCCCTCTTTGAATTTGCTATAATAAGTGACCGCTTTTAACATTGTATCCTGAACCAGATCATTAGCGTCCTCAACATCTTTAGTAAAATTTAAAGCGAATGACTGTAGAGAAATTGAGTGATCGTGGAGCTGAAGGTTAAATTCATTTTTCGTCATAATGTTTAAGTTTTAGGAGTTAAAAAGACAAAAGCAAAATGGTGAATTATAGGCGGCGTCACTCTATTTGTTTCGTTCTCGTACATTTAAACTTCTGCAATAGCTATACCAAAAAGCCACTTCTGATGTTAAGAAATTAATTTGGTGGGTTTAACTGCGAAACAACGAAATGTCACATAATATTTACTTCTCTTTCAAGCAAAACGCCAAATCTGGCATTCACAGTCTCGATGATATGTTCTGAAAAACTATACACTTCTGCGCCAGTAGCGCGCCCATGGTTGACTAATACGAGCGCCTGATGTTTCCAAGTACCAGTATTTCCTACTATAACACCCTTGAAACCACATTGTTCTATCAACCAGCCTGCAGCTAGTTTCTCCATTCCGTCTGACATTGAATAATGAACAATATTTGGAAAATTGGAATAAACTTTTGAAAAGCTGTCTGCGTTAATCACTGGATTTTTAAAAAAACTACCGGCATTACCAATTGTTGAAGGATCAGGAAGTTTCCCGACGCGGATGCTGGAAACCACATCAGAAATATCCTTTATGGTTGGATCTTCGATATTTCTACTTTTTAATTCGTCCTGTATCGCGCCATATTGTGTGTTCAATTTGGGCTGATCTGTTAACTTAAATACCACAGATGTGATAATGTACCTCCCTTTGAGTTCAGTTTTGAATATACTATCCCGGTAAGTAAACCTACAATCATCTAACAAAAAGATTTTTTTAATACCAGTCCGAATTTCTAGGGCCATGCAGGACTTAAAGATGTCCTTAAGCTCAACACCATATGCACCGATATTCTGAACTGGCGAGGCTCCTACAGTTCCAGGTATAAGGCTCAGATTCTCCATTCCTGCAAAACCATATTCAACGCAATACATAACCAGGTCATTCCAAACTACTCCCGCACCTGCAGTAACCTCAATACCGTCATCTGTGATAGTTGAGCTGATCCCAGGAATACTGATCTTTACAACCAAACCCTGAAAATCCCGAGTGAAAAGCACATTACTTCCCCCTCCGAGAATTAGAAAGGGCTCCTTAGTAATGTCTTTGCGAAGCAATTCTATTAACTCATCTTCTGAGCGGACTTCTACAAATCCCGTTGCGTTTGCAGAAATTCCGAAAGTATTGTAAGGCTTTAAAGAAATGTTTTTTAGGATACTAACCATTATAATTTGCTGTAGTTGGAGTTACAAACATAGAAAAAATAGTTAGGCACTTTAATTGCCCATTTGTATCTTAGATTTTTTATGGAAAACCAGGATAAGAAAAGAAGTATAATTATTGAAGCCGCACTGAAAAGGTTCGCTCATTATGGTCTCGCAAAAACTACCATGTCTGAGATTGCGAAAGACTTGTCACTATCAAAAGCACTTTTATATTATTATTTTCCCGATAAGATAAGTTTGTATGTAAGTACCATGGAGTATTTGATGCAGAAGATTAGTAAGGAAACAATTAAATCTATAGATAAGGCATCCACCTCGACAGAGGCTGTGTTGAAACTACTACACAAAAGGCAGTCATATATTCAAAAATACTATAACTTATTTGAATCCAGTTTGACCATAGAAAGTGATCTTCCCAACGAGCTTTATGATAAATTTGCGAAGGCAAAAGCCTTCGAGAAAATCATCATTAGTTCTTTGCTGACCCGTGGTGTTGTGAACAAAGAACTAGTCATGGATGACCCGAAACTTGCCACAGAAATTTTCATCGACGCCATTTCTGGTATCCACTTCAATATCCTGGCAAAAGATAAAAGCATTTTCCCCGGGAAAGAACAGTTCAAAGAAATTTTTCATAAAGAAAAGGTTTTTGCAGACATCTTCATGGCTGGACTTGCTGCCAGATAACTACTTAAGTCAAAATCGGGTAATAATCAACGCTTTTTCAAGATAAATTTCCTAAGTTGGAAATATGGAAGTATTTTTGACCATTGAAATAAAAAAGTCAGAAAGAAAAAAAGTAAAATGTTAGTAATGGATAAAAAAAGGGAGGCGATTATAGAAGGGGCGATCAAGCGCTTCATTCACTATGGAATACAAAAGACAACGATGAACGAAATCGCTGAGGACTTATCTGTAACTAAGCCTTCGTTATATTATTATTACCCGGACAAAAGCAGTTTAGTAGAGGGCGTTATTGAAAAAGTATTTTCCGACTATTTCGAGGCGCTTCAAAAGGATCTTTACACGGACATTCCTCTTGAAGAGCGATTTGCTATTTTCATTGATATCAGGTTCAAATTTTTTCAAAAGTATTATATGTTGCATTTATCTGGCGTAACTCCAGACGTGTCCCTAAATTCGGATACACTCAAAGCAACATTTATGGCCATGAAAAAAAAGAACGTCGAGATTTATGCAGACATTCTGAACCGCGCTATCGGCAATGGCGAAATAGTTGAGGTTGAGTTGGAGAAAACAGCGGAGCTTTATCTGGAAAGCATGATGGGAATAACTTCTCTATGTATTATGCATGGAAACAAGGAGCTTTTTCCAAGCAAGAAAGAAATGAAGATCATACTGGAGAAACAACACATCTTGTCAAAAATATTTGTAAAAGGGCTCAAATAGAATATAAATCTATCATATATTATGAATTCAATTATCAAACAAATAAAAACCATACCGATGCTATTGCTAGGATTAGCTATGGCTAACAATGTAAGCGCCCAGCAAACGCTTAGTTTAAAGGACGCATTAAACTATGCAATTCAAAATAATACAAGGGTACGAAAAGCGAAATTAGAGATTGACCGGGGTCGTTATAAGACGCAGGAGGTTCGTGCGCAGGCACTTCCTCAAATCACAGGAACTGCGGGATTGACTTACAATCCAATTATCGGCCAGCAAGTGGTTGATTTTGGAGGGCAGCTGCAAACCTTAAAGTTCGGACAGAACTGGAACTCATCGGCAGGTGTTCAATTGTCGCAGCAGGTCTTTAACCAACAGGTCTTTACAGGCTTGCAAGCGGCAAAATCTAGTGAAGAATACTATCAGTTAACTTCGCGGTTAACGGAGGAGCAGATCATAGAATTAGTTGCAAACAATTATTACCAAGTTTTGGTGAATAGACAACAATTAAATGTTTTAGACACCAATATAAAAAATGTGAACGTTGTAGAGAAGATTATCTCTAATCAATTTCAGAACGGATTGGCTAAGAGAATTGATGTGGATCGTATCAAGGTTAACCTTACCAATCTGGAGACTCAACGTGAGCAGACTCTAAACGCTATTAGTCAACTAGAGAATCAATTGAAGTTTTCAATGGGAATGCCAGTAAATACTCAGATTGTGCTACCTAAATCCGAGTTAACTGAAGTCACACAACTACCCCAGTTCAGCGATTCACTATCCCTGGCTGAAAGGACGGAAATGAGAATTTTAAATGTGCAGGATAAATTGTTAACATTACAGCGTAAAGCATATGTTGCAGAGTACTATCCTACTTTAGCGCTCTCTGGAAATTATACTTATTCCAGTCAGGCAGGTGGATTTGACTTTCTAAGCACGAATCCCAATGCAATCGGATTTGGGTCATCTGCTATTGGATTAACATTAAGAGTCCCAATTTTCAATGGTTTCCTAACTCGCTCTAAGATCCGTCAGGCAGATGTTGATCTTTTCAAAGCTAACGAAGACAGAAGAGAGACTAATAACGCCTTAAATCTGGCTTATGAAAATGCCAAAATTCAATTGCGAAACAGTCTAAATACCATAAATGCACAAAAGAAAAACGCAGACTTGGCCCAAGAAATCTACAAAAGCACACAAAACAACTATAACAACGGCCTCGCGAACTTGACGGATTTATTAGATACTGAAAACTCGTTGACTCAGGCTCAAAACAGCTACACACAGGCACTCTTAAACTATAAGGTTGCTGAAATTCAATTAATAAAATCAAACGGAAATATTAAATCACTTTTACAATGAAAAAAATAATAATCGCAGTCCTGGTAATCGTAGTTGTTGGCGCAGGTATTGTCTTCATCTTAACAAATAATAAGAAGAAAAACGCAGAAAAGACTGCTTTCATTGCTGAAGGTGGTGGTGCTGTAGCTGTGCGTATTGCTACGGTTGAAAAGAAAACTGTAGATCAGGATTATAGCGCAAATGGCAACTTTATTCCTAAACAAGAGTTGAACTTCCTTTCAGAGAATGCAGGTCGGGTATCTGCAATTTACGTTGATGAAGGTACGCGAGTAACCAAGGGTCAGACGTTGGCGCGTATTGATGCAGAAATCATAAATACAGATAGAGAAACTGCGCAGGCAACCTATCAGAATGCTGTAAAAGATCAGTCAAGATACCAGAGTTCATTTGAAACAGGTGGCGTTACTCAACAGCAACTTGACCAGGCAAAATTGGCTACTCAAAATGCTAAGCTGCGTTTGCAAGCTTCTCAAAGAAAAGTTAGCGACGCTAACATAAAATCTCCAATTAATGGTATCATAAATAAGCGCTATATTGAAGTTGGTGCATTTGTGAACACACAAGGCACGCAATTATTTGAAATAGTCGATGTTTCTAAATTGAAGCTTAAGGTAAATGTTAGTGAATCTCAAGTTGTAAATCTTAAAATCGGCGATGAGATCGATATCAGATCATCTGTTTTTCCTAACGACAAGTTTTCTGGTAAAGTGACATTTATTGCTGCAAAAGCAGATGCTACCTTAAATTTCCCGGTGGAAATAGAACTAGAAAACAGCAATAAAAACACGTTAAAAGCAGGGATGTATGGAACAGCAATATTCCGAACTCCTAAACAGGCTCCAAGTATATTAATTCCTCGTACTTCATTTGTCGGTAGTGTTAGTAGCAATCAGGTATTTGTGCTGGACAAATCAAACAATACTTCAAAACTTCGTACAGTAGTAGCTGGCAGGATATTGGGTGAGAATGTTGAAATTCTTGAAGGTTTGAAGGAGGGCGAATCGGTGATTATTAGCGGACAGATCAATCTCGCTGAAGGAACTGCTATTAGCGTTGTTAAATAAATTTTGGAGTAGAAATAGAATTGAGCAATGCTTAAAGCAATAAAGGAATAAAATGAAAATAACAGATATATCAATAAAAAGGCCCTCACTGGTAATTGTGGTTTTTACTGCACTTACATTACTGGGCCTGTTAAGTTACTTTTCGTTGGGTTATGAATTACTTCCGAAATTCTCAAACAACGTAGTATCTATTGCAACCATTTACCCTGGAGCATCACCCAATGAGGTGGAGAATACCGTAACCAAAAAAATTGAGGATGCGGTTTCATCAATGGAAAACATTAAAAAGATAAACTCTGTATCATTCGAGAGTTTATCAACTGTAACTATAGCGCTAACAGATAAAGCAAACATTGACATCTCTCTAAATGATGCGCAACGTAAGGTAAATGCGATCCTTGCTAACCTGCCTGAAGATGTAAAAACGCCTTCATTGACTAAGTTCTCGCTCGATGATTTACCCGTTATTACTATGTCCGCTTCAGCAAATATGGATGACATCACTTTTTATGATCTTATTGATAAGCGCATTGCACCCGTAATTTCTCGTGTAAGTGGTATTGCACAGGTAAATCTTGTGGGTGGATCTGAGCGTGAAATTCAGGTTTCATTAGATGCTGATAAGTTACAGGGATATAGTCTTTCCGTGCCTCAGGTTCAACAAATGATCTTAAGTTCGAACTTAGATTTCCCAACAGGAAGCGTGAAAACCCAGAAACAGGATGTTTTGATTCGTCTTTCAGGTAAATACAGAAGCATTGATGAATTAAGGAACTTGGTCCTAACTACTTCGAAAGCTGGCGCACAAATCCGTTTAGGAGATGTTGCTGACGTTCAAGACACGAAAAAAGAAACTGAAAAGCTTGCACGTATCAACAGGCAAGGGGCAATTGCGATCCAGATTATTAAACAGAGTGATGCAAATGCCGTAGAGGTAAGTAAAGGTGTTCATGCCGTTATTGAAAAATTGAAAGTAGAGTATGCGGCCAATAAATTAGATATTAAAATTGTCAACGACAGTTCCATTTTCACTCTAGAATCTGCAGATGCAGTAATCCATGACTTAATCCTAGCAGTGATCCTGGTAGCTTTTGTAATGTTGTTTTTCTTACACAGTTTCCGTAATGCCTTGATTGTAATGGTGTCCATTCCTGCATCATTGATTGCCACATTTATCGGAATCGACCTGTTTGGGTTTACCCTGAACCTCATGTCATTACTTGGATTATCCCTCGTGGTAGGTATACTGGTGGATGATGCCATTGTGGTACTGGAGAATATTCAGCGGCATATGGAAATGGGTAAGAACAAGGTTCGAGCCGCTTCTGACGCAACAAGAGAGATTGGCTTTACTGTAGTATCCATTACTTTCGTAATTGTAGTTGTGTTCTTCCCGATCGCCGTCAGTACAGGATTGGTATCTAACATTCTGCGTCAGTTCTGTGTAGTTGTAATTATTGCAACATTGCTTTCTTTGCTTACCTCATTTACTATTGTGCCTTTATTATTTTCGAGGTATGGTAAGTTAGAACACATAGAAGGCAAAAACGTATTTGGTCGCTTTATCCTTTGGTTTGAAAAACAATTAAAGAAATTCACCATCTGGATTACGGGAATACTTACATGGTCGTTAAATCATAAAAGACGTACCATCTTCGCGGTTGTGGTATTATTTGTTGGTGCGATATACCTTGCAGTGGGTGGCTTCATAGGATCAGAGTTCTTCCCGAAATCTGATAAAGGCGAGTTCTTGGTACAGATCGAATTGCCAAAAGATGCCTCTTTAGAACAAACAAATTTCGTTACTCAACGAGCAGAAGCATACCTGGCAAAACAACCTGAGATTACCCAACAAATTACCACGGTTGGACAGTCCACGGGAGATTTTGGAGGAACACAAGCAACAGCATATAAGTCTGAGATCAACGTTAAGTTGGTTGATCGTAAGCAGCGTGGTGTGTCTTCAGATATCTTCGCAACGAAAATAAGCCGTGCATTAGCTAAAGAATTGGTAGGAACTAAAGTTAAAACCGTTCCAATTAGTATTTTGGGTATTGCCGAAAATGCACCAATTCAGCTTGTAGTTATGGGATCTGACTTAGACAGCGCATTGAAATATGCCGAAGGCGCCCAAAAAGTTCTTGCAACCATTCCTGGTGCTACAGAGATTAAGCTTTCTGTAGAAAAAGGAACGCCTGAGATTAATGTTCAAGTAGATCGCGATAAAATGTCTGCATTGGGCCTCACGTTACAAACTGTAGGCTCTACCATGCAAACCGCTTATAGTGGAAACACCGACGGTAAATATCGTAAAGGTGAATACGAATATGACATCAATATCCAGTATCAGGCTTTCAACAGAAAGAATGTTGAGGATGTTAAGAATTTGATTTTTGTAAACAATGCAAATGCACAAGTTAAATTGTCTCAATTTGCTACCATTACCGAAGGATCAGGTCCTAGTCAGCTGGAGCGTTTAAATAAATCAACTTCTGTTACTGTTAAAGCGCAGTCCATTGGTAGACCAACTGGTACTGTGGTAGCAGAATTCCAGGAGAAGTTAGTAGAAGCACAGAAAACCGGTAAGCTTACTGCTCCCGTGGGTGTAAGTTACGTTTGGGCAGGTGATCAAGAAAATCAGGCAGATGGATTTGGCACCCTGGGTATCGCATTAATAGCCTCCGTATTATTGGTTTACTTAATCATGGTAGCACTATATGACAGCTTTGTTTACCCGCTTGTAGTGATGTTTTCTCTACCGCTGGCATTTATAGGGGCTTTCCTTGCGCTGGCATTGACGAACAACTCTATCGGTATCTTTACCATACTGGGTCTGATCATGTTGATGGGGTTGGTTGCGAAAAACGCAATTATCCTGGTCGATTTCACCAACCACATGAAGGCTGAAGGAAAGGGTACGGTAGAAGCATTAGTTTTAGCTAATCATGCACGTTTAAGACCGATCCTGATGACTACCATCGCAATGATTTTTGGTATGCTTCCAATCGCACTGGCGAGTGGTGCTGGCGCAGAATGGAAGAACGGTTTAGCATGGGTTATTGTTGGGGGT
>JACMPF010000291.1 GCA_014377665.1 Pedobacter sp. | reverse complement strand
TTTTTAATCAAAACACGCATGGTTCCTAAATCTGAAAGAAGATTTCTAAGGCTCAACCTTTTTACTATTGTATTTACCTTGTTGCTGATTTTAGCAGGGGGTATCGTACGAAGTACAGGATCAGGTATGGGATGTCCAGATTGGCCAAAGTGTTTTGATCAATACATTCCACCGACATCAGTTTCACAATTACCCACAAATTACAAGGAGAAGTACGTCGCCGAACGGATTGCAAAAAATGAGCGTTTTGCAAAGACCCTGGATCGAATGGGCAAATTAGAGTTGGCAGATAGTATTCGCAATGACCAATCTATTTTAGTTCCGGAAGTATTTAATGTCGCCAAAACCTGGACAGAATATTTAAATAGACTGATGGGGGCGGTTACTGGTGTGCTTTTGATCTTACTTGTGGTTTTCGCGTTTGTTTACAGGAAATCTGCTAAAAGAATTATCGTGCTAAGCATCATTAATTTGATTGTTGTTGGTTTTCAGGCTTGGTTGGGATCAATTGTAGTTTCTACCAATTTAGTGGCGTGGATAGTTACGGTTCACATGTTGCTTGCTTTGGTAATTTTGGCAATTCTTATTTACACTTACAATTATGCTGTCGAGCTTTGTCAGAAACGAGTTGTTGTAATTGCGAAAATTTGGTGGTTGAAGTTATTGGTCTTGTCTTCTATAGCCGCTAGCATAATGCAAATTGTATTGGGAACGGAAGTTCGGGAAGCAGTTGATGCAGTGTCAAAACGTCTGGCTTTTACGCAACGAGCTGAGTGGTTGGAAGAAATCGGTAAAGTGTTTTCCTATCACAGAGATATGGCCATTTTGGTACTAGTTTTAAATTTATGGGTGTATAAAGAGGTTAAAGATAAATTCAGTGGCAAGCAGGCTTTATTAATTGGGAATTCAATTGGAGTTGTTCTGTTGATTCAGATTGTTACGGGAATAATATTATCTTACTTTGCGTTACCTCCTTACGCTCAGGCATTGCATATTTTATTTTCGACTATTTTATTTACTCTTCAATACTATCTGTATTTGTTGGTGTACCGTACAAGCACTTACGATCAGGAGCATAACTAACATATAATTTGAAACACTTTTTAGCAGATTTTTCGAAGCTTATCAAATTCAGATTAACTTTTCTGGTGGTTTTCTCTGCATCCGTAACTTTTTTAATCGGATCTCAGGTACCTAAAGATGGAGTAGTTCCTGGTATCGATTGGATGAACTGGCTAATTCTTATTGCTGGAGGGTTTTTGGTTACTTCCGCAGCGAATTGTTTTAATGAAGTTATTGAGGTAGATCTTGATAGACTGATGACCAGGACTAAAGACAGGCCGATGCCTGCTGGGCACATGACCACTGGACAAGGTTTAGTTTCTGGATTGGTCATGGGTTTAGTTGGAACATGGCTACTGGGAAAGCTAAATATAGAAACGGGTTTGTTATCTGTGTTCTCGATATTTTTGTACGCATTTGCTTACACGCCGTTAAAGCGTAAGTCGCCAATCGCGGTTTTTGTAGGTGCTATACCGGGCGCGCTTCCACCGCTGATTGGTTATGTCGCCGCACATGGCAAGATAGATAAGATAGCAGTCATTCTGTTTTTGATTCAGTTTGTATGGCAATTTCCTCATTTTTGGGCTATTGCATGGGTACTGGATGACGATTATAAGAAGGCAGGATTTAGGTTGCTGCCTACTACAAAACGTGACAGTATAAGCGCCTGGTTTGTTTTATTGAGCACACTGATTTTAATACCTGTTAGCTTGCTGCCTATATGGTATGGTTTCGGTGGATACTACATTGCAGGCGTCTCTATCATTGCTGGAATCCTGTTTAGTTATTATGCTTTCGTTCTAGTAGTTAAGCAAGATATTTCGAGCGCAAGAAAAGTAATGTTTTGTTCCTTCTTTTACTTGCCTCTAGTACAAGTGGTTTTATTTTTTGATTTTATTAAATAGATGATTATGGTTCAATCCATTAAGCAACAAGAAATGGGTCTTGAGTTTAAGGCCAAAAAGTTCATTATCTGGCTTTTCGTGGTATCATCCACGATTATGTTTGGCGGCTGGACAAGTTATTATATTGTATTCTCAGCATCGAAAGGGAAGGGTCATGGTTTGGTTCTTCCTGAAATATTCGTCTACAGTACTGTTATTCTGCTGTTGAGTAGTCTGACCTTGTTTTTGGCGTCGAGAGCTTTTAAGGCAGGCAATATATCATTACAAAGAATTCTTCTCGGAGTTACGGTTCTATTAGGAACAACATTTGGCATATTACAAGTTGATGCATGGTCTAGCATGGTGCAAACCGGAGCTTTTTTTAGTAATAATAACGCAGCAATATCTTTAATTTATGTGGTATCCGGCTTCCACGTACTACACATTTTCGCAGGTGTTTGCATTATATTAAATGCATTATATGGTACTTATAAAACCCCGTTAATAGAGAAGCGTAATTACCAAATGGAAATTGCTTCAATATTCTGGCATTTTATAGATATATTATGGATATATCTGTATGTTTTTTTACTTTTGAACAGTTAGATTTTTTAACAAATTATTACTATTTACAAAATGAATTCATTATCACAATTAGATCAGGTAAAAACTACTCCTTGGAGTGGAGGCCGCTCACCGTGGTCGTTAGAATATGGTAAAGTCATGATGTGGTTTTTCCTGGTTTCTGATGCTTTCACTTTTTCTTCATTACTGATCTATTACGGAGCACAGCGTTTTTCAAAAGGCGCATGGCCTGCACCAGATAAGGTTTTCCAATCTATTCCAGGTATTACTGACCATGGTGCACCATTAGTGTTTGTTGGCATCATGACATTTATCTTGATCATGAGTTCTGTGACTATGGTTTTGGCTGTAGAGGCGGGTCACAGGAGATCTAAAAAGGAAGTTATTGGCTGGATGGTTGCAACCATAATCGGCGGATTCATGTTCCTTGGTTGTCAGGCTATAGAATGGACTCACCTTTTCCATGAAGGATTTCATTGGGGAGAGATTCCTGAGAAAGCGGAATTGGCCCAGTTCTTCAATGGACCAGTTTCAGAAGTATCTGCCCAGCAGTTTGCCAACTTGTTCTTTACCATTACAGGCTTCCACGGCTTCCACGTATTTACCGGTGTTATTATCAATATTATCATTTTATGCATGACCATAAATGGGACTTTTGAAAAAAGAGGACACTATTTAATGGTTGAAAAAGTTGGATTGTATTGGCACTTTGTGGATCTAGTATGGGTGTTTGTATTTACTTTCTTCTATTTAGTTTAATTACCAGTTTATAAAATATTTATCATGTCAGAACAACATTCACATACAATTGAAGGGCAGGACCACGATGATCACGCAGGTTTATCAGTAAGCAGAATTTGGCAAGTCTTTGGAATTCTTTTATTGATCACTGTTTTAGAATTTATTATCGCACTTTGGGCGATTCCTGGTGGTCATTTAACACAAAAGGTTGGTAACTACATCTATATAGCACTAACTTTATTTAAAGCTTTCTACATCGTAGCTTATTTCATGCACCTTAAGTTTGAAAAAAGAGGATTACAAGTAGTATTGGGCGTTTCGTTTGTCTTCATTTGTTATTTCATTGTCTTGATGATGATCGAAGGTGGCTACCTACACGAGCACATGCCGAAAGTTTAATGAAGGAAAAAAGCACTTCTATCAAAAAGATTTTAATCCTGGTCGCCATATTAGCGGTACCAGGATTTTTATATTACTTGCTTCAGGAAAAGGGCAAAAATCGTTATAAACCACTACATATTTTCGGACCTAAGGTAGTGGCTGCCACCTTCCATTCTGTGCGGGGTAATCAAATCCCCGATACGATCTACCATGAAGTATCAGACTTCAGGCTCGTTAACCAGGTTGGAGATTCCATCAATTTTGAAACTTACAAGGGAAAGATTCTTATCGCAAATTTATTCTATACTAAGGGAAACAATTACGCTGTCAATTTCGCGAATAAGGCGATGCATGCTTTTGACTTTACCTATGAGAAGAACAAAGCCATCCATTTCATTAGTTTGAGTATGGATCCTGCTACAGACACCCAGGAAGTTTTGGCGAAATATGCGAAAACGCAACAGGCAGTTGCCGGTAAGTGGGACATGTTGACTGGAGACAGCACACAGATGTATACACTAATCAATAAAGGGTTAAAGGTGGATGCGCTGCAGGAAACGGTAGACGGTAAGAAGAAATTTACCTATAGCAACTTGTTTGTATTGCTTGATACTCATCACAGGATTCGTGGCTATTATGAGGCAACTAGTCAGGAAGCATTGTCGAAGTTAGACGATGAGATCAAAGTGCTTCTTGCGGAAGAACTAAGAAACATAAATGATGGTCGTTAATTGACTGAATATACATTATGACTTTAAACGATAAGTTTTTTTTAAGATTAATTTGGGGCGTTACAGTATTTGTATTACTTGTAGTAATTGCACTTAAAATTGTTCCACCGCCGCAGCCGACGCCTTCATTTATTTACCTTCTCCCCCATATTATTGGAGGGATAAATGCTGCCTGTTCTGTATTGTTGATTATATCGCTAATCTTCATTAAGCGCAAAAAGATACAGGCCCACAAGATTACCAATATCATCACATTTATATTATCGGCCATATTTCTTATTTACTATATTGCATTCCACCTCTACGAGAAAGACACCAAATTTGGAGACCTTGACCACAAT
>JACMPF010000290.1 GCA_014377665.1 Pedobacter sp. | reverse complement strand
GCCTCAGCCAGGCTGATGTAAAAGCCAGTCTGGCGTTTTTCATTTGGACGTTTCTCGCCAATGCCATAGTCTACCCGAACACTCAAGCCTTTCTCAGGGTCAAAGAAATACCTTCCCCCACCGCCGTAGGAGGGTTTGAAGCCCTTTATTGCAAAATTTTTATTGTCGAACACTTGTCCGCCGCCTGCAAATGCCACCAAGCCGAAACGGCTGTTGTAGCGGTAGCGCAGTTCTGTTTGTGCCGCTAATAGATTTTTTCCCCTATATCTTCCAGTGTAATAGCCACGCATAATCTCATCATTTCCGAGTTGTGGCAATAAATAAAATGGCGTGTTTTCACCTTGAATAGTATGGAAAAGACCGTTTACGCCCAACACGAACTTACGCGAAAGTGGCCAGAAGTTTCTAAGGTTCAATTTAATCAGGCTCCCCGTAAAGTTCTCACCTCCGTATAAGTCTGGCGCGTACTGATAGGTTAGCCGGCCCATGAACCCTTTGGTAGTATAATTATTTGAATTTCGTGTATCGTAGCTTTGTGACACGCCAGTATATAGCACAGAACCACCAATTTTATGAATGAGGGACTGATCGGTACTGAATAATCCCCCAATGATTTTGTCTTCAAAGTGATAATTTTCAAATCCTAATGAAATTCCTGTATACGAATGGAGCATCAGCATCTTTTCGGCTTCTAGAACGATCTTGACAGATCCCTGTACCAATCGGTCTTTATTAGCTTCCAGCGTTTGATTACCGATGCCATAAAAATCGAAGGGCATCTTTTTAAAACGGGTTTCGGCGACGTAGTGGTATTTGTTTCTTTTGGTCCAAATATCGCTTTTAATGGTCAAATTGTATTGACCTTTTGTTGAAATGGAGACTACGCTTGAGAAGTTGGAACTTCTGTTTGTTAAATCATCTTTATCTAGGTAGGTAGAAAACAGCGCTCCTAAGCCAAACTCAATCCCGATCTCCTGAGTATATCTGATTACCGGCACTGGCATAAAACTGGCCTTTCTGGAAGAATCAGTTTTGTCGGAAAGGTAGCGTTCAATCAATTTTTTTTGCCCAAATGCGTTTGCAGCGATTATTACAAATAGTGCGCAAAGCGAAATTCTCTTCATTGGCCTAAAATACTGGAAAATTTTAATAACTACAGCCTCATTACAACTTTGAAGCCAATATTAGCAATTAGAGACTTAATTAGAAATATGCTATTTTTGCGCCAACAAAATTGAAAACGATGAGTACAACCAGAGGACCTATATCTCAATTCATGGAGCGCAATTACCTCCATTTTAATGCAGCAGCTATGATGGATGCAGCAAAAGGATACGAAACTCACCTAGATGAAGGTGGCAAAATGATGATTACACTTGCTGGTGCCATGAGTACTGCAGAGTTGGGTATATCTCTAGCAGAGATGATCCGTCAGGATAAAGTTGCTATAATTTCTTGTACAGGAGCAAATCTTGAAGAAGATATCATGAACCTTGTTGCACATTCACACTATAAAAGAGTTCCCAACTATAGGGATTTGAGTCCGCAGGATGAGTGGGATCTTTTGGAGAACCATTATAACCGGGTTACGGATACTTGTATTCCTGAAGAAGAAGCTTTTAGAAGATTACAAAAGCATATCCATAAGATCTGGAAAGATGCTGACACTGCCGGTGAGCGGTATTTTCCTCATGAGTTTATGTACAAAATGCTTTTGAGTGGAGATTTGGAACAATATTATGAGATTGATCCGAAAAACTCATGGATGCTTGCTGCAGCAGAAAAGAACTTGCCAATAGTTGTTCCAGGATGGGAAGATTCTACAATGGGAAACATATTTGCTTCTTATGTGATGAAATCTGAGTTAAAAGCGACAACAATGAAAAGTGGAATTGAGTATATGGGTTGGTTAGCTAACTGGTATATCGCTAACAGTGAAGGTAAGGGCATTGGGTTTTTTCAAATCGGCGGCGGTATAGCTGGAGACTTCCCAATTTGTGTTGTTCCTATGCTGTATCAGGATATGGAGATGCAGAATATCCCGTTTTGGAGTTATTTCTGCCAGATCTCCGATTCCACAACTTCTTACGGATCTTATTCAGGAGCAGTACCAAATGAGAAGATTACCTGGGGAAAGCTTGACATTCATACCCCTAAATTTATCGTTGAATCTGATGCTACAATAGTAGCGCCTTTGATGTTTGCATGGATATTAAAAATGTAAATTAAAATAACAAATGCATCTTAAACAGATGATTAAAATTTGAATCCGCAAATTTGTAAAAATTGCGGATTTTCGTCGTTTAAAGGCTATTTAAGCATCTGTTTAGATTGATTATAAATTGTATTTCGCGTCATTTCTTTGTCATTGGTAAGGTAATATATTCTACTTTTGTTGACGTTTTGGTGGAGAACTCAGGTTCCATCCTTAATCGTGTTAAATAAGTTTTTAAAAAATAGCATAAAATACTCATTATGAGGAATATCTCATTGATCGTTAAAAGAGTTTTGAAGTCTGCATTCGTTTTTGCAGTTCTTTCTGTTTTGACTATTTCTGCAACACGTGCGCAAGATGTAGTTGAGGGCCGAAAGTTATTTAAAGAGAATTGTAGTTCTTGTCACCAGTTGGAAAGTAATAGTATTGGACCTGCGCTAACACCTATGTTAAAGGGGTTGGACGAAGCTTTTGCAATCAAATGGATCAGAAACTGGAAAGCTTTAGTTGATGCTGGTGATAAACAAGCAATTGAGGCATCTAAGTATTCTCCAGCCGAAATGCCTTTTTTCCCACGCTTAACTGATGGGCAAATTAAAAACATTATCGCTTATGCAAAAGCTGGTGAGCCTAAGAAAGCTGCTGAAGCTGTTGCTACTACAGAAACTACTTCTGATGGTGCTTCTACTTTCTCTATAGCAGGTATTGTAGCCATTATATTGCTGTCAATCTTTGTATTGATAATACTTGGCCGTGCGGTTAAGATGTTAGAGCGGTTGATCCTTCAAAAACAGGGTGTTGTAATTGTAGATGATGTAAGGGTGCCATTTGGGGCAGGTTTTAAGGTTTTATTAAAGAATAAGAGATTCGTAGGATTTGTTGTTCTTCTTTTAGTCATCAGCTTAGGGTCATTTGGATGGATGGGAATGTGGAATACTGGTGTTCATACCGGTTACCAACCTTCACAACCAATTAAATTCTCGCACGAACTACATGCTGGAACAAACCAGATTGATTGTCAATACTGTCACCAGGGTGCGTTTAAATCTAAAAACTCTACCATTCCTTCGATGAACGTTTGTATGAACTGTCATAAGTCTGTTCAGGCTACAGAGAAATATGATGGTCAGATCTCACCAGAGATTCAAAAGATCTACGCGGCTTTAGGTTACAATCCTGAGACTCAGACTTACGATAAATCTAAAGAGAAACCGGTGGAATGGGTGCGTGTTCATAACCTTCCTGATTTTGCGTATTTCAATCACTCCCAACACGTTGTTGTTGGTGAAGCAGCTATCAGAAAAGAGAAAGGCTTAAAACCTAATGAGCCGGTATGCTTTGCCTGTCACGGTCCGGTTAATACCATGGAGGAGATTTATCAGTATTCTCCATTAACAATGAAATGGTGTATCAACTGCCATAGAAATGCCGAGTTGGATGTTAAAGGAAATGCATTCTATGATAAAATCATTGAAGCGCATGACAAGATCAAAAAGGGCGAGAAAATTACCCCAGCTGCTCTGGGCGGATTGGAATGTGGTAAATGTCACTATTAATAGAGTTTAGTAAAAAGAACGTTCGATAAACAGTAATAGAGCTTAAATGGAAAGCAATAAGAAATACTGGAAAGGCCTGGAAGAGTATAAAAATACTCCCGATTTTGTTGAGATTAACAAAAACGAATTCGCTGAGCCACTTCCAATAGAAGATGTTTTAAATGAAGCAGGGTTAAGTACAGTTACTCCGCGCCGCGACTTTTTAAAAGCTTTAGGCTTTGGGTTAGGGGCAGTAACGTTGGCAGCTTGCCAGACGGCTCCTGTTCATAAATCTATCCCTTACCTAATTAGACCTGAAGAAGTAGTGCCGGGTATCCCTAACTACTACGTTTCAAGTTTTAATGGTCAGAGTATCATCGTTAAAACACGAGAAGGCAGGCCAATTAAAATTGAGCCGAATCTTAACGCAGGCCCATTCAATCGCGGTACTGATGCGTTAACACAGGCGTCCGTACTTGATCTTTACGATGTGTCTAAATTAAGAGATCCGATACTAAGTAAAAATGAAAAAGCAAGCTGGGCAGAGATTGATGCATTTGTTAAGTCTGAACTGACTAAATCGCAATCCTCAGGCAAGAAGATCAGAATCGTTTCTTCTTCTATCAGCAGCCCTTCTACACTAGCTGTTGTTGCCGACTTTATCGCGGCATATCCTGCTACGCAATTGGTACAATATGATGCGGTATCTTACACTGGTATTATTAAAGCGAATGAAAATAGCTTTGGGAAAGCGGTAGTCCCTAAATATAATTTCGATAAGGCTGATTTAGTAGTAAGTTTCGCTGCCGATTTCTTGGGAACATGGATTAGTGGAGAAGAGTTTACTTCACAGTACGTTTCAAACAGAGATCACAAATCGCTGCAAAACGGCAAAATGTCCCGTCACTTCCAGTTTGAAGCAGGAATGAGCTTAACAGGTACAAACGCAGATACGCGTGTGCCGGTAAAACTTTCTGAAGAAGGACCAGCGTTAATCACCTTATATAATGCAATCACTGGAGCTAACCTCGCTGGAGGCGCACTGCCAAACAATGTTACTGCCGACAAAGCATTAAAATTAGTAGCTAAAGAATTAATACAAAATAAAGGTAAATCACTCGTTATATGTGGTTCGAACGATGTATCCACTCAGATTCTGGTAAATGCGATCAATTCAGCTATTGGTAGCTACGGTAATACGATTGACCTTGACAATCCTTACAAACGTTATACAGGAAACGATGCACAGTTCTCTGAACTGATCAATGAGATGAACCGCGGCGAAGTTGCTGCTGTGTTTTTTCTAGACAGCAATCCTGGATACGATGTTGCAAATACCAAGAGTTTTACAGATGGCTTAGCAAAAGTTAATTTGAAAGTTTCCTTCTCCGACAGGAAAGATGAGACTTCCACTTTGTGTAACGTCATCGCGATTAATCATAACTATCTAGAGTCATGGGGTGATGCAAGTGCTTACGAGGGTTCATACTCTATTATACAGCCAACCATCAATCCAGTGTTCAACTCTCGTCAGGCTGAAGAGAGTTTGTTGATCTGGTCTAACGGCCCGGTCAAAGAATACTACCAGTATGTGCGTAACAACTGGGAAGCTACTGTATTGCCTGCTTTAGGTAAAGTATGGAAAGATGTCTTGCAAACTGGTGTTTTTATTACGGCACCGAAGCCTGCCGGAACATATACATTTAGTTTATCATTAGCTGCGGTGATCCCTTCGATAGTGGCAAATAGCAAAGCTTTGGCTAAGGACATTGAGCTCCAGGTCTACGAAAGTGTCCCAATGCGTGATGGTAAACATGCAAACAACGCATTTATGCAGGAGTTGCCTGATCCGGTTTCCAAAGTTACCTGGGATAACTATATCGCTATTGCGCCTAAGTTCGCTGAGAAATTGGGATACAAAGAATTTGACATCGTATCTATTAAAGATGATAAAGGTTATACCATTGAATTGCCGGTGCTTATACAGCCAGGACAAGCTCAGGGTACTGCTTCTGTAGCTTTAGGATATGGGCGCACCATGGTTGGTAAAGCGGGGAATAACGTTGGCAAAAACGCTTTCCCTTTTGTGAGTTTCACTAATGGTACCTATAAATACGCTACCACTGTTAAATTAGAAAGTACTGGTAAAAGAGAAGAATTGGCGCAAACACAAACGCACCATTCTTTTGAAGGAAGAAACATCATCCGTGAAGCTACTTTCACAGAATACAAGAAGAATCCTGCTGCTGGTTCCGGTAATGAGCATGGAAAACATAAATCTTATGATTTGTGGGATAAATATGAGAAACCAGGTAACAACTGGGTAATGGCAATCGATTTGAATGCTTGTACAGGTTGTGGTTCTTGTATTGTTGCTTGTAATGTTGAAAATAACATTCCTGTTGTAGGGAAGGATGAGGTTCGCAGACGCAGAGAGATGCATTGGATACGTATTGACAGGTATTATAGTTTCAATGTTGACGGTGCTGAAAAGCATGTAGAAGAAGGACACGGTGAGCATAGCAATGGCATCAACGCGGTTACTAAGGAGAATGATATTGCTCATTTAGAAAATCTAGATAACGTATCTGTAGTACACCAGCCGATGCTTTGTCAGCATTGTGATCACGCCCCATGTGAAACAGTTTGTCCGGTATTAGCTACCGTTCACTCCTCAGATGGCTTGAACCACATGGCTTATAACCGTTGTGTAGGAACACGCTATTGTGCCAATAACTGTCCGTACAAAGTACGTCGCTTCAACTGGTTCAATTACTGGAATGATTCACGTTTCGACAACTATTTGAACAATGAATTCACTCAGTTGGTACTAAACCCTGATGTAACTACTCGTTCAAGAGGTGTTATGGAGAAATGTTCCATGTGTATCCAACGTATTCAAGCTGGTAAATTGAAAGCTAAAATCGAGAAACGTCCATTGAAGGATGGTGATATCAAGATGGCTTGTCAGCAGGCTTGTTCTGCGAATGCAATTATCTTCGGTGATGGAAACGATCCAAACTCTGAAGTGTCTAAGGCATTGCGTAGTGAGCGCATATACTACGTATTGGAAGAAATCAACGTACAACCAGGTATTGGTTATATGACAAAAATTAGGAATACAGATACAACAGTACAAGCGTAAGCTGATATTAAAGAAATATAGATTATGTCAGGACATAAGGAATCAATTTTAAGAGAACCATTAATCACTGGTAATGATATCACGTATGCTAAAATTACGAATGATATCTTAATGCCTGTTGAGAATAAGCCGAATAAGGCTTGGTGGATTGGGTTTATACTTTCACTTTGCGGTGCTTCACTTTGGGTATTTGCTGTAAGTTATACATTCTGGTTTGGCATCGGAGAATGGGGTTTAAATAAGACTGTAGGATGGGCATGGGATATCACCGGCTTCGTGTGGTGGGTAGGTATTGGTCATGCAGGAACACTTATATCTGCGGTACTACTGCTCTTCCGTCAGAACTGGAGGAACTCGATTAACAGGTCTGCAGAGGCGATGACGATCTTCGCCGTAATCTGCGCCGCTACTTACGTAGTTTCACACATGGGTAGACCATGGTTAGCCTATTGGGTACTTCCATTACCGAATCAATTTGGTTCGCTCTGGGTGAACTTCAACTCCCCATTGGTTTGGGATATGTTTGCGATCTCAACTTACTTTTCAGTATCACTATTATTTTGGTACACAGGTCTTTTGCCTGATATCGCTAGTATTCGTGACCGTGCTACAGGAGTTAGACGTAAAGTATACTCGATCTTTTCATTTGGATGGTCTGGAAACGTAAAGACCTGGCAACGTTTTGAGGCGGTGTCTCTTATTCTTGCAGGTATTTCAACACCACTTGTACTATCAGTACACACGATTGTATCTATGGACTTTGCTACCTCGGTAATTCCGGGATGGCATACTACGATCTTCCCTCCATACTTTGTGGCTGGGGCGATTTTCTCCGGATTCGCAATGGTGTTAACCTTGTTATTGGTTGCTCGTAAAGTATTGGGTCTTGAAAACTATATTACAATGTTCCACATTGAGTCCATGAATAAGATCATTATCTTAACCGGATCAATTGTGGGTGTAGCCTACATAACTGAGTTTTTCATTGCATGGTATTCAGGTTCTGAGTATGAGCAATACGCATTTATCAACCGTTCAACCGGTCCGTACTGGTGGGCCTACTGGATGATGATGACTTGTAACGTTGTTTCTCCGCAGCTGTTTTGGTTCAAAAAGATCAGGACTAGTATTCCTGCTACCTGGATTTTGTCTATCGTAGTAAATATTGGTATGTGGTTCGAGCGTTTTGTAATTATCGTTACCTCATTACACCGTGATTATCTACCTTCGAGCTGGGCGATGTTTTACCCAACATGGGTTGACGTTAGTGTATTCGTTGGATCAATTGGATTATTTTTTACCTTATTCTTATTATTCCTGAGGGTACTTCCTTCTATTGCAATTGCGGAGGTAAAGCTATTATTGAAAAGTGCAAGTGAGCAAGCTAAACTGGAGCAAATTAAGGAAGGTCATCTAGATAAAGTAGAAGTTGCGGAGTACGTAGAGTCTTTAGAAAAATTTGACAGTGTT
>JACMPF010000289.1 GCA_014377665.1 Pedobacter sp. | reverse complement strand
TGCAGATCATGGCGGTATTAACAAAGGCCACGGCGGCGAATCTGATGAGGAAATCAACATTCCCGTTATTTATTACGGCAAGGGTGTAAAGAAAGGCTATAAGATCCAGCAGCCAGTTTACCAGTATGACGTTGCTGCTACAGTTGCTTTTGTGTTCAACCTTGAGGTGCCGTATTCCTGGACTTCACGTCCGGTTAAAGCTGCTTTCAAAGGATTCTCTGAACCAGCTAACTTGAAGGTTGGGCTATAAGTTCTTCACCTATGGGGACTTTAATTTGCCTGCATACTGGCCTACAACATCGCCACCAATACCATCGTTGATGATGCTATTTCCTACTAACGCTACCCGGCATCCATCTACAAAAGGCTTCAGCGATTGTGCGTTCATTTGCGTAGTAGTTAGCACAGTCAACAATAAAGCAATTAAAATTTTTTTCATGAGTTAAAGGTGTTTTATTTAGGCTCCATTCATTGACTTAGGCTAGATATACAAAACGATTAACACCTTCACATTCTTAATAACTACTAAATCCATAGATTTAATTGTAAATGATGAAAATCGTGTTATATTTGCCGAATAAATTTTTAAGAATCATGAAGAAAAGCTTACTCATTTCCTTAATAATGCTGCTTTCAGTTGGATACGCATCCGCACAGATCTCAATAAATGGGATTATTAAAAGTGATAAAGGCACTCCAATTCCCAATGCGACAATAATAATAAGAGGGACTAAAATAACAACCATTGCGGATACAAGTGGTGTTTTCACAATCACCACTAAACAAGAACCACCATTTTATCTTCAAGTAAGTTCAGTAGGTTATAAAGCTCAGGATTTCCAGGTATTAAAAGTTCAGGATGCCCCATTGGAATTAGTATTGGTAGAGAGTGCTTTGTTGGACGAGATCGTGGTAACCTCCAGAAGAAGATCAGAAGTGTTGCAGGAAGTTCCGATTGCCATCACTGTTATCGGGGGACAAGCAGCTGAAAATGCTGGCGCTTTCAATGTGAATCGTTTGAAAGAACTGGTTCCTTCTGTGCAATTGTACGCATCAAATGCCAGAAATACTACGCTTAACATTCGTGGACTAGGCTCAACTTTTGGATTGACCAATGATGGTATTGATCCGGGAGTCGGTTTTTACGTAGATGGTGTCTATCACGCTCGTCCAGCTGCTACCTCTACAGACTTTCTTGACATTGAGCAAATAGAAGTTATCCGTGGTCCTCAAGGTACATTGTTCGGCAAGAACACAACTGCCGGAGCATTTAACATTACTACGACAAAGCCAACCCAAACCCCAACGGCCAAAATAGAACTGGGCTTTGGTAACTATAACTTTATACAGGCTAAAACATCTGTTTCCGGTGGAGTTGCAAAAAATCTTGCGGCAAAAATATCGATCTCTGGAACCCAAAGAGATGGAACCATCTGGAACACCAGAGAAGAACGGAAATATAGTGGTCAGAATAACCTTGGCTTCAAAGGTCAGCTCTACTACACTCCATCAGAAAGGTTGAAATTATTGCTAAGTGGTGATGTAAGCATACAACACCCTGCAGGTTATCCTTTGGTAATCGCAGGTGTTACTTCTACAGAAAGAAGCGCTTACCGCCAGTATGCTAAGATTGTTTCAGACCTTGGCTATCAGCAACCTAAAATTGATCCCTTCTCAAGAGAGATCAATACGAACACGCCATGGAGACACAATCAATCAATTGGAGGAACATCCCTAAACGCAGATTATAAAATAGGTAACGGTACGCTTACTTCCACAACTGCCTGGAGATTCTGGAACTGGGATCCTACTAATGATCGAGATTTCTCTGAATTGTCGGCGCTTACAAAATCGCAAGGGAACTCTCGTCATGACCAGTATTCGCAAGAGTTCAGATATGCCGGAGACATCACCGAAAGACTAAGCGGTGTAATTGGTTTATTTGCACTTGGTCAGAACCTAAAAGGTTTAGCCCAAACTGAAGAGGTGGGTAAAGATCAGTGGAGATTCGTACAAACGAGCGCTACAGGTACTCAAGCATTGTATTCGACGCCGAGATTATTCGACGGCTTTGGTATCAAAACGAATTCGACAATCAAATCTTTAAGTACCGCAATATTTGCACAGGCCGATTGGGAGTTTTTAAAGAATCTGCATGTGTTACCTGGATTAAGGTTTACTTATGATAAGAAGGATGTTGATTATGACAGAGTGGTCTACGGTGGTTTGCAGACCTCAGATGCAGTACTGTTAGCATTGAAAGCCGCGGTCTATAGTAATCAGCAATTTGTTACCAGCGTAGATAACAAAAACCTTTCAGGTAACATCACGGTTTCCTATCGCCCAACGGCTAAATTAAATGCCTACGGAACTTTTTCGACAGCCTATAAACCCGTTGGAGTCAACGTAGGGGGCTTGCCAACAACCGCTACTGGCGAAGCAGATTTATCTTTAGCAGTAGTAAAACCGGAGTATGTGCAACATTATGAGCTAGGTATAAAATCCAAGCCTGCAAAAGGAGCAATAGTAAATGTCACTGTTTTCGAAACAGACATTAAAGATTATCAGACTAATGTTCAATCGCCACAATTAGGTGTAAACAGGGGGTACCTTGCAAACGCAGAAAAAGTGAAGGTAAAAGGCTTGGAGCTTGATGGAACCTATCAGGTAAAGCGGTTTTTAAGTTTAAATGCTGCTTTAGCTTATCTTGATGGAAAGTATGTCAAGTTCACAAATGCACCTCTTCCTTTAGAAGAAACAGGGCATACAGAACTTGTTAATGGTGTTGCAACCCAAGTCGCATTTAAGGACGCCTCAGGCGGAAGATTACCGGGGATTTCTAAATGGAATGTTTCTGGCGGTGCCGAGTTTAGTATACCGGGTGCTCTTGCAACGAAAGATGGTAGATATTTTATAGCGGGAGACGCAAGTTACCGCTCAGGTTACTCCTCAAATCCAACTCCATCACGGGTATTAAATGTTGAGGGCTACTCCCTGTTGAATGCGAGATTAGGATTCAAATCAGATAAGTTCTCCATACTTGTT
>JACMPF010000288.1 GCA_014377665.1 Pedobacter sp. | reverse complement strand
GAGGCAACTGTTGTAGCCTTAGGAATTAATTCCCAAAACGTAAATGATTATCAGTACAGAGTGGTAGAAAATGACAGCAGCGAAATAATACCATGGTCAAATATTCCTAAGCTAGAACAAAACTATGGTGCCAAAAAAGCCTATGGTTTTATTGGAAAGTTCAAAGCTCCGGGCAAACGAATATTTCTGGAAGTAAGAAATAAAAGGAATTACAGTACGAGAGATGGCATAGTGTTCGACTGGCGAGGTAATTTTACACCAGTATTGAAACAAGTTAATCTGCTTGTTACTGTAAACGACACGCTTTTCACAACAGTCTTAAAAGATGACCAATATAAACTCGGCTTTACAAAGATTGTGGATCCTAAGACTAATGTTCCCATTAATTTCAAATTCAAAGATGGCTTAGTGAGAGCTATAACGCTATACTTCAACAATCCTGAAAATGTTCCGTATGACATATTTATTAGTCATAAGAAGAAAGGGGATACAGCGCAAAATTGGGGCGTAGATTATGACTTTTCCAATGATCATGTAGATATTTTTAATGACTCTTATAATTACCCTGGAAATTATGAGGTAATTATCAGACCAAGTAAATTAATAGGAAAAGTTCAAGAAAAGGACATCTTGAGGATCCCGTTTGAAGTTTTACCCGGAGAAGATCATTCCCAAGGTCCTCCCGTTGGGCTTATCATTCTGCTTTCTTTAATTATTATCTTATCTGGCACGTTAATATTTGTAATTTATTACACCCGTAGTAAAAGAAGGCTTCAAAAATCTAAACAGGAACAACAAGTTGCAGCACTTAAACTTAAATCTATTCGGTCGCAACTTAACCCACATTTCATGTTCAATGCGTTAACTTCCATTCAGAACCTGATCAATAAAAACAACATTACAGATGCCAACTTCTATTTATCTAAGTTCGCAGGTTTAACCAGGCAGGTGCTCGATAGCAATAACGAAAACTTTCTAAGCCTTGAGGATGAGGTAAAAATGCTAACAGATTACCTGCAAATGGAACAGCTTAGATTTGACTTCCAATTTAAGATTAATGTAGACCCTGAGTTAAACCAGGCAAACATAGAGGTCCCTGCAATGTTGTTACAGCCCTTCGTTGAAAATGCGGTGAAGTATGGCGTCTCAAGACTCAAACATGATGGGGTAGTTAAAATAATTATAACAGGGAGTGGGCCAGATTTAGAACTAAAAGTGACAGATAATGGCGCAGGTTATGCTCCGGATTCTGCATCGTCAGGATATGGAATCAACCTTAGTAACGAACGTGTGGAATTATTGAACCAATTATATAAAGATCAATCGATATCTTTAACAACCCACTCTTCAGCCACTGGAACTGTGATTACCATACGCTTATCTAACTGGATATCATAGAATGATTAGAGCAATAATTATCGACGATGAGCCTAACAACATCGAAAACCTACAGAGCATCATCATGAATAACTGTAGTAATATTACTGTAGTTGGCACAGCATCGGATGCAGATAATGGCAGCAGGATGATCGCTCTGCAGCAGCCTGACCTTCTATTTCTGGACATTCAAATGCCAGGGAAGTCAGGTTTCGATTTATTAAAAGAGCTTCCTAAGATAGATTTTGAGGTCATATTTATTACTGCGTATGACCGCTACGGGATCCAGGCAATCAAGTTTTCTGCCTTAGATTATTTGCTAAAACCCATAAACATCAGCGAATTTTTATTAGCCGTCCAAAAGGCAGAGCAAAAGATTAACTCTAAGAAAGAAAGCAGTAATATTCAGAATTTACTTAAATATCTCAAGGGCGGCAAAGAGGTGCCAAAGATCGCATTGCCTACCCTCAAAGAGATCATGTATGTTAAGGTCTCAGATATTTTGAGATGTGAAGCGGAAAATAACTATACTAACTTTCATCTGCTAAACGGAGCGCAAGTATTGGTATGTAAAACGCTAAAGGAATTTGCTGATTTGCTTAAACCCCATAACTTTCTCCGGAGTCATCAATCGCACCTGGTAAATATCGATTGTGTAAAAAGCTTTCTGAAAGAAGATGGAGGTATGCTGCTTTTAACAAACCAAGAGAAAATTCCTATATCCCGACAGAACCGAGAGTTAGTTAAAGACGCACTTGGTGGATTGAATTGACCTGATTCAATTATAGTTTAATTACTACCTTGTATCATTCAATAAACGAAACATGAGCACTCAAAATACATCAATGCAAGTCGAAGTCTTCTCTGGCGAGTTCTGGCAAGCTTCCCTAATGCGCCAGTTATTAGCCGAACATGATATATTTGCCTATTTGGGAAATGAACTTTTAAGCAGTATAGATCCTGTGATTGTAAGTACTACTGTGGCGAGCCATGTCGCTTTGAAGGTTTCTCAGGCGGACAGTCATCGAGCCCTAGAGTTGATCGAAGAATATAATAACAGCGAGCCTATAGAATAG
>JACMPF010000287.1 GCA_014377665.1 Pedobacter sp. | reverse complement strand
TTTGATAAAAGCATCTGTTCTGGCCGCTGAAGCACCCTCCGGTAGTGATACCCCCATTAAGAAAATACCAGCATCCTCACTTGGAATAAATCCACCTGGTTTCTTGACAAACAATCCAACAGTCCCTACATAAAGACAAACTAGGATTACAATTACCAACGGCGCTTTTTTCAACGCCCATTTTACACCATTTGAGTACTTATTAGTTACTTTCCCAAACCAGCTGTTGAACCTGTAAAAGAACTTGTTTAGCCCTCTGGAATCCTCATTCAAGTTCATTGGCTTCAAAAGCAATGAACATAAAGCCGGTGTAAGCGACAAAGCGATAAAAGCCGAAAGCAATACAGATACAGCAATTGTTATCGCAAACTGCTGATAAAGCTGCCCCACCATGCCGGGGATAAATCCTACCGGAATAAATACGGCGGCAAGAATCAACGCAATCGCGATAACTGGCGCAGTGATATCTTTCATCGCCCTACGAGTCGCATCTGGAGCAGATAGCCCATCATGATCCATGTAATGCTGTACAGCCTCCACCACAACGATCGCATCATCCACCACAATACCGATCGCAAGTACAAATCCAAACATGGTTAGTACATTGATTGAGAATCCAAGTACGGTAAAGAGAATAAATGTACCTATGATGGATACCGGTATCGCAAGAACAGGTATCAGGGTAGCTCTCCAGCTTTGCAGGAAGAAGAACACCACGAGGGTTACCAAAATCAACGCTTCAATTAAGGTATTTACCACCCCATCAATTGAAACTTTAACAATCGAAACAGTTTCATATCCAATTACATAATCAAGGTCCTTAGGAAAGGACTTTTTGAGTACTTCTAACTCCTTTTCAATCCCATCTGCAGTGGCAACTGCATTACCGCCAGGTGTCTGGTTGACGGCCATCATTGACGCAACCTTACCATTAACCCTCGCCCGTGTAGAATAACTGAACTCTCCAAGTTCCACCCTCGCAATGTCCTTAAGATAAACCGCAGAACCGCCTTCACCCGATTTTACAACGATATTTTCAAATTGTTCCTTAGTATTTAAATCTCCGTCAAGAATCACTGAAAACTCAAAAGTCTGATTAGAATTCTGCGGAGGCCCACCAACTGTACCACCCGGTATCCTAGAGTTCTGCTCTGTGATTGCAGCGGAAACCTCAGCTGGTGATATATTTAAACGGGCAAGCTTATTAGCGTCAAGCCAAACCCTCATGCTGAAGGGCTGACCAAATGCTTGAACATCACCAACTCCAGGAATTCTTAACAAGGCGTCTTTGACGTATAAGTTAACGTAATTTGATATGAATTTTTGGTCGTAGGTTCCATTTGGCGAATACAAACCAAGTACCATAAGGATATCATTATTGGCCTTTTTAGTGGTAATACCCAATCTTCTAACAGCTTCAGGTAATGCAGGTTCCGCGATGCCTACCCTATTTTGTACATCAAGTGCCGCGATGTCAATATTTGTACCTACATCAAATGTTACCGTAATGGCTGAACGACCATCAGATGTGCTGTTTGATGACAGATACTTCATTCCTGGTGTACCGTTGATCTGACTTTCTATAGGGGTAGTTACCGTTTGTTCTACAGTCTGTGCATCAGCTCCGGTATAGGTACCACTAACCGTAACTGTCGGAGGTGCAATGTTTGGGTACTGACTGATTGGCAATGTAGTAAGTACAATCGTACCTATCAATACGAGTAAGATCGAGATTACAATTGCCGTGATCGGTCGCTTTATAAAAACTTCTGAAATCATATGTTTTTCTTAGATTTTTAACTATTTCTTACCTGAAGCTGCAGCTTATTGTCCATTCGCTTGACCCATTGGTCCAGACTGCACCTTAGCGCCAGGTTTTACATTCTGCACCCCATCAACAACTATCACTTCTCCTTGCTTAAGACCACTACTGATCACCACACTCTGATCAAATTGCTTACCTAACTTCACATTTCTCGGTTCTGCCTTGCTGCTGTCACCTACTACGTAGACATTGAATATTCCCAACTGCTCCTGAAGAGCTTTGTATGGAATCACAAGTTGGCGTTCAGAAGCTACGTTAAGTGCTTTCAAATTTACTGTCATACCGGAAATAAGTCTACCTTGGGGGTTTGGATAGCTAATCCTGACCTTTATTGTTCCCGTTTGAGGATCTACAGCGCGATCTATAGCTACAATGCGACCTTGCCCTTTGAAAATGCTGCCATCCTGTAATTGAATGCTAAAAAGCGAATCTTTAACTGCTGACGGTATTCTTTGAAGCTGTGTAAATCGAGGGATCTCAGCCTGGTTGACTGAAATATCTACGGCTATAGGGTTAAATGTAGACACTGTGTTTAACAGTGTTGTGCCCGGTGATGCCAAAGCACCAAGTTTTACCTGCGAAATACCAATCGTTCCTGTTAGTGGTGAAACTATTGTAGCACGCTGTAAATCATTTGCTATCGCCGAAAGCTGTGCCTGAGCGGCAGCTACCTGCGATTCTGCATTTGCTAAGTCTGTCAGCGCATAATCAACACGTTGCTTAGCTACAGCATCCTGTTCGGCCAATCTCGTGTACCTGTCTGCATCTTTTTTAGCTTTATCACGGTTTGATTTAGAGACGGCAACATCCGCCCTGGCAGCATTATAAGCAGCAATATACTTAGTTCTATCTATCTCGTAAAGCTTTTGACCCTTAACTACTTTCTGACCATCTTTAACAAAAATAGCAGTCACATAACCGCCTACCTGCGGACGTAATTCCACTTCATTTAGCGCTACCACTACTCCAGGATAAGTGTCTGTAGTCACTACTTCCTCTTCTGTCACGGTAACTGTTGTTACTGGAGTTGCTGGTGGCGGTCCCTGAGGTTGAGCAGATTTGTCACCTCCACTACAAGATGCGAGGACTATGGAACCAAGAACGATGATGCCCAGTTTTATGTTGTTGATCGTGTTCATTTGATGCATATTAATTGATGGTTATTGTGCCTAATGCTTGTTGAACGTCTAGTTTCGCTGAAAGTAGACTATACAAAGCGTTTAAATAATTAAGTTGAGCAGTGCGGAGATCTGTTTCTGAGGTCATCAGATCCAAATATGTTTTTATCCCTTCGTCATACTGAAGTTTGATGGTGTTATAAACTTGTCTTGAGATTTCAACATTTGATTTCGAAGTAGTTAAGTCGTTCAAATTGGCCTTATAAATTGCCATTGCTGATACATATTGCGTATTGATTTGATTTCTGGTATTCACAAGATCAAGATCAATTCGCTTTTCCTGCAATTGTGATTTTTTTATCTCCTGTGTGCGTTTTCCTCCCTGAAAGATCGGAATGCTTAATTTAAGTCCAACAACCGAACTTGGGAAAACCCTGTCGTAAAGATCATTGAACTGCTGACTCTGGAAGTTCCATCCATAGTTATAGAAGCCAGCTATAGAAGGCAGGTAACTAAGCTTGTTGTAGTTTGTGTTGATACGTTGAAGTTCACGCTGTGTTTGAAGCAAACGATATTCAACACGCCCAGGATAGTTTACGACCTGATTAGTGTCTATAAGCATATTTTTCTCCAACTCCCCTTCGTTATAGGCCAGGTCAAATTCTTTATTGGCAGTATATCCTATCAGTTCTCTTAGATAAGCATACTTTGATTTTAACAATTCCTGAGTTCTTTTTAGATCAGCCTTTGCGTTACTTAGGCTAATCTGTGCCCGTTGAAAGTCTGTTTTATCTACGAGTCCTGCCTCGTATTGCGCATTGGCATCTTTGTACTGCTTTTCCAAACGGGCAATATTTTCGTTGATGATATTCAATTGTTCTTTGCTCGTCAGGATATCATAAAAAGCTTTACTAACGTCTACTACGGTATTAATTTTATTGTTTTCCGTGCTTTGCTTGTATTGTTGTCTAAAATATTTAGCGGTCTTTGAAGCTTGGATTAAACCTGCATTTAAGATCTGTTGATCTGCCTGTAACAAAACCGAAGAGGTGTTTTTTCCACCAAATGTTAGGAAGGAAGTTTCTCCATTTGTAGTAAGGATCTGTGTTTGCTGTTTTAAATTGTGGTTTAGCGTACCGTTTCCGTTAACTTGAGGAAGCCAGCCCGAAAGGGCAGATTTTATATCACGTTCACCAATCTCTTCATCAATAAGGGATTGTTGTACTAGCGGCTTATTTTTTAAGGCATAGTTTATGACATCTTGCAATGTTGCCTTTTTAAGGATCGTCCCAGCGCTATCTACTTGTGCAAATGCCATCCCTGGAATAAGGATGCTTGCGCAAGCGAGGATTAAGACTTTTAAATTATAGATATTCATAGTTATATGACATGGAGAATTAGAAAAAGCAAAAGTAAATGGAATGGAGATTTTAACTAAGGAAAGTTGACCGAACATTGGAAATTCATAACTGAAGCAATACAAAAAGCATACTCAAGCGAATGATTATGTTGCTTGAGTTCCGAAATTACACGGTTTAGTATTAGATTACTCACCTTCGGTCAATAATCACGAGAAATCTGACTAAAGTTTTACTAATCTTGTGTATCAATTCTTATTATGAAGTTAAACAGGCAGGCAAAAGACTTTTATAAGTACTTCAGGTTCATTATTATACCTGTGGTGTTTGTTACATTCTATATTTTATCTGTCTTGATCGATCCGTACCGCTCCTGGTCCATCTTTTTTAACCGAACAAGTACTGAAATCTTTAGAGAACTGATATTTGTCTTAATATATTGTATCGGCCTAACGGAGATTAGTTTGGCAATTGCCAGGTTTCTCGATAGAAAAATGCGATGGCAGGAATTTCCTATGGCAAGGTTTCTCCTGCAATTCTGTGTACAAATCATGACAACAATCGTTTTCCTCTATCTTTATATGAACACCACTATCACGCTATTTGGTGATGGAAGAAAGTTTAGTGAAATAAACTCAATTGCACTTCGGCAAACCTTTGTTGTCAGTGTGTTATTATCCATATTAATCAGTCTCATCTATACAGGAAACTTCTTTCTACAACAATGGAAAGTAGCATTATTGGAAAGCTCAACCCTTAATCTAAAAGCTGCCGAATTTAAACGCATAGCACTAGAGGCAGAGCTTGAGTCGCTAAAAATGCAGCTTGACCCGCATTTTATGTTCAATAATTTTAGTACGCTCTCAGCGTTGATCACTGAAGACCAGAACCTTGCACAGCATTTTTTAGAGAAACTTTCCCGAGTGTACCGATATATGATAATAAACGTGAATAAGAATATTATTTCGGTAGAAGAGGAGCTCAACTTTGCCAATGCTTACTACTATCTGATCAAAATTCGGCTGGGAGACAATATAAAGATGGATTCGGATCTTCCTGATGCAATACTAAAAAAAGGCATTCCCCCTATCACCTTGCAATTGCTTATAGAAAATGCCATTAAACACAACACAGCTTCACGTTCAAAGCCCCTATTAATCACTATAGGGGCTGACGAAAACGGTGATTTGTTAGTAACAAATACACTACAGCGACTCAATTATAACATACCTTCTACAGGAACGGGCATAAAGAATATAAAAGGACGTTACAAGTTACTTTCGGATCGACTACCAGACATTACCGAAGAAGATAAGCTATTCCGGGTGAAGCTCCCATTGATGGATATTACTAATTAACAGATGAATATATTGATCATTGAGGATGAACGGCACAATGCCAACCGCTTAAAGGCGATGGTAAAAGAAATTGACTCTGAATATATAGTTTGTGATATTCTGGAGAGCGTAGCTGATAGTATTGACTGGTTCAATGTGCAACCATCTCCAGACTTGATTTTGATGGACGTAAGGTTGGCTGACGGATTGTGTTTTGAAATTTTCAGCTCCTGCCCGGTAACAGCGCCTGTAATCTTTACTACCGCCTATGATGAATATGCTATCCGGGCCTTCAAAGTCAACAGCATAGATTATCTGTTAAAGCCTATTCATAAACCAGAACTTGAGGCAGCGCTAATGAAATTTAAACAATTGGTATCCAACCATCAGCCAGATCCGGCAATAGCGGACCTTATCGATATCATCAAAAAACAAGGCGCAAGTTACCGCTCTAGATTTCTGATTCCCTTAAATGATGGGTACAAATCTGTTGGTGTTGAAGAATTGGACTATATCTACTCTGAGTTTAAAGTAACACATTTAGTTGCGGGAGACCGGCAAGTTTATGCTACTACACAAACCATGGATGAATTAGAGGAACAACTGGATCCATCCTTATTTTTTAGGGCCAACAGACAACACATTATCTCTTTAGGAATTATAAAAGACATCCACAATTATTTCAATGGAAAGCTCAAAGTAGCAATTAACAAATATCCGAAGGCGGAAATCCTAATCAGCCGGGAAAAAGCAGTCTCATTTAAACAATGGCTTGACAGGTAGTTGAGAAGCAATCATTGATTTACTACTAATGATTTAATGTATTTGAAGGATTTAGAAATCCAACTCTTCCGATGAAGCTGAAGATCTGGTAGTGTTCTAAAAAAATCTGCGAAAGCATTGTAAGCGAGTTCATCATGTAAAATTACCACCTCCACATTAAGCTGATTTTCCGCTAAAACTACTTCGTAACTCTGCGTATCCGCGCAGTTGGTCCCGCTATTGTCGTGACCAATGTTATTAACTAACGAGGTGCCTGGATAAAGGGTAAGTTTGTTTTCTAGAAATGCAGAAGCGTACCAACGGATGTCCCAGCAAGCGGCTCCATCAGCACCCAAAACACTCAGCGCCTGGGTGTAAGGATATGTGCCGCCGAAATCAAACTCATCTTGAAGTTCTCCTTTTTCAATTTTACTTAACAATATAGAGCCATCTGGCTCAAACAGATCCCAAGCACGTTTCCAAGTGCCCCAGCCCCAACAGTCGGCACCTTTTAAAAAGAATGCCTCTTTAAGCTTTTGCTTCACCGGAGGGAGATAACCATGAATACAAGCAACTTGCTGTTGATCGATATATAAATCTAATGCATCATTCATATATCGAAGAAACCATTTTGAAGTAACCAGATCGTCTTCTAAGACAATGGCTTTCCCACAAGCATTGATTACTTCTGTTACACCGCTAATTATGTTCTCATTGAGGCCAATATTGTTTTTACGCAATCTGATGGTTACACTTTTGAAACCATTAATAGTTTTTAAGTATTCCCGAAGCACATTTACCGGGACTTCGGCAGCTACATTTTTAGCACCATCGGCATAGATGTACAAATCACTTTCTTCGGCAAGAATGTTTTTTTGAAGGGCTTGAATTGTCTGACGGGTATGATCGAGACGATTATATACAAAAAGGACGACCGGAGCTATGCTCATCTGCTTTTAAATTATGATTTCGGGACTAAATAGCGTACACAAAACTACCCTTTTTTATAATATTTCAAGCTTTAAACAAATGACAAAATTTAACAGGATGTTTTTATTATAAATGTCTGACAAACAAGTTATACATTGATAAACAGACGTTTAAGATCTTAAAATTCGTAAAGAATGAATAAAGCAGGAGATGTGCCAAATATAAAGCAAACATTTAAGCTCATTATTGTCTTTCATGTAAAAATAAAACCTTTAACCAAATGCCAAAAACAGACATTCATATCAACACAGACCTTCAGAAATTCATTCAAAAATTTGAGCCTAACAAGTTTAAGGTTCTTGCAAGAGGGATTGAGATCAGGGGAACCGGAGACTTGCACCGCAGCATTACTTTTGCAAAAGAATTGATTGAAAGGTTAAAATTGAATTTAACCGTTCATCATTCAGCTGAAATGGCCAGTTACGGCGGTTTTGAAGTTTTGCATGGCCTCCATTAAAGTCCGTATGCTATCAAATTAACCTAAACGGTCTGCAACCTTTCTTGTTATAACCAATATACTTCTATGGATAAATTCAATAAAACTGTGACCCTCGCTGTGCATAAGATAAAAGCGATTACATGGTGGGTACAACCATGTACGTAGATGGCGGCATCAGGTTATATCCCAGATTTGTGAACAATGGTTAATTAGCTATCTCGGGTAAATTAAGATCATAACCTTATCATTTCAACGTGCTCAATACCATCTTCATCATAAACTTCTCCATGCTTGACAAATCCTAGAGAAGTATAAAAGGGCAGTGCATAAGTTTGGGCGCCAATACGAATTGGCCCCTTGCCGAATATTAATTCACAATTCTCAATGGAAAGTTCCATCAACACTCTGCCTAAACCCGTACCTCGAAAAGCGGGCGAGGTAAGCACCCTGCCAATCGACACCTCCTCATAGGAAACTCCTGCAGGTAGAAGTCGGCTATAAGCAGCCAAATGCCCCTCAGAGAATAATGAAAGATGAAAACAATGCTGGTCTTTATCATCCTGATCCAGAAAAACGCAGCTTTGTTCAATAACAAATACCTCGCTGCGTAGGCGAAGTATATCGTAAAGTTCCTGACCAGAAAGATCATTAAAGGCTTTGACAGTATGTGTTAAACTCATTAAATGGGAGGTATTGAAGCAGCTAAGTTAGCAATTTTCAATACCTCCCATTTAATCATTGTTTAGAAAAAGCAAATCAAGGCTTTCCGATCTCTAAAACGATCCTACCACTAATATCGCCCTTTTTCATGTCCTCAAACACCGTATTGATGTCTTCTAGTTTAGCTGCTTTTACGGTCGCTTTCACCTTCCCTTCCAATGCAAACGAAATAGCTTCTTCCATATCTTTTCGTGTACCTACAATGGAGCCCCTAATTGTGATGCCATTAATCACAGTATTAAAGATAGACAGATCAAAAGTACCAGGAGGTAAGCCGTTTAGTGAAAGAACTCCTTTACGCCTTAACGCGCTCATTCCCTGGTTAAAGGCGATTGTAGAGGGCGCTGTAACTAGCACTCCGTGCATCCCACCGGTCTCCTTTTTCAAGTACACTCCCGGGTCTTGTTCCTTGGCGTTAACGGTTAGATCAGCACCTAAATCCTTTGCCAGCTGGAGTTTGTCATCCGAAATATCTATAGCTGCAACATGTAGTCCCATTGCCTTTGCATACTGAACAGCCAAGTGGCCTAAACCACCAATTCCAGAAATAGCTACCCATTCTCCAGGTTTTGCTTCTGTTCCTTTTAATCCTTTATACACCGTTACGCCGGCACAAATAATTGGTGCCATTGCGGTAAAATCGATATTTGAGGGGAAGCGTGCCACGTATCTGGAATCTGCAACAACATATTCTGCAAAGCCCCCATCAACACTATAACCCCCATTTTGCTGGGTCTCACAAAGCGTTTCCCATCCCGTATAACAATATTCGCAACAACCGCAGGCACTGTATAACCAAGGAACACCTACTACATCTCCTTCTTTTAGGTGCTTAACACCAGGGCCTAAAGCAACTACGTATCCGACTGCCTCATGTCCAGGAATTAAGGGGATTTTAGGTTTTGCCGGCCAGTCACCTGTACATGCATGCAAATCTGTATGACAAACGCCGCAGGCGATAACTTTAACTAAAATCTCATTTTCGCCAGGTTCTCTAACCTTAACTTCTTCAATTTGCAATGGCTGTCCAAACTGATGGACAACCGCTGCTTTCATTATTTTAGGTATCAT
>JACMPF010000286.1 GCA_014377665.1 Pedobacter sp. | reverse complement strand
TAAATGACCAAGACAGGGCAAAAGATCTTGTACAAGAAACGTTCATCGCGGTCTGGAAAAACCTTTCAGGATTTAGAAATGAGTCAAAACTCAGCACCTGGATCTATCGCATAGCAACCAACCATTGCCTGCGAGCATTAGAAAAAGATAAACGGATTACCAAGGTTGAAATGCCGGAGAATATCGCTGCGATTGAGGAAGAATCTGCCGAAGAAAAGCTTGCGTTTCTCTATAGTGCAATTGCTGAACTTCCAGAAATGGAAAGGATCATTATCTCATTAGAACTTGAGGGACTACCACAGGCACAGATCGCTGAGATCACTGGACTGGGAGCTGGAAACATCAGGGTAAAAATCCACCGAATAAAAGAAAAACTTGCTATTAAATTTAGGGAACATGGAAGATTTGAATAACCTCCAAACATTATGGCAGTCCGCCAGACCATCAAACCTGCCAGACGGAGATAAAATACAAAAAAACATTAAACGATTCCGCTGGATAAAATTGCGGAATAAGGTCTTTTCTGTGACCGTATCTATTTTGGTAATCTTGGCATCCTTAGCCCTATTGGCGACGGATAAAGATCTATTAATAAGCACAAAGGTTGCATTGGCGTGTAATATCGCTGCCTGTGCGATGCTGGTAATAACTAATTTGCGATCGATGAAGAGGTTTACCAAGCTTAAAGACTTCAGTAATCTGGAATTCCTTCAGTTTTTGCATCAAACACGTCGGAACCAGGCCTACTATCATAAAAGAACAGAAGTAGCAGGTCTTATTTTAATTACAATCTCTACCGTATTGTTTCCTTACGAATTTACTGTCCACAGCATTGTACTTAACATTATAACTTACGTGCTTGTTTTGAGTTGGATAATGACTCTTTGGTTCTACATCAGGCCAAGAAGTTTCAGTAAGCATTCGCGAAAGTTGAGCGCTGAACTGACGCACTTTGAAAACATTATAAAACAAACACGTTAAAAATGGTCAAACAAGTAAGGAAACAATCCGCAATGCTAATCGGCTTTGGCCTGTTGATTGCCGCATTAACATCCATGTGGAACCATATTCATCCCTTATCTGATCTACTATATGGTGGCCTAGCAGGTATTGAACTAGGTATGGAAACGCTTGGCATCTGTGTACTTTTATACGATTCCAGTTCAAAACCCTAGATTGGTAATATCTTGAAATTTCTAATAATGTATTTGCGTCTTGAAATGAAGTATAAAATACCAGCGATCCAATTAACAAACAAGAATCCCGCAACCCACATCACCTTTTCTGACGTTTTAATACGATCACTAGAGATGATTTCAATTAACACCAGAATAATGTAAGTTAGTGTTGAAATCCAGGCGATTGTTGAAAGCAATAGAACTGGAGACTGGATGTGCATAATCTTCAAGACTAAATAGGTAAGCATGGAAATCAGTGATGTACCAAAAGCAATTTTGACTAAGAGATCCTTTTTCATAGCGTTATCATTGATACGAAACTACTAAATTTATCTTTAACAAAAGAGCCCCCTTAAAGGAGGCTCTTTTGTGGAGTAAACTCTTAGGTTGAAAACTACTACTCAACAACCAGTGTACCTTTCATCAGGGTATAATGACCCGGGAAAGAGCAAATGAAAGTATAGGTGCCTTTTTCTGCGATAGTAAATGTGATGGTATCTTCTTCGCCACCACCCAAAAGTTTAGTATGCGCTATGATTGAACCTTCCTCTGATTTAGGAATGTACTGGTTGTCTTTCGCCTCCAACGCTTTAGCTGCAAATGAATCGACATCTGTTCCTGCCTTCAGGATCACAACATTGTGCCCCATTGCGGTGATGGGAAATTTACCAGTATGCTTTAAAGTTAGTTTAATTGGCTGCCCGGCAGTTGCTTTAAGCGCTGTCAAATTGTATTTCATTTGATCGCTAGCTTCTAAATTTAAAACGGTCTCTGTCACAGGCGCAGCTGTAACAATAGAAGTGTCTGCAGAAGAAACAGTCGCTGAATCTGCAGTAGTTGTAGTTTTTTGATCATTTCCGCATGATGCAAGTGTAGCTGCAGCAAATAGGAATGAAAGGATTTTGAATGATGTTTTCATATGTTTAAGGTATGTTTTTTTGTCTTGCGACGTTTATAGGATTCAAAGCTAGGTAATTTTATTTGACTGCGTTGAACTTTCCATTTTTCTTTCTTTTTCCCCACCATATTAAAAATCCAGAGATAGGAAGTGAAGCACAAAGAACACCGGTTTGTTCTACTATGGAGTGCGTAAAGAAAGTTTTAGTGTTTGTAGCATTGTGTTATCCCAACTAATTATATTGAGAGCCAGTAGGCTTCCGTCAGTAAAATTCATAACTATTTTTCTGCTACGATTTTGTATAATGCCCCTTTACCAGATTCCAGCATTGCTGTTATCAGGTATAGTTCACCAGCTTCATCTTCACCGAAGCTGGTGATTTGCCAATAACCAGCATCTTTGGAGATAGAAAGCTTTTCTCTTAACCACTGTGGCTTTTTGGTATCGGTCAATGTCCATAGCGGACCCATCCAGTCGG
>JACMPF010000057.1 GCA_014377665.1 Pedobacter sp. | reverse complement strand
GTATTGTAGGTTCGTTTCAGCAATCAACCAATGCTGCTTCTAATTATGCTACTAAATACTTCTACATTTCCCTATTTCAGGACTACAAAGAAGAGCCTAGATGGTTCATTACTAGTTGCCTCTGCTATGTCTCGGCTTCGTGTCTGCTTCGTATCTGCTTCGTGTCTGCTTCGGCTCGGCCCGAAGGAAACAGCCATAAAACACATAGCAAAGCGGTATCCGAAAAGTTTCAGTACAAACCACATATCAACCAGAACGTTTCATCAAAAGACAAAGTTGGAAAGGTCTAAAATTAAAATAGCGGAATGCCGGATCAAGTACGTCGACTACATGAGTTGTGGTTTGGTTGTAGTCGCCATAAATAGGTCCATAAGCATCATTCTTCGTTTGTTGGAATTCGAAGGGTAAATCATCTGCAATTTCCGATGGTACAAGGTCAATATCCTCGATAACCTATAATGATTTGGAATTACCTGTAACAGTAATCAAAATCACTGGTCCTGGTGCTTCTTATAGTTACTCTCCTAAAATCATTGGCATGCCTCTTCGACTCCATTCACTCCAACTTCCAACATAAAGTTTAGGAATTTCAAGTCCTGCATAATCCATTGCTAATAAAGTATGACAAGCAGTTACTCCAGAGCCGCAATGAACAATAGTAGCTTCTGAACTAACATTACCAAGGATCGTCGCGTATTTCTCTTTGAGCACTTCAGCTGGCAGAAATAACCCTTCAGCATCTAAGTTTTCGGTAAAAGGAACATTAATAGCCCCTGGAATATGTCCTGCAATCAAATCGATTGGCTCTGTTAACCCTGCAAAACGGTCAGCATCCCTAACGTCAATTACAACATTTTTAAGACCTCCAGCTACAGCTTGCACTTCATCAATGTTTGCAGTAGTTAATTGCCAATTGCTATTTCTTAGATATTTCGAAGGTTTTGCCGGTTCCGCTGCTGCAGATATTGGAAAACCAGCAGCAACCGCAGCCTGGTATCCTCCATTTATCACCTGAACATTTTCATGCCCTATCGATCGCAGCATCCACCAGAACCTGGCAGCAGCATTTGCGCCATTTTTATCGTCATAAAGAATCAGGTGACTTTGGTTCGCAACACCAAAGGATTCTAAGACTTTGAAAAAGTCTTCCAGTACCGGAAGAGGATGCCTCCCACCGTTTTTATAATCATCGATATTCGTTAAATCAGTATTTAGATCCATGTAGAAAGCGCCTTCCAAGTGTTCTTTATCATACCTGGGCTTGGAGCCTGCACTTACGTCAAACAGTATAAATTTTGATCTGTCTAAAACGGCTAACTCATTTGCACCTAATATCGGCTTCATCATTTTTAATGCTTAAAGAATATGTGTATTTATCGTATATTTTTACTTCACAAACGCAACTTATCAATAAATACAGCAACCTCTATGTTGCTGTAATCTGCGGCCCCTACCTGCTGAAAAACTACATTACTAGATTTATCCAATATAACGGTAGTAGGCATAGACCCAGAAAAATATTCTACTGGTATTGCACTTGCAGGTGTATAAACTTGCAGCATAAAGTTACGCTTTTTCATAAATTCAACTGACGATTCTATTTTTCCATCTACATCCACCATCAGGAAAACAACCTCATTATAACCCTTGTACTTCCTGTGCAGCTTATCAATAGAAGGCATTTCAGCAATGCAGGGAGGGCACCAGGTAGCCCAAAAATTGATGAATACAACTTTTCCTTTTAGATCTGAAAGCTTAACGAGCGCTCCATTCTTATCTCTGAAAGCGGCATCACTTGTAAATGACAGCTTAGTCTTGACACCCCCACCCTCCGGAACATCCGGCTGAAATAAACCGATACGCATTAGTCCCTGAATCAATATTCCCTTCAAATCAGGACTAAAGAACATCGCGATAACAAAAGCAGCCATTACAACGGCGCTTACATTAGAAAAACTAAACCATTTAGTGCTATTTCGATTTTGAGAATTAGTAGCCATAAAGCTTAAAATTAATGAGGTAGAATTTCCTCAAAAACATCACAAATGTAATAAAGTTATGGGATTTGAGGTTCCAAACATCTACGGTAAGTTTGGAGTGATATTTCTCAGTTACGCCGACTCCCCTTTAAATATTAATTTAAACGTAGTACCCTTATCAACCCCGGATTCTACAGTAATTTTTATCCGATGGTAAACTGCAATACTTTTTACAATAGCTAACCCAAGGCCGTAGCCAACCTGCGAATTAAGATTAGTCTTCATGAAACGATTAAAAATAAAGGGAACATCTTCAGTTGGAATCCCGATTCCTGAATCGCAGACCTTAATTTGATAACGGCCATCATTCAAAAATATTCCACTGACTGAGATAGTCCCGTCCTGGCGATTGAATTTTATTGCATTATGAATCAGGTTAAAAAATAATTGAAACATGAGATCCTTGTTGACATCCTGAAGTACCGCATCCGCAGAAATATCTAAAACTAAACTGATGTTTTTCTCTTCAAACCTATGCCCTATTTCCTCGATTATTTCATGGAATAGCTGCAACGGTTTGATCTGTTCCTTTCTGATATACTGTTCGTTTTCAATCCTGGAGATTAGCAGTAAAGAGTTAGTAATCTTTTTTAACCTGTCTACTGTTTTCATCATCTCTACAATTGCTATAGCAGAAGACTCATCCAAGCTTTCTTCAGCTAGTAAATTTTCCATTTTGTTCTGTAGGATAGTGATGGGTGTCATCAATTCGTGAGAAGCATTGGAGGTAAATTCGCGTTCTTTATAAAAAGCTTCATTGATCTGACTTATTAGCAAAACTAGAGAATCGTCTAAATATTTAAAGTCGGTCGTACTGGTTTTAATTCGTTCGTGATCAGTTCTAAATGGAAATTCTTTATTGATTAGCTTTGTGTTGATGATGTTGGCAAGTGGCTTAACAATAATTCTTATAAACGTTAGATCGATCAAAATGGTCAAAACTATTAACGTAATCAGCACGTATAATGTAAAGCGTTGAAGAGGTTTATTATATCGGTTGATACTTGCATCCGCCTTACCTATTTCCATAAGGTAATTTCTGTTTTTACTTCTAAACGAATAACTTAATATTCGATAATTGAGTGTGTCACCTTCTATCAATACCTGAGAATTTTTGATGGTGTTTACAATTACCTTGGGTCCAACTGGTGAAAAAGCGATAAACTCTTCCTTCAGCATCGTGTAGCCACCATAATTCGGCTCTCCCCGCAAATAATAATCAATACCATTTTCTTTTAAAATTGAGAGTACCTTTTTTCGCTGTTGCTTCAAAGTATAGTTGGCATATTGGGACGCAATTTCCTTAACCAGGAACGGCAAGGCCAACACAAACAGTAGCACAATAACCAACTTTGAGCCTGCAATAAAAAGAGTGAGTTTTGTAGAAAGCTTCATCTTATTTTTTTATTCGATAACCTACCCCTCTAACGGTTTCCAGCCAATCCGTTTCAGAATAAGCATTTAGTTTTTTCCGAATGTTTTTAATATGAGCATCAATATAATTGGAGTCATAATCATCATTGACAAAAGTTCCCCAGATATGCTCACTGAGCTGAACACGTGTAAGAACCCTCCCCTTATGCAATAACAGGTAGCTAATTAAGTCGAATTCTTTACGTGACAATTCTATTTGTTGTTGACTAAAAACAATCAACCGTTTCTGAATATCAACACCAAATTTACCCATTGCAATAAGATCTTCAGTAATATTGAACTTGCGGCGAGCTATTGCCTGCATTCTGGATTGAAGTTCGAGTAAATAAAAAGGTTTCGCCAGATAATCATCAGCACCTAGATCAAGGCCCATAACTCGATCTTTTAGATTTGTTCTTGCAGTGATGATAATATAGACGGCTTCAGGATTATTTTCTTTTGCATGTTTCAGGATTTCCAGGCCATCACCGTCTGGCAGACTCAAATCAATTAAAACAAAGTCGTATTGATTCAGCTCAAGCTGCATTACTCCGCTTTGGAAGGAATGGGCAAGATCGCACTGGTAAAAACTCTTTTTCAAAAATTCCTCCATTTCATAAGCCAGTGTTTTTTCATCTTCTACAATCAATACTTTCATGGCGATGTCAATTAAAACTGGTAATAAAAAGCTAACCCGTAAAAGGACTGCTGCTGTTTGAGCCCAGGCGCTGCCTTAGCACCAAGGACAGACAGCTGATAGCTGATTTCTGCAACATAACCAGCTCTACTGAAACTGAGTGGAAGTTTGAAATTATAAGATAATAAATTGAAATTACTTGATTCAATGGTACTTGAGGTGATAGCTGCAGAACCTGAGTTTCCCGGAGATAAAGGAGCCTTACCTTTGCTCTTCTCACGCTTCACTTTAGATATTGTGTAGGTCTCATAAAAATATCTTGTGCCTGCAACCACTTCTAAAGCAGGCTCAATATAAATAGAATT
>JACMPF010000285.1 GCA_014377665.1 Pedobacter sp. | reverse complement strand
GTGTCCACCTCTTCCCATTCCGAACAGAGAAGTTAAGCCCACCAGAGCCGATGGTACTGCGGTAACACGTGGGAGAGTAGGTCGGTGCCAGATCTTAATCAAAATACCCTGTAGATAACTTCTGCAGGGTATTCTTGTTTACAGGCAGTTTTTTATCACAATGGTAGTCGCATAAGATGGCTTAGTTCCTTAATATATAATTAATGTCCTTTCTTTTCTATACCTCATAGGCCTAACGAGGTTTTTGATTTATTCTGCGAGGCGCAAAGATTACTGAGAATTGGAAGATGCCACATTTATGTAGGAATCACACATCTGAATTTAACTATGTGATTATCTTTCTCTTTTTAACCAGCTGTGAAGGGTTTCCCTGATAGATGCAATTTGCCTTAAGGCTTTTGTTTGCTACTGAACCGACACAAAGAACGGACTGAGATTCAGCAGTAACACCAGGACATATTATGCTGTTTGCACAAATCCAAACTCCGTCTTCAAGAATTATCTGACCAGTAAATAGATCAAAGGTTTGCAGATTGTAATTATGATTACCTGTTAATAGCATTGCTCCTTGGGAGATGCATACGTGATTGCCTATAGTCACCTGATCAAGATTTTCAATAATACAACTACCTAGCCAAGAATAATCGCCCACTGTTAGTTTCCATGGATACTTAATTTGTATATGTGGTTTTATCCTAACATCTTGGCCTATAGTTGATCCAAAAATCCTAAGCAGCCATACGAGAACATTGCTTAGTGGCATAATCCCTGATCTGAAAAAGACTATATTAACTATGTACCAACAAATAACTTTGGTACATGACGCTCCTACTTTGAAATTACCTGTATCAAATTCCTTCGACAACTGAGTAGTTAAGTTGTTATTTGTCATGTTTTAAAAAGCTCAGGTATACATAAGAAAATATTAGAATCGTGGCATATACCACGATGTTAAAAATGTCGTGATGGTCAAGACTCATCATATTTAGGCTCGGTTTATTATATATTGCTACTAGTAGGAGTCTGCAAATATTAAGCATTAGTATCAAAATAATTCCAAGTGCTAAAAATAAGTATCTGGATTTGAAAGGTTTCGGAATAGTAAATGCAAATGCGCTAAAGCAACTTATCAAACCATATCCAAGACAGGAATAAACAAGTCGGAAGCCAGAATGGTTTATTACAGACAATCTCATTGAGGAACTTTTGACCTTGAATCCCATATTTTCAAGAATAAATGCAGTAACTGAAATATAGCCGGTTCTTAAAGTTTGAAGGTAATTTAAATGTCTTTCAACGAAAGTTATGTGAAATCCTCCAGGGCTCGAGAGGGAGATGAACGTAATATTGATGTAGTAGAAAAATAAAAACAAAAATACAAATTTCAGGACGAATTTAGCGGCAATCAATCTATGCAATGAGCGGGTAGGACTTTCAGCATTCCTCCGTTCTTCAATTTTCATATCTACGATTACCCTGAACCAAAAGCCTTGTAAAAAATGAAATAAAATACCTTTTTTTCCGTCGAGAATTCCCCTTTGAATAATTAATCTATAGAAGAAATATAGGCATGATCTAAGATAAAGTGGCAATCTTTGCCAAAGCTGCTTTTTCCAGATTTTACGTTGATTAGGCATTCCAAAGATGCCATTATAACCGGTTATTTTTAAAGTTTGTCGGATTTGTGAATGTTCCTCGTCGGCGATCAAATCGCTGTAGATATTGTGTTTTCTGATCCAGAAGTTAATGTTGTTTTCTTTTAGGTTTTCTTCAATAATATGACCATTCTTCCATTTCGTGGTCTTTCCTGGAACTTGAAATCTATGATCCATATTTTCAGATAGATCTGAAAAGCCCAGATCAGTTTTAAACATTTTCAATAAATACATGGGGTAATAGCCACCATGCTTAATCCATTGATTTTGAAAATAATTCTTTCTATTAAAATAGATTCCATCTATGTTGGTATAATCGGAGGCAGTAAATTCATAAAGTAAATTATAGAGTTCCGGGCTTAGAGCTTGATCTGCATCTAAACCAATCGTCCATGGAGTTGTAACTTTAAAATTGCGAAGGGCAACATCCCATTGTCTTGGATGATTGAGAAAATCATTGTGCTGTACCTCAATTTTTCTGAATTCACAGATTTGTAGCGTTTTATCTGTACTTCCTGAATCTAAAACAAATGTTTTGGCATCCAGACCGGCAATCGAATCCAGTAGTCTATCAAGATGCATTTCCTCATTAAAGGTTAGGATAATGAAAGAGAAATTAACGTTCATAACTCATGTACATTTTTAGATATTTTTCAGAGAGCTCCTGTTCATTGAAGTGTTTTCTGATCAGTTCTGGGGCATTTTTGTTGATCAGTTCTCTTTTTCTTGAATCTGACGCAGCGAGTTCAAGTATGGAAATAAGAGAAGTTGGTTCTATTTCTGAAACCCATCCCAGATTGTGCTTAATGACAAAGTTCGCTAGGCCTACACCACTTGAAATGACCACTGGTAGTCCAGATGATAAACTTTCGATTACTACGTTCGCAAAGTTTTCGTTATGAGAGAATAGTACTAAGAGATCGTGCTTTAAAAATATACCTATTTTATCGTCAGCATCTACAAATCCAATCCAACTAATCCTTTCTTGTAGTTTGAGTCGTTTTACTTCTAAACGCAGATATTTGATATATTGCTTATCACCAGCGCCCGCAATTGTCAGGTGCCAGAGAAAGTTAGCCCGACTTAGCGATTCAAGAAGTAACTCGATGCCTTTTTTCTTTTCTATCCTTGATAAAAAGAGCAGCCTTAAAACAGATGGCTTTTCATTTGGCGTCATGTTTCTTAGACTCATTGAACTAGGCTCTGTGACCAGATTAGGTATTATAGTTATTCTTCTATGGCTAACGAAGCTCAATACGTCTGTTTTCTCTTTTTCTGTAGTAACGTGTATGCAGCATTGATTTAATATCCATCTGCCAATTATTGCTTGAAACATTTTTTTAAACCCAGATCGTCCATTGGTTACGGAATATGGCGTAAGCATACCTCTAGGTGATAATATTATTCTATTACTTCGGATCACACCGACTAATGCAGATAAGACTGCAGTTGCATTCCACCATGAATGAATGTGATAAATATCCTCTGAAGAAGTTGAATATAAAAGTTCCTTGAGTAAGCTTATAGACAAATGCACCTTTCCTCCCCAAAGTCTTTTAAAGTACTTCACGCTTACTTTATTTACTAGGTTAGGTGTTTCGTCAGATTCAAAGTCATGTTCTCCATTTGCCGTAGTGGTGAAGACACTTAGATCTACATCTAACTTTACTAATGATTCGCAAAGCAATGCTACTGAAACAGTTGGGCCACCATACACGTAT
>JACMPF010000284.1 GCA_014377665.1 Pedobacter sp. | reverse complement strand
GGATTGCTAAAATCAATTACTTCAATCTGATTTACTTGATTTGTAAGACCTTCATTTTCATTTCTAACTACAAAAAGTTTTTTTGTAATCGGGTCAAAGGCTGTGATCTCTGCAGCACCTGTTTCGCCTACATCAAATGAAGCGCTCTCTGCAAATGTCGATGCATCTTCGTTCACAAAAAACTCCGGCTCGGTAATTACCGCGTTATCTTTCTTACAGCTAATCAAGGCCGTCAACAGAAAACCAAATAGTACTATTCTTTTCATATGTTAAATTTTAATAAACTGCGAAGCTATACGAGTTAGGTTATAGAAAATTTAGCTTCAGGTTATCATATTGTTAAGGCGGGTAACTTTTTTCAACTAATTTTATGGTTTGTTAATGCTGAGAAAATTTAAAACTAACATTTGGGAAATACCTTTGTACTGTGAAACAAATACTATTTATTGCACTTTTAGCAATTAGCACTCTTGCAAGTGCACAGCAAGTTAAGAAGTCCGAAAATTTCGGACACAGCCACAATGACTACAACCAGAATTTTCCGTTCTATCAGGCTTACTATGCAGGCATGGGTTCCGTAGAGGCCGATGTATATCTTAAAAATGGTAAACTGCTGGTAGCCCATAATGAGGAAGATACCGATGTGGCTAAAGACATCAAAACATTATATTTGGAACCCATTTCAAAGGTATTCCGCGAAAATATGGGCAGACCTTATGCAGATAAAACCAAAAAACTGCAGTTGCTGATCGATATCAAAGCCGGTTCCCAAAAAGTATTAGCGGTTTTGATAGCTGATCTTAAACCTTACTTGGACGTATTCGATGCCAAGCGAAATAGAAATGCGGTACAAATTCTGATCAGCGGCGATGTACCACCAGCAGCCAACTTCAAGGACTACCCCGATTACATAAACTTCGATGGCCGTACTACAAATACCTACACCGATGGAGAACTAAAAAGAATAGGTATGGTAAGTGAAAGCATCGCTGCGTTTACAGTCTGGAACGGAAAGGGGACACCAACGCCTGTAGATAAGCTTAAACTTAAAAATGCCATCGCGATCGCACATAAATGGAATAAGCCATTTCGTTTTTGGGGCACTAAAGACAACCCCAATACTTGGAAGGAATTGGAAAACCTGGGTGCCGACTGGATAGGAACTGATCATCCGGAAAAGCTTCAAGCTTATTATAGCGGTCGTGAAAAACTTGAATACAAGAACACTAAGCCCTATAAACCTTACCAACCGTCATACAAAACGGATGGAGCACAAAAGAAGGCTAAAAATGTTATCCTTCTGATTGGCGACGGTATGGGGCTGGCGCAAATTCAAGCTGGTCTTACTGCAAACTTCGGCTATTCCAATCTGATGACTTTTAAACACTTGGGTTTATCAAGGACAGAGGCGGTGAATTCAGATTTCACAGATTCTGCAGCGGGTGCAACGGCGATGGCAACAGGCGAAAAAACTAATAATCGGTATATATCTGTTGATTCCAATGGAAAAAAATTAATAGCCTTACCGGAAGTATTAATAAAGCAAGGTATCGTAAGCGGTATCATAAGTAGTGGTGACATCACTGACGCGACTCCAGCCGCATTTTACGCTCATGAAAACGAAAGATCTCTGACTCAGGAAATTGCTGCTGATTTGGTCAATAGTCCAATTTCCATCTTAGTGGGCTCAAATAGAAAAAGCTTCATTGATAATAAAGACAAGAATTTGATGTCTAGCTTAAAAGCCAAAGGGTTTAACTATTCAGAAACCTTATCTGATTTCCAAAAAACAAGTTCTGGTAAGCAATTGGTTTTGTTGGAGGATTCGGTAACAAGGAGAAAACTGGATGGTAGAGGAGAGATGCTCAAAAGTTCGCTACTAAAGACGATCGAACTCCTATCAATTAGCAAAAACGGTTTTTTCATCATGGCAGAAGGAGCGCAAATTGACCATGGTGGTCATGCAAACGACCTGCCGTTCGTAGTCACAGAGCAACTTGATTTCGACAACCTAATTGGCGCTGCGCTAAATTTTGCTGATATAGATGGCGAGACCCTAGTTATTGTTACTGCAGATCATGAGACTGGCGGTTTGTCATTATTAGATGCTTCAGCAAAAATAGGAATGGTACGTGGCAATTTTAGCACGGATGACCACACGAATATTATGGTCCCATTATTTGCTTATGGTCCGGGTGCTATAGAATTCATGGGTGCTTATCCAAACAATGAAATCTTTAAGAAGATTATCAAGGCATTTTCCAAAAAATAGTCAACCATCATTGATCGTTCTTATTATAACAATATGAAAAGGAGCTTTTGGATTTTGTTATTCAGAAGACGTACTGAGCTTGAATTTTTGTTGGTGCATCCCGGTGGGCCGTCTGGAAAAATAAGAACAATAGGAACTAGTTGATTCCAAAGAGTGAGGGCGAAGGTGGTGAGGATCCATTGAACTTGTGCCTAGATGAAGCAAAGTGGTTCATGGAACGATTGAAAGCCATCCTGATATAAAAATTGATAGTATCCAAT
>JACMPF010000283.1 GCA_014377665.1 Pedobacter sp. | reverse complement strand
ACTCCGGCATCCAGAACTGCAGCATCGGATCTAAGTCTTATAGCGACAGATGGATTGCACCCTTCTGGAAAAATGTATAAAGATTGGGCTATCAATATTACTCCGGCCATCGTAAAGGCATTTAAGCCGTAAAAGAAGTAACAGATATTTGGCAATTAAGGCGCAGCAAAAAATTTAACACTCTGGTAAACTAATCGGAATATTGGTGGCTAGTCCTCCGTCAGAAGTTTCCTTATATTTCGAGTTCATGTCAAGCGCAGTTTCCCACATGGTATTTACCACGGCATCCAGACTTACCTTGGCCTTATCTGGGTTGCTCTGCAATGCAAGCTGGCTTGCCGTAATTGCTTTAATTGCACCCATCGTATTTCGCTCTATACATGGAATTTGTACTAATCCGCCAATTGGGTCACAAGTCAATCCCAGATGGTGTTCCATAGCAATTTCTGCGGCCATTAATACTTGTCGTTGAGAACCTCCAAGGCATTCGGTTAATGCTGCCGCTGCCATCGCTGAGGATACTCCAATCTCAGCCTGACAACCACCCATCGCTGCGGATATCGTCGCGCCTTTCTTAAAAATACTGCCCACTTCAGAGGCGCATGAGATAAACTGTATAACTTTTTCTTCAGAATAGCCATCGCAAAAAGTGATGAAATACTGCAATACTGCAGGGATAACGCCGGCAGCACCATTTGTAGGCGCAGTAACTACCCTTCCAAATGAAGCGTTTTCTTCATTGACAGCCAAAGCAAAACAGCTCACCCAATCTAGAATATAATTGAATCCATTGCCACCTTTCCTGATCGCAACTACCCAGCTCTCGTAATCAGAATAGGTATTTGCAGCAACTAACCTCCTATTTAAAGCGTCAGCTCGTCTTGCAACATTCAATCCTCCCGGCAGGAATCCGCCTGTGTGACAACCCCGATATATACATTCCTGCATCACCTTGAAATGCTGTAGAATGCCTGTCTTGGTATCGGATTCTTTCCTCCAGGCCGATTCGTTCTCCATTACAACTTCAGACACCTTTAAGCCGGTGCTTAAGCACCAATGTAACAGGTCGCTTGCCTTTTCGATGGGAAAGGGAAGGTCAACTGCTTCCTTCTCGCTTCCTGTCTCGCCTTCCTTAACTACAAACCCCCCACCAATAGAGTAATAAGTTTCTGAAAAAGCTTTGCCAGTGTTTAAAAAAGCTTGAAAGGTAACCGCATTGGGATGAAATGGTAAACTCTCGAAAAATAAAAATGACAGGTCATTCTCGTAATTGAAGGGTAGAGATTTTGTTCCGGCCAAATGGAGAAGTTGGTCACTTTTAATTGTTGCAATGGTACTGTTTATAATGTTGACATCGAAAGTTACTGGATCCGCACCTGTTAATCCAAGTAGTATGGCTATATCCGTCCCATGCCCCTTGCCTGTTTTAGCAAGCGAACCATACAGCAAAATTTTTACCTGTTCAACAGATTCCAATATGCCATTGGCAGTAAGCGAAGTTGTGAATCGCTGTGCAGCTCTCCATGGGCCAAGGGTATGAGAGCTTGAAGGCCCAATGCCTATCTTGAAAATATCGAATACTGAGATCTGTTCCCGTTGCATAGTTACAAAGCTAATTAAACAATGGTTAACTGCCGCCATCACCACTAAATTCTAAAACACAAAAAAACCCGCTGCTGGAGCGGGTTTTTTTAAGCTATTAAGCAAATGATATTACATCATTCCGCCCATACCGCCACCACCCATTGGAGGCATACCACCACCGGCAGGAGCATCTTCAGGATCATCAGCCAATACGCATTCTGTTGTTAACAACATTGCTGCAATTGAAGCTGCGTTTTCCAAAGCTACACGACCAACTTTCGTAGGGTCAATAACTCCGGCAGCGATTAAATTCTCATATACATCAGTACGTGCATTGTAACCGAAGTCACCTGTACCTTCTTTAACTTTTTGAACAACGATGGAACCTTCGACTCCAGCATTTTGGCAAATTTGACGCAAAGGCTCCTCTACTGCACGTTTAACGATTGCAATACCAGTAGTCTCATCATCATTTAAACCTTTCATACCTTCCAATGCTTCTATAGCACGGATGAAAGCTACACCACCACCAGCAACAATACCTTCTTCAACAGCCGCACGGGTTGCGTGTAAAGCATCATCAACACGGTCTTTTTTCTCTTTCATTTCTACTTCAGAAGCAGCACCAACGTAAAGAACAGCAACACCGCCAGCTAATTTAGCCAAACGCTCTTGTAATTTTTCTTTATCGTAATCAGATGTAGTAGTCTCTATTTGAGCTTTGATCTGGTTAACACGAGCTTTGATGTCATCAGAAACACCAGCCCCATTGATAATCGTTGTATTGTCTTTATCAACAAGAACTTTTTCAGCAGTTCCTAAATAAGATAGGTCAGCATTTTCTAATTTAAACCCTCTTTCTTCAGAGATTACAGTTCCGCCAGTTAAGACTGCGATGTCTTCCAACATTGCTTTTCTTCTGTCACCAAATCCTGGAGCTTTAACAGCAACAACTTTCAGAGATCCACGGATTTTATTTACTACCAAAGTAGCAAGCGCTTCACCATCTAAATCTTCAGCAATGATCAATAGTGGTTTACCAGTTTGAACTTGTTTCTCCAATACAGGCAACAATTCTTTCATGTTGCTGATCTTTTTGTCATAGATCAAAATGTAAGGGCTTTCTAATTCCGCCTCCATTTTGTCAGCATTGGTCACAAAGTATGGAGACAAATAACCACGGTCAAATTGCATACCTTCAACCGTTCTTACTTCAGTTTCAGTTCCTTTTGCTTCTTCAACAGTAATTACACCATCTTTACCTACTTTACCCATAGCCTCAGCGATTAAAGCGCCAATAACTTCGTCGTTGTTAGCCGAGATAGATGCTACTTGTTTGATTTTGTTGTTGTCTTCACCAACAGTTTGTGATTGAGCTTTAAGGTTTTCAACGATCGCTGCAACAGCTTTATCGATACCACGCTTCAAATCCATTGGGTTTGCACCAGCAGCTACGTTCTTAATACCTGCAGTTACAATTGCCTGAGCCAATACAGTTGCAGTTGTTGTTCCATCACCTGCGATATCAGCAGTTTTAGAAGCAACTTCCTTAACCATCTGAGCACCCATGTTCTCAATTGGATCTTTTAATTCTATTTCTTTAGCTACCGTAACACCATCTTTAGTGATTACAGGTGAGCCGAATTTTTTATCAATAATTACGTTACGACCTTTTGGGCCTAAGGTTACTTTAACTGCATTAGCCAAAATATCAACACCTCTTTTCAGGGCGTCACGGGCTTCTACGTTATATTTTACTTGTTTTGCCATTTTATTTTTCGTTGATTCTTGTTTAAATAAAAAAGGAGACCGGACTTAACCTGCCCACTTTAGAAATTATAGGAAGATTAAAGTGTTCCTAAGATGTCAGTTTCTCTCATAATTAAATACTCTTTACCTTCAATAGTGATTTCAGTACCACCATATTTACTGTAAAGAACCAAATCACCAACCTGTACTGTTGGTACGATCAATGCTCCTGTGTGGTCAGCTGATCTACCTGGTCCAACAGCGACTACTGTTCCTTGTTGAGGTTTTTCTTTAGCGGTATCCGGAATATAAAGACCAGATGCTGTTCTTTCTTCTGCAGCAGAAGTTTCAACAACCACTCTGTCTGCATTAGGTTTAAAGTTTAAAGCCATAACTTGTTATTGTTTTTGTTTAAGTTTTTGTATAAAAGTAATTTAATTATGCCAAGTAGTAACTATCAGTTTTTATGCCAAGGCATATTTGCTTGACAAATTTACACGGCATTGTCAGCTAATAGTTTAAGGTGCGTTCTAAGTGTGCCAGAGTGGCAGAATGCAAAAAGCCCGATAAGTTTGACCTTATCGGGCTTTTGGTTATTCGGATAACCAAATTATTTTTTTGTAGTATCTGTTGCAGAAGGAGTTGCAGTAGCTGGAGCCGGAGCAGTTTGCTGGCCTCCTAAAATAGAAGGGGCAGGAGCTTTATCCAATTGTTCCTGAATTCTAGAACCTGTTCCTGTATTTGAGCCGCCAGATTTAGCCATTGTAGTGATTGATAAGGTAATCACAACAATTAAAGCAAGTAGAACCCAAGTTCCTTTTTCTAAAACGTCACCAGTACGTTGTACGCCAAACATATTGCTGCCAGTGCCGCCAGTAGCTAAGCCACCACCTTTTGGATTTTGTATCAAAACAAACAATCCAAGTGCAACGCAAATAATGATTAGTAAAATAATTAAAAACAGCATAGTATGTTATTGTATTAAATTTTCTTTTGAATCGATTGAATAAGGTCGGCAAAGTAACGGCTTTTTTCTGGAAACTTCAAACTTAATTTTTCGTAAGTCTGTATCGCTTTATCGTAAAGCATTTGTTCAATATAGATCTTCGCTAAAGTTTCCGTAACCATATCATTGTGGTCTTCAGCACTCTTTCTTGCCTTGTTGTCATTGTTGATTTGTTCTGCCCTCGGTGTGCGGATTTGGGGGTCATTCTTAATGAAGTTCTCAATGATCTCATCCTCCCCAGGCTTAACTTTATAATTGACTGGTCCGCTAACAAGATCCTCTGCATTAAATGGCGTTTGCAGATGGAAAATGTGCTCTACATACTGCTGTTGTAATTCACTAGGCTTAACAAAAGCTGATGGCTGCTGACTAACTTCTGGCAATTCCTTATTCTGTTTAGGGCTGGCATAAGGCTGAAAAATTTGCTGATGCTCCTTTCTGGTTTTAGCCAGCCACCATAAAAAAGTGTAGGGTAGTTTGTCGTCATCGTACTTACTAACAATATTGTCTTCGGGAGCAGTTGAAGCCAGCAAGTCAGCTTCCGCGGATTCCTGTTCTTCAATTTCAGGAATAGACTCCACCTGGAAGTTTTCCTGAAAAGCGAAGAAGTCTGTAGCAACAGTATGCTCTAAAACCAAGTCTTGTTCTAACTTGTCTTCTTCAGAAATTACTTCCCTGTAGTCATCAATATTAACCTCGCCGATCTCATCGAATGTTTCCTGTTCGTCAACTTCACTGATTTCCGCTTCGCCCAGCTCAATGGGTTGTGCTGCTTCCAGTTCTATTTCCACTGCTTCAACTTTGACCTGCAATCCGTAAATAAAAGAAGTCTTTACCAGTGCTTTCGGTTCGTGAAGCAGGGTATGCAACACCTGTCCGTTTGTATACAAAGCTGCCTTAGCCAATGTCTCCTTCTGCGCTTCGGTACCCAAGCTGGCTTTCGCAAGCAATATTCTGAGGGGCTGAAAGTATGGGTATTTTACTATCAGATTCCTCAAGGCAGGCGCGTCGTTCGGACTGATCTTGTCAGGTGCCTCCAGCAAAGTAGATATATTGAACGTATCTACCACTGTGCAAAGGCTCTGTTAAAAATATCTTCGATCAGCTGTGCTGTCACATCCTTGATTAGCGCAGGTTCCTGAGCTTGAAGGTTTCCAGCAAGCTTAAATTCCTTAAAACGCTCAAAGGCCTCTTCGAAACTTTTTTTAGGATCAAGGTTGTTCACGTATTTAACGTTTACTCTTATTGTCAATCTGTTCGCGCCAGCGAGTGCCTGCCTGTTGCCATTATCCTGAAGGGCAACAGGTCTGATGTCATACCCAGTAATATTTCCAGAAAATGTTGCCTCTGGCTCATTATTGGTGAGGCTCAAGTTCGTTTGATTTCTGATCCTGGTCTTGAAATCCTCCGTTAGCTGTGTGCTTAAAGTGGATACAACCAAGGGTGCGTTATTCTCGAAAACAGTAACGTTTACTGTCTTCATGCCAGGGGGTATTGACACGCCTTTCAAACTCACCTTACAACCACTGATCATAAAGAAAAGAATAACGATATATAGATTTCTCATCACTAATTCAGGTTAAGTTCTTTGATTTTTCTGTAAAGGGTACGCTCCGAAATACCCAACTCCTGTGCAGCAAACTTACGTTTTCCCTTGTGCTTTTTTAAAGCTTTTTTAATTAAGTCAGACTCTTTATCAATCAATGACAACGATTCTTCTACCTCTTCTGCATCATGGGCATAGTTGTAATCTACCGGTGCATTCTGGGAAGGTTTCTTAATTGTTAGTTGTGCTTGCTGAGGATCATGGTTGTTGGTTTGATCTACATCCTGATAGAGCTGGTTAATATAATGGGTATTGTCCTCCATGATGTGAGCGGTATTACCGCCATTCTGAAGGATCTCCGCAACGAGCTTCTTTAGCTCCATCATATCCTTTTTCATGTCAAACAATACCTTGTAAAGGATGTCCCGCTCCGTATAATCTTCTTTATTATTTCCGTTAATCGTCATTGGCAGATTGCTGCCACTCTCATTGGGTATGTAATTCAGGATCGCTGCTGCAGAAACATTACGTTCTTTTTCAAGTACACAGATCTGTTCTGCGATATTTTTCAACTGACGCACATTTCCAGGCCAGCTGTAATTACTTAAAATCTGTATGGCATCTGGCTCAAGCTGGATACCTGGACTCCTGTATTTGTCACTAAAATCAGCAGAAAACTTTCTGAATAATAGGAAAATATCTTCTTTACGTTCATGTAAAGCAGGGATTCTTAAGGGAACAGTATTTAATCTGTAGTAAAGATCTTCCCGGAATTTTCCTGATTTTACCCTGTTGTAAACATCAACATTTGTAGCCGCGATGATCCTTACATCCGTTTTCTGGACTTTTGAAGACCCAACTCTTAAATATTCCCCGCTTTCCAGAATACGAAGCAGGCGAGCTTGAGTTCCCAGTGGGAGTTCCGCTACCTCATCAAGAAAAATAGTCCCTCCATTTGCAACTTCAAAGTACCCCTTCCGGGCCTCATGAGCACCAGTGAAAGATCCTTTCTCATGACCAAATAATTCTGAATCAATAGTGCCTTCAGGTATAGCTCCACAGTTCACCGCGATAAAAGCACCATGTTTTCTAGCGCTCATCTGATGTATTATGTGAGAAAAAACCTCTTTACCACTACCACTTTCACCGGTAATTAGAACCGACATGTCGGTTGGTGAAACCTGTCTGGCAATATCTATAGCCCGGTTCAACAGGGGGGATCCCCCGATTATTCCGAAGCGATTCTTTATATCTTGTATATCCAATGTATAAGTTTTTAAATTAAACCATTTCAGGCTCTTGCGCCACTACACTACCTAATAATGTTGCCGATGTGCACCTGTCAACATACACGTTAACGTATTGTCCAGCTAGAACGCCTTCAGTAGCCGGGAAAACAACCATAGCATTCTGATCATTACGACCACAAAAATCTTTATCAGATTTTTTTGAGGTTCCTTCTACCAGAATTCTCATCGTTTTGCCAACAAACTTTTGTAAACGATATAATGATGTTTGTTGTTGTTTTAACAAGATTTCTGCAAGTCTTCGTTTTTTAAGCTCTTCAGGGATATCATCAGCAAACTTACGTGCCGCTAAAGTACCGGGCCTTTCAGAATAGCTAAATGTGAATGCAAAATCGTAGCCCACATAATCCATCATGCTCAACGTTTCCTGGTGATCTTCTTCGGTTTCTGTGCAGAAGCCGGCGATAATATCTGAGGAGATTGCACAATCAGGAATGATGCTTCTAATTGCATCGATGCGGTTGATGTACCACTCCCGTGTATAGGTGCGGTTCATCAGATCCAATATTCTGCTGCTCCCTGATTGGACAGGAAGGTGAATGTAGTTGCAAATGTTATTGTGCTTAGCAATGGTGTATAAAACCTCATCTGTAATATCTTTCGGGTGAGAAGTAGAGAAACGTATTCTCAGCTCATTACTAATCAGCGCTACTTTTTCCAAAAGCTGGGCGAAATTCACTTCAATATCGGCATCTTCCTGGGCGTCTTTGCCTTTCCATTTGTATGAATCAACATTCTGCCCCAATAGTGTCACCTCTTTGTAGCCTCGATCGAAAAGATCCTTGGCTTCCGCTAAAATGGAATGTGGATCACGACTACGTTCTCTTCCACGTGTAAATGGTACTACGCAGAAAGAGCACATATTATCGCAGCCCCTCATGATCGAAATAAACGCAGTGATACCATTTCCATTTAATCGGACAGGACTAATGTCCGCATAGGTTTCTTCTCTCGATAGCAGTACATTTATTGCTTTGTGGCCACTTTCTACCTCAGTCAAAAGCTGAGGAAGTTCACGGTAGGCATCCGGACCAACCACAACATCCACTAATTTCTCTTCTTCAAGAAATTTAGATTTCAAGCGTTCCGCCATGCAACCTAAAACACCGACGATCAACTTAGGATTGCGGCGTTTCTCTGCGCCAAATTGCGATAAGCGATTGCGAACTCTTTGCTCCGCATTTTCTCTAATTGAGCAGGTATTGATAAATACTACATCAGCCTCTTTATAATCTCCAGTCGTCTCAAAGCCTTGGTCGAAGAGTATGGAAGCAACGATTTCACTGTCTGCAAAGTTCATCTGACAACCATAGCTTTCGATATAAAGCTTTCTACCGTTTCTTATTTTTGGTCCGTCAACTATCAAAGCCTCTCCCTGGCGCTCTTCATCGTGTGTCTTATTGTTCAGTTGTAGATCAATCATAATTTTTGTAACATTTCTCGGGGTTACAAAAATACGGAAATTATTTTAAAAATGACAAAGTGGCAGGTGCTTTATTAAAAGTCGGTACCGGATCCAATATCATCTAGAGTTGACTGCAGTATAATTAGGATTTCAGAGAAGGAGAGATAGCTACGTTAGTTGTATAGAAGTTTGATTGAATTCAATTTAAAACAATTGTAAAAGCAATGCAAGTCCAATTTTAACCGGGCCAGATTGGACTTGCATTGCTTTTACATTGGACTTGTATTGGACTTGCCCAAATTACAACCTTAACTTTGTCCCATCCTAAAATGGCTATACAGGTTGTCCGATACTGAAAATGGTTTACAGTTTTCGAGGTTAGTATAAATTAAATAATATTAACCCTGGCATGGGTTTACAAATGTAGAAAATCTTCAAATAATTCGAAAATTCGTACGCATT
>JACMPF010000056.1 GCA_014377665.1 Pedobacter sp. | reverse complement strand
TCCTGAAATTCGGATGACCTGTTAAAATCCAGTTCAAGGTATTTACTTACCTCCGCAAGCCTGCGCTCTTCATCATTTATCATACCCAAGCGTCTGAAGCATACAATTAAATATTATTATTTGTTTTCTCCTAAAGTTATCAATTTTCTCTTAAAACAAATATATCTAAATTCACAACGGTCAAGGAATTCTTGACAGTCCAAAAAGAAGGAACTAGGAAAATAAAGTTTTACTCTTCAGATGCCATTATCTCCATCAGTTACCGTGTTAGTTCTTGAGGAATGCAGCATGAAAAATTCACCGACTTCTAATACATAATTTAGTTTTCTTTAAACACAAATAGCTAACAAACGATTTGTTAGCTATCTCAAAGTGTACCCGAGAGCAGATTCGAACTGCCACGCCGTTGCCAGCACCAGCCCCTCAAGCTGGCGCGTCTACCAATTTCGCCACCCGGGTATAAAGAGTTGCAAATATATATTTATTCAGAGAATAATGTCAAGCCATCATAGGCTAATTTCATGCCTTCAGGTAATTCTTTTTCCACCTCCTCATGTAAACCGAGATTATGGCTGATGTGTGTGAAGTAAGTTTGCTCTGCGCATATCTTTTTTCCAAACTCAACCGCCTCCTCTAATGTGAAATGTGAAATGTGCGTCTGCCTCTGTAAGGCGTTCACCACTAGTATCTTTGTACCCCGAACTTTCGCAATAGTCTCTTCCGAAATTGCCTTCGCATCAGTAATATATGTAAAGTTACCAATCCTGAATCCCAATATCGGCAGCTTATAATGCATGATCGCTAATGGAGTGATTTCAGCCTTCCCAATAAAAAAAGGTTCCTGATCTATGCTATGAAGTTCGATTTGAGGAAGTCCAGGGTATTTTACATCAGAGAAGATATAGGAAAATTCTCTTTTCAAAGCATCCTGAACCCGATCCGTTGCATAAATGTCAATGTTCTTGTGCAACAAATAATTGAAAGGACGGATGTCATCAAGACCCGCCACATGATCTTTATGCTCGTGGGTAAATAAAATCGCATCAAGATCCTTAACTTTCGCCCGCAACATCTGGTACCTGAAATCAGGACCACTGTCGATAACAATTGTCTTATCTCCCGTTTCAATTAATACGGAAACGCGAAGCCTGTTGTTTCTATGATCGTCTGACTGGCAAACTTCGCAATTACACGTAATAACAGGAATGCCCTGGGAAGTACCAGTACCTAAAAAAGTTATTTTCAAACTGGATTCGTTAAGACCCAAATGTAACCATGTTACCTTAAATCCACAACCTCAACACCAGGATATTTCTTGGCGTCAAAGACGAAAACGCTCTCGGCAATCTTAACATTCGGTGTAAAGGTTTTAATTGCGTAAGTATACTTATTTCCGCTTTTATCGAAGATCACAACATTAGTGATCTGTCTGGCAGCTTTATCTATAGTCAGACGAATTTTAAAAATTGATTTCTTAATATCTATTGGACTTAAGTCGATAGTTTGTAGCGTCTTAACACCGACTTTTTTTTCGCCTATGAATAGGTATTTATAGCCTTTTTCATAGACCGTAAATATTTTAGCCGGGTTCACACCATCCGCATTATTGTCTACATCTGTGATCTGAACTTCTTTATTCTCTTTCAAATACGTCCACTGACTTTTCCCATCGCTATACAACTCTTGATCCGTCATGGTCACTTTATATTTATTTGCATCAGATTTAGCGATCAGAGTTCCCTGCTGGGTTTCCTTAATTTTCGCCTGAGGATTTTCTAGTGTAAAGCTAAAATCAGTTTTAATGATACCGTATGACCTATATTTCTTACTAACTTCAGCAAGAATGGCTTTCGCTTTTGCATCCGTCTGGGCATGTAAACCAAATCCCGTAGCTATGGTTAGCAACAAAAGCGCCGTAATCTTTCTCATATTGTGTGTTGTTTATGATGATTTGTTGTTCAGCATATTCAAGAACTGTTCCAAAGCATAATCATCAGGAATAAGAACTTCCCTTGCCTTACTTCCTTCAAATGGACCAACGATGCCTGCAGATTCCAATTGATCAATGATCCTGCCCGCTCTATTGTATCCTAGCTTCAGCTTTCTTTGGATCAAAGAAGTAGATCCTTGCTGATGCATTACAATCAAACGCGCAGCATCTTCAAACATTGAATCTCTATCATTTGGATCAAAGTCAAGTTTCGCAGACTCTGCCGCTTCATCAATATATTCCGGCAATTGATACGCTTCTGGATATCCTCTTTGCGTACCAATAAATTCTGAGATCCGATCTACCTCTGGCGTATCAACAAAAGCACATTGTAACCTGATCAGGTCATTTCCGGTTGAAAGTAGCATATCTCCTCGTCCAATTAATTGGTCGGCACCACCGCTATCTAAAATCGTTCTGGAGTCAATCTTAGAGAGTACTCTAAAGGCAAGTCTAGCGGGGAAGTTAGCTTTGATCGTACCGGTAATGATATTTACTGACGGTCTTTGTGTTGCCAGAACCAGGTGAATACCTACTGCCCTTGCCAATTGTGCGAGCCTAGCAATTGGTGCTTCCACCTCTTTACCAGCTGTCATCATCAAATCTGCAAATTCATCCACGATCAATACTATATATGGTAGGAACCTATGGGAATTGTTTGGATTGAGCTTTCTTCTGATGAACTTATCATTGTATTCTTTCAGATTTCTTACTTGTGCATCTTTCAATAGATCGTAACGCTGATCCATTTCGATACATAAAGAGTTTAGTGTATTGATAACTTTTTTAGTGTCTGTAATAATTGCATCGGCTTCACCTGGTAGTTTGGCCAGAAAGTGACGCTCAATCTTATTGAATAGCGTCAACTCCACCTTCTTTGGATCTACCAACACAAATTTCAGTTGCGCGGGGTGCTTTTTATAAAGTAAGGAAACAAGAATTGCGTTTATACCTACAGATTTACCTTGTCCGGTTGCTCCTGCTACCAACAAGTGGGGCATCTTAGCTAAATCTGCGATGTAAACTTCATTAGAAATTGTCTTTCCTAAAGCAATTGGGAGATCCATTGTCGTGGTTTGGAATTTCTCTGTTGCTAAAATACTGCGCATAGAAACCATCTCCGGATGCAGGTTAGGAACCTCAATTCCAATAGTTCCCTTTCCAGGCATTGGTGCGATGATCCTGATGCCTAAAGCAGCTAAACTTAAGGCGATATCGTCTTCCAGATTCTTTATCTTGGAGATTCTAACGCCCGGTGCTGGTATAATCTCATATAGGGTTACCGTTGGACCTATAGTAGCTTTAATTTTATCAATCTCAATATTATAGTGATTTAAAGTTTCTACAATCTTATTCTTATTTGCCTCCAACTCGTCTGCATCAACAGAGATCTTATTCGATCCATAGTTTTCCAAAAGGTCGAGGTGGGGATATTTATAGCTCGCTAAATCCAGTGTTGGATCATAAGCTCCAAATTGTTCAACCAGCTCTTCAGATTTCTTATCTTCTTCGGTTTTCTCAATGGTAAGTTCATGTGACTTTTCAATCGTCAGCTCAGGTTCAGGCTTTGCTAAAGGCTTATCCATGCTGGGAGATAAGTCAATCGGCGCGTGCATCAGGTTAACTGCGGGCGTGAAGGTTGGGATTATGACCTCATCTTCTATCTTTGCTTCAAATCTTGAAGGGGTGATCACCACATTCTGCTCCTGCTTTCTTACTCTCCCCAACTTGTCATTTACTGTAAATTCAACTGGCTCAGATCGTGTTTCAGACATGAGTTCGATATTTTCAGGGACATCAGGTACTATAGCATTGTCTTTTTGACGTTCGGCAAATTTAAAATCAATGTTGTAAGCGATGATTAGAATGGTTAGCGCAAGAAAAGTAATTAAACCACCTACTCCAGCCCTTCCAATTTGCGCCACTAAAAGCTTATTACTCCAATATCCGAACTCGCCCTCTAAAAAATGTGGGGTATCACCTAAAAATGAATGTCCAAACCCCAAAGCAAATGAAATAAACAATAGAAAAAACAGGCTATAACCCAGTGCCTTTTCAATAGAAACAATCTTTACCTTGAACAATAAACGGTAACCGATTACAAAGAATATGAATATGAAAAGAAACGATGCAATACCAAACCATTCGTAGATAAATTGATGGGAAAGAAGCGCACCAAATTT
>JACMPF010000282.1 GCA_014377665.1 Pedobacter sp. | reverse complement strand
TGTTGCAAGAAGATTCAATTTTTTATTTAATGCTCGTAACAGCCTAGTTTTGAGGGGAATAATCTTGCTGAATTGTTGAGGTCGCTCTTTAAATAGGAACCATAGAAAGGGTCTAAACTCAAGTCAATGCCTTTATTTATTGCAGGACTCCCAGACTGAAGTCGAAAATTACCTCCAATTACGTCTACAAACTTCGGATCGGTACCCAGGAAGTTAAGATTGCTATAGGTCTGCAAACTTGTTTTAATAATGTTGTTGTTAACGTTAACTGTCAATAATGCTGTGGTTTTTCTTTCGATCTGAAGTTCTTCAGGTAAAACACCCCATATGATATTATTGATCAGGTCCACAGATAAATCTGAAGACGAAGAATTGGATAGGTCACTAAAATAAACCGCAGGACTTCGTCTCGCAAATTCATTGTTATAACCTGCAAATGTATTTTGCTTTAAGTTATAGTGTCCTCCACCAACACCAAATACTAAAAACTGTCCGCTATTATAAAGCAGGTTATTGAATCCAATCAGATCCGTACCATAGCCCACAAAAGCTGCTATAGTCATGTTTTTGATCGTAGAGTTTGCAAGCAGTAGTTTTGTGCTGCCATCGGAGGTTACGGAGTCGGCAGTGATGCCAATAACCGCATTCTTGATCATGGCGTATTCTATTTTATTGTTGAAACTGCTGGCAAAAAGCCGGATTCCCAGCCATTGCCCAGCTTCGTTTTCATAAAATCCCTCCGTACGATCGCTAGAAAAAATTGCCTGATTAAACTCCGACCCGTTAACCCGCAGACTTCCTCTTACATTCATTACTGAACTTCCATGAAAATAGACTTTGGTGCCTGAAGAAATATTTAACGTGACTCCCTCAGCTACAGTGACCGATTTATAGATGATATGTGGCAGGCCAGCTTCCCAGGTGGTATTTGACTTGATTGTTTCTCCGTTAACAAATACTGCGTTTTGTCCGTAGGCAATCAGGGTGATGGACTGATCGTTGCCGTTGGTGTTAAATAGTACAGAGTCCTCTACTATAAAGGGCTGATTAAGGTTATTTGGGTTAATGGTTGTCTTTACATAAATACTTATAGAATCCTTCCCGCCTATCTGTACATTACTTTTTTCGTTTGCTGAGATACCGTTAATGATCAGACTAAAGAAAGAATTTTTACCTCCTCCTAATCTGATGTTATTGATGTTGACTGCTTTTTGATTGTCATTAAATATTTTTATACGCCTGTTAACAGAGCCTACGGCAGTAAAGACGGTGTCAAATAAAATGGTATCTGCTGAGAAGGAAAGCTTCACATCTTTAGATGTAGTGATTTCATCACTCTTGCGGCAGGCCGAAGAAGCTAGTATGCAAACCGCTAGAAACGAAAGAATTAATCGCATAAACAAACTTAGATTACTTAGTCGGCAAAAGCAACTGCCGCAATGCTTAAATTTCCAATGCCAGCCTTCCAAAGTTCGATACCGCAAGCTTCAATTGTAGCTCCCGTAGTAATTACATCATCTACGAGTAAGATATGCTTTCCCTGTAGCTCAGCTAGCTGAAAAACCTCAAATACTCTTGTCATGTTTTCGTTTCTGGACAGTCTGCCTTTATGAGTTTGAGTTGCTGTTTCCTTTACTTTTAAAAGGGCCTTGTCATTTACCGGGCAACCTAATACTTGTGCGATGCCCTCAGTAATACACAAACTTTGGTTATACCCTCGTTGATAAAGTTTTTTTCTGTGCATGGGGACTGGGATAATCAGATCAATTTCTTTAAATTGTGTAGACAGAAGCAGCTTATCGCCGATCATTTTACCAAGAAGCTGACCTAATTCTGTTTTGCCTTTATATTTCAATTGATGAAGCATACTTTGAACACGGTTGCCTTTTTTAAAATGTAAAAGCGCCATGGCACCATCGAACTGAATTCTTGCCCAGAACTGTTTAGCCACTCGATTGTCTGGGTTTAAATGATCATCTGTATACGGAATTTCAAATAGACATGATGTGCAAATCATGGATTCCCCATAATAAATTGGCTTTGAGCAACCGCTACAGAGGTTGGGATAGAGTAAGCCAATAAAATCTTGAAATAGGCGATTTAACAGATGCATCCGCTAAGCTCTGCTAAAAAAACATAAGGGTGTTAGTTTTCCGATTTAACAGCAAGTTGACCACAGGCCGCGTCGATGTCTTTTCCGCGGCTCCTTCGGATGTTGGTGTTAACTCCCTGACTTTTCAAGTAATTGGAGAAAGCATCAATCTTATCGCCATCAGCGTTGGTAAAGTCGGCAAACTGAATAGGATTGTACTCTATTAGATTAACCTTACAGGGAATATGCTTACAGAATCTTGCTAGCTCTACTGCATCCTCAATCTCATCATTAAAATTGTGGAAGACGATGTATTCGTAGGTTACAGGATTCTTGGTTTTTGAGAAATAGTATTTTAGTGACTCCTCCAGGGATTTTAAGGAATTTGCCTCATTGATAGGCATAATCTCATTTCTTTTTTTATCGTTGGCGGCATGTAGAGAGAGTGCGAGGTTAAACTTTGCACCATCATCGCCCAGTTTCTTAATCATCTTAGCTATGCCTGCAGTGGATACAGTGATTCGCTTGTATGACATGTTCAAGCCATCTGGCGCAGTGATTCGCTCTATCGATTTCATTACATTGGCATAGTTCAATAGCGGCTCGCCCATTCCCATGTACACAATGTTTGTGAGCGGTACCTTATAGTTTTGCTTTGCCTGCTGATCAATCAATACAACCTGATCATAAATTTCATCTGCATTCAGGTTCCTCTTGCGATCCATGTAACCAGTAGCACAGAATTTACAGGTTAAACTGCAGCCAACCTGAGAGCTTACACAAGCCGTCATACGGTCTTCGAGAGGTATTAAAACACCTTCGACTATGTTCCCGTCATAAAGCCTGAACGCATTCTTAATGGTATGATCATTACTAAACTGGGAATTATTTACTTCTACAACGTTGATGGCATACTGTTCATCTAGTTTAGCTCTTAAATCTTTCGATAAATTACTCATTTCTTCAAATGAGCGTGCAGATTTTTCCCAAAGCCA
>JACMPF010000281.1 GCA_014377665.1 Pedobacter sp. | reverse complement strand
TTTTTAGGGAAGATTACAGAAGCATTTAAACTTAATTTTTATTCATTATTGCCGCCTCTGCCCTGCTGATCATAGCTTTTATGCCAAATTTTTCCTAATATAATTTCAAGTATTTTTTTTACAACATTCGGACTATTATGTTTTAAATCAATTCAATTGACACAAACCCATGTCGTAATTGTTTATTCTGAGTTATGTTCATTTATATTCAATGCCTCATCAAGTTTTCCTATTATAAATAGGGTCGTTTTGAAGTTAACGTAATATAGGAACACTACACTGAATAATACAAACCGGCTTAAGCAAAACAAAACATGAAAAAAAGCACTGATCATCCTAAGCAACTACAAAAGTGCCTTACGGGCATCAAAGGCTTCGATGAAATTACAGAAGGCGGGCTTCCGAAAAACAGAACCACTTTAGTTAGTGGAGGTGCAGGTTCCGGAAAAACCCTTTTGGGACTTGATTTTTTAATCAATGGCGCAATCAAATTCAAAGAGCCGGGCGTATTCATGTCTTTTGAAGAAACACAAGAAGAACTTTATACAGACGTGGCTTCTCTTAACCTAGATCTGCAAGGGCTTGTTTCACAAAGGAAAATTTTGATAGAACATGTGCTTTTGGAGCGAAAAGATGTTCAGGAGATTGACTTTAACCTTGAAGGGATATTCGTTCGTTTGGAACATGCAATTGATTCCATTGGTGCAAAACGGGTTGTTTTAGATTCTATTGAATCTATTTTTGCCGGCATCACAGATGTTGGTATTCTTCGCTTAGAGATAAAAAGACTTTTCAGGTGGCTGAAAGAAAAACAGGTTACTGCCATCGTTACCGGCGAGCCGTTACAGGAAACTTTTACCCGTCATGGTCTGGAGCAGTACATTTCCGACTGCATTATTTTACTGGATAACAGGGTTAAGGAACAAATTGCTATCCGCAGAATCCGTATAGTTAAATATCGTGGTTCAAAACATGGAACAAACGAATATCCTTTCGTAATTGATAAGGAGGGACTTTCAGTAATTCCCATCACCTCTGCAGGGCTTGATCAACCGGGCACAACTCATAAAGTTTCAACCGGTATTCCCTCGTTAGACAAAATGTTCAGGGGTGGTAAACCGGGTTTTGCCAAAGGCAGTATGGTACTTGCATCAGGTACCGCAGGTACTGGAAAAACAAGCCTTGCAGCTTCGTTCGCAGTAGCAAGTTGTAAACGTGGAGAACGCTGTCTTTTCCTATCCTATGAAGAATCGGCGGGGCAGCTCGTTCAAAATATGAGTTCTATAAACATTCATTTTGAGCCAATGATAAAAAAAGGACTCTTAAAAATTGTATCTACGAGGCCTACCTTTTTTGGTTTAGAGATGCATCTACTCGATTTATATAAACTCATTGCAGAATTTAAGCCGAATACAGTGGTCATAGATCCCCTTACTAGTCTTATTGGAGAGGGTGACCAACGTGAAATCCGCTCAATGATTACCCGCATGATTGATCTTTTAAAATCAAATGGCATCACCAGCTTTTTTACGAGCCTCGTTTCTTCCGCCGCACAAAATGATACGAGCGGAGAAATCGGGGTATCTTCACTAATAGACACCTGGATCGTAGTGAGAGAATTAGAAGAAGATTTAAGCAAAAAACGCATTCGCGGGCTTTTCATTGTCAAGTCTCGTGGCACGGGCCACGACAGTGATGTCCACAAATTAATTTTAAGTGATGATGGAATAAAATTGGTGCCAATGGTTGATAAATCTACAGCGGTTGCAAATGAGAAAAACAAGATCGGTAAAAATGTGTCCGAGGGTCAAAAATTAATTAAACAAGATAAAGGTGAATAGTCAACAAAAGGTGTACCTTTCGTAAATATGGGAGCATTATATCCTACCCTCATTGTTGGTATTGGTGGCTCTGCTGGGGCACTTAACGCATATAAGGCACTTTTGAATGTCATGCCTGCAAATACAGGTATGGCCTTTGTCATTATTTCTCACATGAACCCAATAGCCCATAGTCAGCTAGCTGAAATACTGGCGCGTCATACAGAAATGGCTGTAAAGGTCGCTTCTGAGGCAATGCCGATTCAGGTCAATAACGTTTACGTAATTCCTGCGGACTCAGATCTTTTAATGGAGAAGTATAACTTCAAAGTCATCTCCCCTCGCTCTGGCAGAAACAAGCAAATTGATTTATTTTTTACCTCTTTAGCCGCGGCAATGGGCGATCGTGCAATCGGCATTGTCCTTTCAGGATACGATCATGATGGTACAGAGGGCTGTAAGCAAATTAAAGCGAACGGAGGAAAAACCTTTGCTCAGGATATGTCTGCTGAAGTAGGCTATATGCCGCTCAGTGCTCAGCATTCGGGTAATATTGATTTCGTTATACCTATCGACAAAATTCCGGATAAACTAAAAAGTTTGGCAGCTGTGCTTAAAACTTAGTAACGAACCACGATATTAAGTTTGAACGGTTAATCGCTTGAAGATTCAAGCTAAAAAATTAATTAAGAGGTAAACTAAAGTAAAAAGTTGACCCTTTATCTTTCTCACTTTCTATCCATACTTTACCATTATGCCGTTGAATGATTTCGGCTGATAAGTAAAGACCGAGGCCAAAACCTGAGTTTTTTTTGGTATCCATATTTTCTATCCGGTAGTAACGATCAAATAACTTTTCCTGATCCTGTAGTTTAATACCGATGCCCTCATCTTTTACACTTACTTGAACGGTGCCATTTACTTCTTTGCAAGAAATTTCAATATTTTTTCCATCTGGCGAATACTTTACCGAATTACTTAGAAAGTTGTTGATCACCTGGCCTATCTTATCCCTATCCGCCTTAACAGATACCGTTGGGCTGGGCAATACTGCAATGTTGTGGCTTGTTGCGGTTATCAGTGTAACCTCTTCCATTACTTCATTCAGGAGGGCATTCATTTCGAAAGTCTCCTCATTCAAATAAATTTTGCCAGCTTCAAAGCTTGAAACATTTAAAAAGCTATTGATCAGGGCGGTCATTTTCTTTACCTGCGTATGTGCCTTATCCAATTTAACAATACTAAAA
>JACMPF010000280.1 GCA_014377665.1 Pedobacter sp. | reverse complement strand
TTCATTGGAAGCGAAAAATATCCCAAACCAGCAACCCTAACTTTTGCCATGCATATAGTATATATATAGCAGCGTAAATCCCTCCCGATTTTAGGTGATACTTGATCAAATAGCAGTTGAAGGTAAATTTGATGGTATTGCTTTACCCTTTTTAAGTCCTAAATTAAAAAAGCCGAAGGTGATTAAAAATTGGATTATATTTTGCTGATATTTTAGCAGTAAAATGACCGCTGAAAAGTTTTATATTATTGCTCGAGCATTTTTCGCGATAGTACCTATACATTGTTTCGAACCAAAGCTTGATCAAGCAACAGATCAATTTCTAACCCATTGTGATCTTGAAATAATAATTAAGATGCTGGTGAGCAATTTAAGCCTTAATTGCTTAAGTGCGCAGTTAGCATTTTAAGTGTACACTTAAGGATTTATGTGTACACTTACCATTTTAAGTGTGCAGTTGATTTTTTTTAAATATAAAACCTGCTTTTTTTAAACAGCAGTATTGTAGGTTCGTTTAAGCAATAAACCAATGCTGCTTCTAATTATGCTACTAAATACTTCTACATTTCCCTATTTCAGGGCCACAAAGAACGGCGTTACTAGTTTATTACTAGTGCCCTCAGCTATGTCTCGGCTTCGTGTCTGCTTCGAGTCTGCTATGTGTCTGCTTCGGCTCGGCCCGAAGCAAACAGCCATAAAACACATAGCTGAGCGGTATTTGAAAAACTTCAGTACAAACCCCATATGAATGAGAGTGTGTTCTCAAAAAACAAAGTTGGAAAGGTCTAAAATAAAAATAGCGGAATGCCAGATCAATGCAAACATATCTAAACAGCTTCGGCTAAAAAGCTCATCTACTGCCTATAGTTGAATAGTGTAGTTGACACGCTGTTGTCCTGTACTTTTGGCATGGGAGTCCTTAAACGCCTATTTTATTAAAAAACCGATAGAAAGCTAATAGAGGACTACAACAAGATTGCTTCAACAAACCGAAAGAGTTTTGGTAAATTGAGCGATATAAAAATTAGAACCAAGCTCAAACTGAGATTGCATAAGAAATGCTAAGTTGAATTAGCTGTTTAGAATAGATTAATACTGACCAGTAGACAATAAGACTAATGTACACGCCTCCACTGGCTCAATGCCATTATCTTTAAGCAACGCTTCTAGCTGCTCATTTTCAGTTCCAGGGTTGAAAATAACCCGCTTAGGGCTAGTCTTAAGGATATAATTATAGTATTGAGCTTGCAAATCCGTACCGATGTATAAAGTAATTGTATGAATATCATTGTGGATTGCATCAGGCATCTCAATCTCTTCACCGGCGACCTCGCCCTTCTTGATTCCAACATTAACAATGTCGTGACCTTTAGATTTAAGCAGCTGAGCAGCTTTAAAAGCATATCGTGCAGGATTTGGCGTGGCTCCAATAATTAAAGTTTTCTTCATAACGTAGTATATATCGTATTAAAGTTTACAACAAACAAATTCAGATAGTGTTTAGCTACCTTTCAATACCGCATTCGCACAGTTAATGCCGTCGATTGCCGCAGAAACGATACCACCAGCATATCCTGCACCTTCTGCGCATGGAAACAACCCCGAAACCAATGGATGCTGGTAGCTTTCCTTATCTCTCGGGATTCGAACAGGTGAAGAACTTCTGCTTTCAACACCCACTAAAATAGCCTCATTGGTATAGTAACCTTTCATTTTCTTACCAAACACAGGCAATGCTTTCCTTAGGCTTGATGCAACAAATCCTGGAAGAATTTCATCAAGTAATGCACTTTTGGTACCCGGCAAATAAGAATTTACTGGCAGGTCTACAGACAGTCTCCTTTCCACAAAATCAACCATCCGCTGTCCTGGTGCAACCAAATCACCGCCACCTAATCTAAAAGCGTTCTTTTCTATTTCGGATTGAAAGTTCATCATCCGCAAAGGATCTTCACCTTGCACATCATCAAGGGTGATTTGTACTACTGTGCCTGAATTGGCAAAAGGATTATTTCTTTTAGAGGGAGACCATCCATTAACCACAATCTCATTATCATGTGTAGCACAAGGTGCAATAATGCCACCGGGGCACATACAGAATGAGAACACCCCGCGTTCTTCCACCTGCTCCACTAAGCTGTAATAGGCAGGAGGCAAAAATTCACTTCTAATAGCACAGTGGTATTGGGCGGCATCAATAATGGCCTGTGGATGCTCGATTCGAACACCTAACGCAAAGGGTTTCGCCTCAACAGTAATACCTTTGCTTTTCAACAACTCATAGATATCTCTGGCTGAATGACCAGTAGCCAAGATCACAGCATCCGTTTTAAGCGTGTCAACATCGTTAACTACCACGCCAGTTATTTTGTCAAAAGCTATAGTAAGATCAGTTACTTTTTGATTGAAATGAACTTCCCCACCAGCATTTAGAATAGTCTCCCGGATGCTTGTAATAATTTGAGGAAGCTTGTTAGTGCCAATATGCGGACGAGCATCAACCATAATATCAGCGGTCGCGCCGTGTTGCACAAAAATTTGCAATACTTTATTGATATCCCCGCGTTTGTTGGATCGGGTGTAAAGTTTGCCATCTGAGTAAGTTCCAGCCCCTCCTTCCCCGTAACAGTAGTTTGATTCCGTGTTAACTAGGCCATCTTTATTTATCGCTGCAAGATCACGCCTTCGCTGCTTTACGTCTTTTCCACGTTCTAAAACTATTGGTTTCAAACCATTCTCTATGCACTGTAAAGCAGCAAACAATCCTGCCGGACCAGCGCCAACAATAATCACGCGCCTACCATTAGAAACATTTGGATAAGTGTAATTCACTAGCTCATCTACAGGTTTCTCATCAATAAAAACCTTCACTTGGAGACGATAAATTACTTTTCTGGATCTTGCATCAATTGACCTTTTTAAAATCTGATAGCCACCTATTCGCTGTACTCCTAAGCTTAAGGCAGCAGCAAGCTGCTCTTTTATCGTATCTTTGAGCTCAATCTCTTCAGGAGAGATGGTTATTTCTATGTCTTTCTGCATGTAATGTAGTTAGGTATCTATCCCGAATGAAACAAAGGTACGAATACCGAAGGATAGGAATAAGGCAAATTTCTTTTCCTGGAGAAGTGTCAGAATGTCTTGAGACGTTGAGTAGTTTGCTAATTAACCTGACAACAACCAAAGAATGTCAGGTTTTTGCCTCGTATTGTAACAAAGGTATACTAATTGAGTTCTAATCCATAGATTAACAATTGAAAACAAAACGATATCTCCCGTAAAGGGTTGTTATCTTAAACAAAAACAGAGAAATATGAAAAAAGTAGTTTTAGTAGTAGTCGGAGTTTTGGTTCTACTCGTCGCTGTTAGTGGCTGTGGTTACAACGGTCTTATAAAAATGGACGAGGATGTTAAAACCAAATGGGCACAAGTTGAAACTCAATACCAACGTCGCTCAGATCTTATCCCAAATTTAGTGAGTACAGTCAAAGGTGCTGCAAAATTTGAACAAACCACACTGACCCAAGTTATAGAGGCCCGTTCTAAAGCGAGTCAGATCACTATCGATCCAGACAAGCTAACGGAAGAAAACATGCAGAAATATCAGGCAGCACAAGGGCAATTGAGTCAGGCGCTGGGTAAACTGATGGTGTTAACTGAAAATTACCCTGAATTGAAAGCTACACAACAGTTTAGTGAGCTTTCCGCTCAGTTGGAAGGAACTGAAAATAGAATTGCCGTTTCCAGAAAAGACTTCAATGAGTCCGTGCAAACTTACAATACAAAGGTAAGGTCATTCCCGAATAACCTGACAGCGGGTATATTTGGTTTTAGCCAGAAGGCTGCTTTCAAAGCAGAGGCTGGTTCACAAAATGCGCCAAAAGTTGAATTTTAATCTTTTACAATAATAAAGGTAATGTGCGTTTAAGAGATTAGACAGTCATTACCTTTTATTTTTCACAGACATTCCTATCATGGGCATATTCACAGAAGAACAACAAGAACAAATCTCCAATGCAATCGCTGAAGCTGAAAAAGCAACTTCTGGAGAGATTAGAATAGCAATAGATAAGCATTGTGAAGGCGATCCAATTGAAAGGGCTACTTCTCATTTTAGTAAGTTGGGGATGCATAAAACTTCAAGACATAATGGTGTATTAATATATTTGGCTCATGCTGATCATAAATTCGCCATAATTGGAGATAGTGGTATAAACAGAGTGGTGCCAAAAGATTTCTGGGAAACAACCAAAGTGGCTATGCAAGCACACTTCGCTTCTGGCAATTTAACTCAAGGCATAATTGCAGGCATTCTATTGGCAGGCGAAAAGTTGGCTACTTTTTATCCTTTTGAGCAGGGAGACATTAATGAACTTCCGAATGAGATTGTTTTTATGGATCAAAACAAACGTTAGTAAGTATGAAAAAACTACTAATCGCATTATTTCTGATTTCATCCAGCTATGCCGGATTCGCGCAAGACTTTCCTGCCAAGCCAAGCACACTGGTTAACGATTACACAAATACCCTAAGCACTGCTCAAAAACAGCAGTTAGAGCAAAAACTAATCACATTCGGTGACTCAAGTTCTACACAGATCGCAATCGCAATTGTGAAAACTGTTGGAGATTATGATATTAACGAATACGCGCTAGGACTAGGTCGCAAATGGGGTGTAGGTCAGGCCGGAAAAAATAACGGCATAATGATCGTAGTTGCACTCGGCGATCGTAAAATCTCTATTCAGACAGGCTATGGCGTAGAGGGTGTTTTGCCTGATATCTATGCAAAACGAATCATTGAAAACGATATAAAACCAGCCTTCAAAGCTGGAAACTATTACCAGGGACTGGAAGACGGAACAACTTCTATTATAAAATACACTAGGGGTGAGTATAAAAATGAGGCGCCAAAATCCAAAAACAATAAGGGCGGAGGCATCGGATCGATCGTGATCTTGATTGTGATCATTGCGGTAATAGTTGCCTTAATTAAAAGAGGCGGCGGAGGTGGCGGTGGTCAGGTGATTGGTGGTCGTGGTGTTTCGAACGCCTTATTTTTGGGTATGCTTTTAGGAAGTGGAAGAAGCTCTGGCGGTGGCTGGGGCGGCGGCGGTAGTAGCGCCGGCGGTTTCGGTGGATTCGGCGGTGGTAGTTTCGGCGGCGGCGGTAGCAGCGGAAGTTGGTAATCCTTAATATTGTATAGATGGAAATTGTAAAATGGAAAACAATCTCTTCCAAATACCTTGTTAAAGAGAAGTGGGCAACGTTGAGGGTTGATGTTGTTGACCTCCAGAACGGAGTGATTAAAGACGATTACTATGTTCTTGAATACCCAAACTGGGTAACAGCGGTTGCGATTACTCAGGATAATAAAATTATTATGGTTCGCCAATATCGCCACGGAGGTGATATCATTTCATTGGAAATACCCGGTGGGGTGATCGATGGAGACGAAACTCCCGAAGACGCTATAAAAAGAGAGATGCTGGAAGAAACGGGTTACACTTTTGATAGTGTTGAACTTCTGGCCAGCAACTATCCAAATCCGGCAACATCGAATAACATCTCTTATACCTATTTGTTGAAGGGAGGTATTAAAACTCACAAACAACATTTAGATGAACATGAGATTTTAGTTGTTGAGGAATATACAATTGCGGAGGTAAAACAGCTGCTTAAGACCAATGAAATTGCACAGTCTATTCACTGCACTGCTTTGATGTATGGTCTGATGGCTTTGGATGAGCTAGCCTAAAGGACTAGCTCATCTTTAATTTCTTCTGGATATCATGAACATATCCTTTGAATTTTTTATCGGTATCAATCAAATCTTCAACTGTCTGACAAGCATAAATAACTGTTGAGTGATCTCTTCCTCCAAAAAACGCACCGATAGTTTTTAGTGAAGATTTCGTATGGCTCTTAGAAAGGTACATAGAAATTTGACGTGCCTGTACAATCTCGCGCTTTCGTGTTTGGGATTTCACCATGTCAATAGGCACTTCAAAATAGTCACATACTAGTTTCTGAATGTATTCCATTGAGATCTCTTTAGTAGTATTCTTGATAAAGTTCTTCAGCATTTGTTTTGCTAAAGCAAGATCGATGTCTTTCTTGTTTAGGGTAGACTGCGCAAGTAATGAAACCATAGCTCCTTCAAGCTCACGAACATTGTTGTCAATGTTGTGGGCAACATACTCTACCACTTCTGCAGGAAGTTCAATTCCGTCAGCATACATCTTTTTTCGTAGGATAGCAATCCTTGTTTCCAGATCAGGGATCTGAAGATCGGCAGATAGTCCCCATTTAAAACGGCTCAAGAGCCTTTCTTCTAAACCGGCTAAGTCTTTTGGCGCTTTATCAGAGGACAAGATCACTTGTTTACCCGACTGATGCAGATGATTAAAGATATGGAAGAAGATATCCTGAGTTTTTTCCTTACCCGCAAAGTTATGTACGTCATCCATAATGATTACATCCATTGCCTGATAGAAATTCACAAAGTCGTTAATGGTATTGTTTTTTAAAGAGTCAACAAACTGCTGACAGAATTTCTCACAAGACACGTAGATTACCAGTTTATCTGGCATATTACGCTTAATCTCGTTGCCAATAGCCTGCGCAAGGTGTGTTTTACCTAAGCCTACCCCGCCATAGATCATTAATGGATTGAAAGAAGTACCGCCAGGCTTTGCCGCAACAGCATAACCTGCAGATCTTGCTAAACGATTACAATCTCCTTCAATGTAGTTATCAAAAGTGTAGTTTGAATTCAGCTGAGGATCTACGTTCAGCTTTTTCAACCCGGGTATTATAAATGGGTTTCTAATATCCTTATTTATTGAAACAGGAATTGGCATTGATTGAATCTTTGCTTCTGCCCCATTTCCGTTACTCGGCATATTAGTAGTATAAGGAGAACCGGTGTTCGATGATTTGTCTACAACGATATTATATTCCAACCTACCTTCATCTCCAAGTTGCTTTTTCACTGTTTTACGCAACAGCCCTACGTAATGTTCTTCCAACCATTCATAGAAAAACAAACTAGGAACCTGGATGGTTAAAACTTTGCCATCCAATTTCAGAGCTGATATCGGTTCGAACCAAGTTTTGAAACTTTGGTTCGGAATGTTATCCTTTATGATTTGGAGACAATTCTTCCATACTTCGGTACAAGTTTTTTCCATTGCAATTCTATAATTTGTTGGTTTACAGTAACGATACGAGCACTAAAAACTGGCTGTTTCGAGAGATCGAATATTCAAAAAATTATCAACAAATGAAACATAAATTTCATCTATTTTGTAAGTACTTAGCTTGCAACAGCATATCATGCTTAACCTAAATTTTTTGTGTTGATAACTATTTTTTAACATTGCTTATATTCCCCGAATACCTCACGGAATACGTTGGCGATTTCACCAAGTGTAGCGTAAGCTTCTACTGCAACCAATATGCCAGGCATGAGATTTTCCTCACCTAAGGCTGTATCCTTCAAATTTGCAAGAGCGTACTTAACTGCAAAATCATCCCTTTCAGACTTCAGGAGCGCTATTTTGCCCGATTGCGCAAGTCGAATTGAATCATCTATCCTGAATCCTTCCATTGCTCCTTCCTCCTGTTGAACAAAACGATTCACTCCTACAATAACCCTACTACCCTCCTCAACTTCCAGCTGGTATTTATAAGAAGCAGCCGCAATCTGGTTTTGCACATAGTCATTTTCAATAGCATTTACAGCACCTCCCATAGCGTCAATTTTATCTATATATAGCTGTGCTGCTGCTTCAATTTCATTAGTCAAACTTTCGATAAAATAAGAGCCTCCCAGAGGGTCAACCGTATCAGTAATTCCACTCTCAAAGGCAATAATCTGTTGAGTACGCAAAGCCACTTTTGCAGCGGCTTCAGTAGGCAAGGATAATGCTTCATCATAACCATTTGTATGCAATGATTGAGTTCCTCCCAGTACCGCAGCCATAGCCTGATTGGCCACCCGAACCACGTTATTTAAAGGCTGCTGAGCCGTCAAAGTTGAACCGCCAGTTTGCGTATGAAACCTTAGCATTTGAGCTTTTTTGTCTGTTGCCCCTAATGATTTTGTGATGTTAGCCCACATTCTTCTAGCAGCCCTGAATTTCGCAATCTCTTCAAAAAAGTTATTGTGACAATTGAAGAAAAAAGACAAACGCTTTGCAAATACATTTATATCCAATCCCTTTTCCAATGCCGCAGTCAAGTACGCTTTCCCGTTCGCAAGCGTGAAAGCCAGTTCCTGAACAGCTGTACTTCCAGCTTCTCTAATGTGATATCCGGAGATTGATATGGTATTCCATTTAGGAACTTCTTTGCTACAATATTCAAATATATCAGTGATGATGCGCATCGAGGCCTTTGGTGGATATATATAGGTTCCCCGTGCAGCATACTCTTTTAATATATCATTCTGTACGGTACCTGAAATTTGTCGAATATCTGCGCCCTGCTTCTTGGCCAATGCAATGTACATGGCCAGCAAAATGGATGCGGTAGCATTTATGGTCATTGAGGTAGTTATCTTTTGCAACTCAATGCCATCAAATAGTTGTTCCATATCTCTCAAAGAGTCAATCGCTACGCCTACTTTACCTACCTCGCCGTCAGACATTGCATGATCAGAATCATACCCTATCTGAGTTGGTAGATCAAAAGCAACTGATAAACCAGTGGTTCCTTGAGCCAGTAAATAGTGATAACGCTTGTTCGATTCTTCTGCTGTTGAGAAGCCTGCATATTGCCTCATGGTCCAAAATCGACCTCTGTACATGTCCGTTTGAATACCTCTGGTGAAAGGAAATATTCCAGGACTATCCTCAAGAGGAATGGCAGAACAGTAAACTTCCTTAATTTCTATACCGGACGTTGTGACAAATTTCTTCTCCATAATATGATTTTTAGTGAATTCCCCCTTTTATCATCGTTAGGGTTAAGTCGTAAGGGTTTTCCTGCATCAAAGAGATATGTTGTAAAATCCTCTTGCTTAAATCGACCCCGGTTGCATCCGATGCAAGACCCTTAGCCGCATTACCAACCATTGCTATCGTGTCTTCCTTTAGCCTTTTTATCACATTCCAGGTTTCATCTCCAATATAAAGCTGCTGCGTGATGTTGTGCTGATATTCTGAATTTATCTCGTTTATTACTAAAGATTGCAGATCTGCAACACTGATACCTTGATGATGTAATCTTACCAGGACATTTGATGGATTGATACGTTCAACAAACACGATCATCCTTTCGTGCGCCTGAAGTTTAAGCGGGAGCAACTCATCATTACCTATGGATGTTGTTTCAGGAAATTTAAGATCCAGATATTTGTCGAACTCTTTTCTGAATAAATAATGTGCAAAGGTAAGAATGACTATTGCAGGAATAATAAACGTTGCTACTTGATATAGAAAAGCTAGTAAATACATTTGAAATTGTTTATCTACGGTAATAATTAAGAGGTCACCTCAACAAAAATGTACATTTTATTTAT
>JACMPF010000279.1 GCA_014377665.1 Pedobacter sp. | reverse complement strand
ATCTGTAAGTTTCTTGCCACCGGAAAAAACCAAATCATAAGGAACCGCAGGATCAAAACTTTCAGGAAATGTGTCTGCTACTGACTTATTAAATACATCATGTCTCGCAGAAGTTAGTCCATTAGATCCCATGCCTCCATTGTATTCGCTTTCATAGGTAGCTTGTCCGCTTGACGATAATCCTACAATCAAGTCGCCAGCCTGAATTTTATCGTTACTGATGATCTTTTCGCGTTCAATGCGACAAGTAACAGTAGAGTCGACAATAATAGTTCTAACCAAATCACCTACATCGGCAGTTTCGCCACCTGTAGAATAGATGGAAATCCCTTGGGAACGAAGTTCTGCAAGTATTTCTTCGGTACCGTTAATAATAGCAGCTATAACTTCGCCAGGAATGAGGTTCTTGTTTCTTCCAATTGTAGAGGATAAAAGGATGTTATCAGTAGCGCCAACACAGATTAGATCATCAATGTTCATGATAATTGCGTCCTGAGCAATGCCTCTCCATACAGAGATGTCGCCAGTCTCTTTCCAGTAAACGTAAGCCAAAGAAGACTTAGTACCAGCTCCGTCAGCATGCATAATATTACAGAATGCATCATCACCACCTAATATATCAGGAATGATTTTACAAAAAGCCTGAGGAAAAATACCCTTATCAATATTCTTAATAGCCTGGTGTACATCCTCTTTTGATGCAGAAACTCCGCGTTGGTTATACCTGTTATCACTCATGTGTTGCAAAGATAGGGAAACACCTGAATTCTACAATTCCGAGGGTGTTTTTGGAACAAAAAATAACCCCGGCCATGACAGCTGAGGTTATAAAAACTAAAAAATAGTTCAGTATTTAGGTGGTCGGTTTATTTCAAGAACAACAACTCTCTAAATTTGGGCAGAGGCCAAAGGCTATCGTCAACAATTTGCTCTAATTTATCTGTATGGTAGCGGATGGTGTCGAAGTAAGACTTGACTTCCAAATCGTAGCTGATTGCTTTATCACGGGTATCTTCAATGTGGTTGGTCACTTTACGTGCCTCTAACATGCTATCGATACTAGTTTTAACAATACCTAAATGCTCAGATATCTTTCCTATGATGGCTAAAGGAGTTTCTAAAGCCTCTTTGTTAAGTCCAAGTTCTTTCAATCCTTTGGCGTTTTCGATCAATGTATTTTGGTAAGCAATCGCAGCAGGGATGATCATGCTGTGTGTTACTTCACCCATTACCCTTGCTTCGATCTGAAGTTTTTTGTAATAGTTATCTAACAATATCTCATGGCGGGCATGAAGCTCACGTTTGCTGAAGATGTTAGTTTTGGTAAACAACTCAGTAGATTTCTCACTTACATAAGCATCTAAGGCTACTGGAGTAGTTTTGATGTTAGACAAGCCACGTTTTTCAGCTTCATCAGCCCATTCCTGGCTATAACCATTTCCTTCAAAACGGATATCTTTAGATTCTTTGATATATTTTTTGATCACTGTTAAAAGCGCAACATCTTTCTTCTCGCCTTTTTTAATCAGTTTATCAACGTCAACTTTAAATTTAACCAATTGATCAGCAACGATTGCATTTAACACAGTCATTGGTGCAGATGAGTTCGCAGAAGAACCTACCGCTCTCAACTCAAATTTGTTACCAGTGAAGGCAAACGGAGAAGTACGGTTACGGTCAGTATTGTCTAACAAGATTTGTGGAATCTTAGGAATACCTAACCACAATGCATTGTCTTCTTTCACTTTTTTGCTGATGCGTGAGTGCTCGATCTCATCCAATACTTCGTTCAATTGCTGACCGAGGAAGATAGAGATAATTGCAGGTGGAGCTTCGTTAGCACCTAAACGGTGATCGTTGCTTACAGAAGCAATTGAAGCTCTCAATAAATCAGCATGCTCATGAACAGCTTTTACAGTATTTACAAAGAATGCTAAGAACATTAAGTTGTTTTTAGGCGTTTTACCTGGAGCCAAAAGGTTTTTACCAGTATCAGTAATTAATGACCAGTTGTTGTGCTTTCCTGATCCGTTAATTCCAGCATATGGTTTCTCGTGTAATAACACTTTGAATTTATGTCTTAAAGCAACTTTCTCCATCAAATCCATTAACAATTGGTTATGATCGATAGCTAAGTTGATTTCTTCGTAAATAGGAGCACACTCAAATTGCATAGGAGCAACCTCATTGTGTCTTGTTTTCAAAGGGATACCTAATTTTAAAGCTTCATTTTCAAAGTCAACCATATAACTGAAAACACGCTCAGGAATAGATCCGAAATAGTGATCTTCCAATTGTTGACCTTTAGCAGACATGTGTCCAAATAGCGTACGTCCAGTCATTACTAAATCTGGACGAGCGTTATATAAAGCAAGATCCACAAGGAAGTATTCTTGCTCAATACCTAAAGAGGCATTTACTTTAGTAATACTTTTATCGAAATACTGACAAACATCAACAGCAGCTTTATCCATAGCATTTAACGCTTTCAATAAAGGAGCTTTGTAATCTAATGCTTCACCAGTGTAAGAAACAAAAACTGTAGGAATACAAAGTGTTTTACCAGCTGCGCTTTCCATTATGAATGCCGGAGAAGAAGGATCCCATGCAGTGTAACCGCGTGCTTCGAAAGTATTACGGATGCCACCATTAGGGAAACTTGAAGCATCTGGCTCTTGCTGAACTAAAGCGCTTCCTGCAAATATTTCAATCGGACCATCGCTGCTAGGTTCAAAAAATGAATCATGTTTCTCAGCAGTAGTACCCGTTAACGGTTGGAACCAGTGAGTGTAGTGCGTTGCACCTTTTCCCATAGCCCAGCTTTTGATCGCAGTTGCGATGTGATTAGCATCTTCCTGGTTGATCAATTCACCGTTGTCGATGGCTGAAACAAGTTTATTGTAAACCTCTTTCGATAAGAAATCTTTCATTTTTTTCTTATCAAAAACATTAGCGCCAAAAAAATCTGAGATTTTAGTCGATGGCGACTTAACCTCGGGTGAAATCCTTGATTGCGCTTCTTTTAATGCAATTGTCCTTAAGCTTTTCATTTATTTGTTTGAATATTTATTGAAAATAAAGTTTTTGTTCAGTTTTCCTATGGAAATTGATGTAAAAATACGAATGTGAATATATATTCAAAGGTTTTTTAATTATTTATTAGTAATTATTTAACAAATAAACATTATTTCGACAAACAACATATGTGCTTGGCTGTTTATGCCCTGCTTCAGCGAGTTGCGGTTATTGGGCTTATTATTTATCTTGTATATACAAGTGCTTTTAACTAAGTTTGAAATACGCTGTATTGTACACCTAACCAAATAACTCTTGAAAAAACCACTATTAAGCTTATTCGCCGCTGTAGCTATGATGAGCGCCGTATGTGGGCAAAACCACAAGCCTTCGCCAGACAAGTCAAACCTTTCTTTTGTCGACCCATCAATAGGTGGAGTCGGACTTATTCTCGAGCCTACCCGCCCAACTGTTCAGCTTCCCAACCACATGATCCGAGTATTTCCGATTAGAAAGGATGCCCTGGATGATCAGGTCAGTTTTTTTCCCTTAACTATTGCATCACATCGAATTGTATCTCTTTTTCAATTTATGCCGATCAGTGGGAAGGTCGAAAATACCATATGGGATAAAAAGTTGGTATATAACCACGAAATTCTTAGTCCTTATTACTATAAATCCGAATTAGGGGAGGAGAATACCATGATTGAGTTCGTTCCGTCGCAAAAATCTGGAATGTTTAAGCTGAAGTTCCAAAATGATCAGCCGCATTATCTTAGAATGGGAATTTTTAATGAAAACGGAACAATACAGCAAATAGGAAAAAGATCAATCAGCGGAACTGAGGTATTTAGGGGTATGAAGGCCTATTTTTATGCCGAAACCAACAACGATATTCAGGAGTCAATATATCGAACCAAGGATAACAAAAAGCAGGTACTTCTTAAAACAGGTAAAGAGCTAAGCTTCAAATATGGTATCTCCTACATCAGCATTGAACAAGCGAAATTAAACCTTAAAAAGGAGATACCTGATTGGGACTTTCAAACACTCAAGGCCTCAGCATATGGTGCCTGGGAGAAAGTAATGTCTCAAATTAACGTGGAGGGAGGATCAGTAGCTCAGAAACGTGTTTTTTATACTTCGCTATACAGAAGCTATGAGCGAATGGTAGACATCAATGAGTATGGGCAATATTACAGCGCATATGACCACCAGATTCACAAGAGTGAAAAGCCATTCTTTGTAGACAATTGGATCTGGGATACTTATATTGCTCTTGAGCCTTTGCACATGATCCTAAATCCTGCAAGGGAAGCCGATAAAATTAATTCGTATATCACGATGTACCAGCAAGGCGGTTACATTCCCGCCTTCGCCACAATATTTGGAGACTGGCCTGCAATGACAGGAAACCATGCGGCCTCCTGGTTTGCCGATGCTTACTATAAAGGAATCCGCAACTTTGATCTAAATACCGCATATGAAGGACTTAAAAAGAACTCCTTAGAGGCAACTTTACTTCCCTGGAATAATGGACCGGCAACTGTGCTCGATTCTTTTTATAACGCAAAAGGCTATATGCCAGGACTTCCATACGGAGAAGCGGAAACCGTTCCCCAAGTGGAGAATGTTTGGGAGAAGCGCCAATCGGTATCTGTGACGTTAGAAAACAGTTTTAGCGACTGGAACATCTCGCAACTAGCGGGGGTATTGGGTAAAAAAGAGGATGAAAGGCTCTTTCTCCGCAGGGCGAAAAATTATGAAAATGTCTATAGGAAAGACAAAGGTTTCATGTGGGCTAAAGACAAGAATGGCAACTGGATAGATAATATGGATCCAAAAGCTGCTGGTCGTGAGTTCTTTACTGAAAATAATGCCTATACATATAACTGGGTGGTTAAGCATGACCTCAAAGGTCTGTTCAACCTTATGGGAGGAAGAGAGAAAGCGGAAGAGAAGCTGGATCAGTTGTTTAGGGAAGATCTTGGAACGGCTAAATTTATATTCTGGAAGACTCAACCTGACGCATCGGGATTAGTCGGACAGTTTGTGATGGGTAACGAGCCCAGTTTTCATATTCCATATCTTTATAATTACACTGGTGCTCCATGGAAGACTCAGAAGAGAATTAGAATGCTGTTGGACACCTGGTACACGGATAATTTATTTGGTATTCCTGGTGATGAAGATGGAGGTGGAATGACCGCTTTTGTGGTGTTTTCTATGATGGGATTCTTCCCTGTTACGCCTGGAATTCCTGTTTATAATATTGGCAGTCCGGTCTTTACCAAAATCAGCATAAATCTACCCAACGGAAAAGTTTTTAGGATCAATGCCAATGGCAATTCGAAGGAGAATAGATTTATTCAGCGTGCAGCTATTAATGGAAAGCCGCTCAACAAAGCTTGGTTTAAGCACTCAGATTTAGTTTCAGGCGCAACCATAGACTTTCAAATGGGTCCGCGACCAAATAAATCCTGGGCTAGCTCAATAGAAAGTGCAGCACCATCTGGCAATATGTTGCCTGGAGCTAAAACAGATTGGTTACAAAGCGACAAATAACACGGTTATGAAAATATTGAAACTCCATATATTCTACAGCCTGTTGTTGTGCTCAACTTCAGCGCTGTTCGCACAGCCTAAACAAGCAAAAACTCTGACTGTAGCATCTGTAATCGATTATGTTGATCCTGGGATAGGAGGATCCGGTATCGTGCTTCAGCCCACTCGCGCATTGGTGCACCTGCCCAATTCAATGCTTAGGGTATTTCCTATGAAACAAGATCAGCTCGATGATCAAATCAGTTTCTTCCCTTTAACAACAGTCTCACACCGTACAGAATTTGCATTTTCTTTTTTACCATTGAAGGGTAAAATGAATGATGCTTTTTGGGGCAAGAGGCTTACCATATTAAGTGAAAAAGCAACACCTTATTATTATCAGGTGGAAGATGAGGATACCGGGTTCACAGTCGAGTTCAGTCCTTCCGCAAAGAGTGGTATCTTCCAGATCGACTTCAAGGATGCAAAAGATAATTATCTGCGTCTTGGTCTAAATGGGGGGAGCGGGAATGTACAGTCTGACGGAAAAAGAACGATCACTGGTACGGAAAACATTACAGGTATGAAAGCCTTTTTTTATGCCGAGACCGATCAGGATATGGATGATTTGAGCTACCAAAACAACAAGGAGAAAAATCGACTACTGGCAAGATTTAATAATTCGACCCTTGTGAAACTTAAATATGGCATTTCTTATATCAGTATTGCACAGGCGAAAATTAATCTGGACACAGAAATACCCGATTGGAATTTTAGCAATATCAAAATTAAAGCTAAAAACATCTGGAATAGAAAGCTTTCACAAATTACTGTTAAGGGTGGAACATTTGCTCAGAAACGAACCTTCTATACATCACTTTATAGAACGTACGAGCGAATGGTTGACATCAATGAATATGGTCAATACTACAGCGCCTATGACCATCAGATACATAAGAGCGACAAGCCTTTTTATGTTGATAATTGGATCTGGGATCTTTACATCGCGCAAGAGCCGCTCCATACCATTCTTGATCCCGCAATGGAGCTGGAGAAGATTAACTCCTACATCGCCATGTACAAACAGAGTGGATGGATGCCTGCATTTGCATTAGCAACGGGAGATTGGCCAGCGATGACAGGCAATCACGCAGCATCGTGGTTTGCAGATGCATGGTCTAAAGGAATCAAGGGCTTTGATGTCAAAACTGCATATGAAGGGTTGAAAAAGAATTCTTTACAGGGCACCCTGCTTCCATGGAGAAACGGGCCCGCTACGGCAATCGATTCTTTTTACAATGCCAAAGGATATTTGTACTCATCAAGACCAGAAGAGCGTGGAAGTAAAGATGGTGTTGACATGGATAAATGGTGGGAAGGCAGAGGCAATGAAGGTGTTTCAATCACACTTGAGTGGAGTATTTGTGACTGGTCAATTGCTCAGCTTGCAACAGCAGCAGGGTATCCGCAGGATAAATCGCTGTTTTTAAAAAGAGCGGCTTGGTGGTCTAATGTTTTCAACAAAGAAGAAGGCATGGTTTGGCCGAAAGATAAAAATGGGAACTGGATAAAACCATATAATCCAAAATTGTTGGGCAGGGAATACGTAACTGAAAATAACTCGTACACCTATAACTGGACGCCTAAACACGATTTAAAAGGGTTATTTAAAAAGATGGGCGGACTACAGAGAACTGAGGCCAAATTAGATCAACTTTACAGAGAAGACCTCAGTTTACCAAAGTTCTTGTTCTGGTTAAATCAACCGGATGCATCAGGTTTAGTAGGCCAGTTTGTAATGGGAAATGAACCGAGTTATCACATCCCATATCTCTATAACTACACAGGCTCACCCTGGAAAACTCAGAAGCGCATAAGAATGTTAATGGATACCTGGTTTCCGGACAACGTTTTTGGCATCCCTGGAGATGAAGATGGCGGCGGTACTTGTGCATTCGTAGTATTTTCTATGATGGGATTCTTTCCTGTTACGCCTGGAATTCCAGCTTACAACATTGGAAGCCCCTCCTTTACTGAGGTAAGTATAAATCTACCGTCTGGTAAAAAATTCATCCTAAAAGCCTTAAACAATTCTAAAGAAAACGTTTACATTCAGCGAGCTGCGCTAAATGGCAAGCTGTTGTCAAAGCCATGGTTTACCCACAGCGATCTTATCAATGGCGGGGTAATAGAGCTGGTAATGGGCAGTAGGCCTAATAAAGTATGGGGAAGTAATGTTGCCACCGCTGCACCGCCCTCGGCTATTGATTTTGACCCTGCCCTTATGAAGTAACTATTTTGTTGTAGTAATTATGGAAAGTACCATGTCAAATTCATCTTATGAATGAACCATTACTTAAAACCATGATAAACACATCATCAAATTTGTACAAGGCTGAGTGGCTTAACCTTGTCTTCAAAAACAGAAATCAAGCGTACGGCGCCTATGCGCTTCGGTCTGAATCTGGCCGAATAAGTATGTGGGCGCTATTCTTTGGCTCTGCTGTTTTTGTTCTGCTATTTATGGCTCCAAAGCTCTATTCCTTATTTCAAAAGGATGAAGTTGTTGCTGAGCCTTATAACAATGAAAAAATTGTGGATGTGATTCTGCCGCCCAAAGTTGAAAAACCTAAGGTTAAAGAGGAACTTTTGCTTCCTAAAAACGATCCAATCAATGAAAAGATTAAAATGGTTAAGCCGATGTCAAGACCAACTCCCGTGAACGATACGCCTCCGTTTACTCCTCCAACAATTGAAGAAATGGATCATGCTGTAGTAGGCCCTGTCACTCAGGTTGGAAAGGAGACCGATCTGATTGTTGCGCCAACAGAAGGTGCCGGTAACGGAACAGAAGCAGGAACCGTTAGTGGCGAAGGCTCAGGCACTGAAGAAGAGATTTATAATGCAATAGATATTGAAGCCTATCCAGAATTTGAAGGAGGCATGAAAGCCTGGTATAAGTTTATTCAAAGAAACCTGAGGTATCCAACTATAGCGATCGAACAAGAAAAGCAAGGCAAGGTGTTTGTTTCATTCGTGATTGAGCGTGATGGTTCTGTAAGCGACGTAAAGGTGATGAAAGGAGTGGGTTATGGAATGGACGATGAAGCAGCGAGGGTAATTAAAAAATCACCTATATGGAAACCGGGTAAACAATCAGGTAAACCCGTTAGAGTCAGGTTCAATATGCCGATCACATTTGCTATGGGGTTATAGGCTTATATGGGACTAAATGCATGTTTGGTTAGGGTTAGTAAGGGTATTAGGGGGTATTACCTATTGATGCTCCACCCAAATCCTGGCGTTTACAAAAGCCTCCATCCAAGGGGAAACCTGATCTTTACGTCCTTTTGGATAGTTAGCCCAATGCCACTGGAATAAAGAACGCTCAATATGAGGCATCATAACCAGGTGGCGACCGCTTTCATCACACATCATTGCCGTATTATAATCTGAACCGTTCGGACTGGCAGGGTAGTTTTCATAAGCATATTTAGCTACT
>JACMPF010000278.1 GCA_014377665.1 Pedobacter sp. | reverse complement strand
GACCTTTCAGGCTCAACAACAGATCGAAATATTTCTTATTGAACAAGACAGGGACACCTATTGTTTGTGCATAACTGCTGGCGATAATGCCTTTGCCGGTTTGCTGTTGCTTTATAATCAAAGCTTTTAGTAGGTCTGCTGTTACATAGGGCTGGTCAGCAACAGTAACAATTGCATTTTCCAAATCCTTGTGTTGAGTTAACAGCTCGAGTAAGCCCATCGCAAGGCTGGACGACATGCCGCTCTGCCAGCGCTCGTTGACCACGCGAAACAGACGATCATTTGTGGCTTCAACAGCTATTTCTGCATAGGCACCGAGCACAACAACTATAGCGCCATCGCTGGCCTCCAGTGATTCATCTGTCACATGCTTCAAGAGCGTTTTACCCTGGTAAGTTAACAGTTGCTTCGGTTTCCCTAGCCTGGATGAATTGCCTGCCGCTAAGATTATGATGCCATTAACCATAACCATCCAGATTAATGTTGTAGGTATGAATTGGTAATGTTTTTTCTTTTAAAAACCCTGTGGAGGCGCCACTGAAGACAGATTTGATTTCTGCAATGATGGAAATTGCAATCTCTTCCGCTGTCTCTGCCCCGATATCCAAACCTATGGGACCATAAATACGACTTAGATTTTCATCGGTAGCCAGTTGAAGCTCTTCCAGCATCCGAATCAATTTTTTCTTTGGGCCTAGTGTCCCTATATAGCGCGCATTAGTTTGAAGCAAAAGGTTCAGCAATTCAACGTCGTAATTGTAATTATGGGTCATCAGCACAAATGCGGTCTGGTGATTTAGTTTTACATTTGAAAGTACCTGCTCAGGTTTTAGAACCCGGATTTTATCTGCGGTTGGAAATCGTAGTGCAGTAGCATGGGTAGGTCTTCCGTCTATAATCGTCGTCTGCCAGCCCAATATATCTGCAATTTGCGCCAGTGGCTGTGCATCGTTTCCTGCGCCTGCGATGACCAGCGAAATTGGTGGATTTACCAGTTCCAAAAAGGCTTCTATGTTGTATCCATCAAGTGTGTAGGACTTAAATGTTGAACTTTTGCTGGTTAGTACCTCTTCAGCATCCGTGATCACCCCAGGAGGTAATGCTGCAGCGGAATTTTGGATGGATAAATTGCTCCCATAAAGCAAACTAGAACCTATTTGTTTCACAGAAGTAAGTGAGAATAGAGTAACCAGAACAGCGCTTTCTTGTTCTGCCTCCAGGAAAGCCAAAATATCGATCGGATTGCATTCAGCATCACTTTTTATAGGCTCAAAAAGAATACGAACAATACCATTGCAACCTAGCTGTACACCGAATTTTGCGTCATCTTCATCAGTGGTATCATAGGTAACGAGCTTATTCTCCTGCTGATGTATGGCCGAAAGCGCTTTCCTTAAAGCATCGCCTTCCAAGCAACCACCGCTGATTGCACCGGTAAGCATACCGTCTTCCGTAATGAGCATCCTCGCTCCTGGACGTCGGTAAGATGATCCCTCAATTTTAACAACAGTTGCCAGCGCAGCCTTTTGACCTGTTTTTATGGACAAGTCATATGCTTTTAAGATATCCTTTATTTCTTTCATCAGTTATCAACTCCAATCATTTTACCTGATTAAACAGACTTTAAATCAAAGATAACTGTCTAATTTTAATAAACTAACATAAGAAAGATTAGTGATTTACTTGGAAGGAATAAATTTAAACGCGTAAGAATTCATGCAGTACCGTTTGCCTGTCGGCTCTGGTCCGTCATTGAAGACATGTCCCAAATGAAGACCTGTGCTTGTTTCGACCACTTCGTCCCTAATCATCCCGTTTGAATTGTCCCTAACTATTTTGATGGCTTTATTGTCAATAGCTTGGAAGAAGCTTGGCCATCCCGTTCCGGATTCGAACTTAGCATCTGAACTGAACAAAGGCTTATCCGTAGCTGCGCTCACATAAATTCCCTTTTTATGGTTATCCCAATATGGATTTTTGTAGGGTGCCTCGGTTCCCTTATTAACCATAATCTCATAGGCTTTTGCGGAAAGCACTTTCTTCCAATGCGCGTCTGGCTTAGCCCCCGGATACAGCTTGGTGTTTTCAGAGGAGCTGCTAGTTGTTGTTCTCTGCTGCTTAGCAGAATTCGGATTCTGGCTACAAGCATTCAGTGCAAGCAGTAAAAGCGAAGTGGTCCAAAAATTTATCTTTTTCATATTATTTTAGTCATTAAAATCGGTTTAACTTTACCGTGTTGGATTAAATACTTTACATACGTAATAACGGAAGTTAAAAATGTATTTTTATGTAATTATTCCAATATGTTTACGGTCAAGGAAGCAAAAACATGGAGGATTGTGGCTGCATCTAAAACAGTGCTTTATGAAAGTGATCAAAGAAAAACATTCGTTAGCCATGCGTTGGACACACTGGGTCAATTTCCCCGTGCTTGCCGTTATGATCTGGAGTGGTCTTTTCATTTATTGGGCTAATGATTCTTATGGGATCACCATATTTGGAACTACAATTTTTCAGTTTTTCCCAGAATGGTTTTATAAGTACTTTCACCTGAAGCAGCGACTAGCAGAAGGCATGGCCTTCCATTTCTTTTTTATGTGGTTGTTTTTTATCAACGGGCTCCTATATGTTATTTACACGATAGTTTCTGGCTCCTGGCGCGAACTGGTACCTAAGAGGAATTCTTTTCGGGAAGCTTGGCAGGTATTGTTGCATGACCTGCATATCCGTAAAGCTGTTCCGCCGCAAAAGAAATACAATGCCGCGCAGCGGATTGCTTATACAGCCATCATAATCATGGGTTTTGGCTCCGTATTTACGGGCCTTGCAATTTATAAGCCTGTTCAATTTTACTGGATTTGCTGGCTGTGTGGCGGGTACCATGTTGCACGTATCCTGCATTTTGCGCTGACTATAGGTTATGTGCTATTTTTTATGATTCATGTGGTGCAGGTGATTCTTGCAGGATGGAACAATTTCAGGTCGGTGGTTTCAGGATTTGAGGTTACGGATTGCCAGGTGAAGGATTTAGTTAAACCCAAAGAAAATGAAGAACCTGTTTCATAAAAGGATCGCGAAACCGCTGACGGTAGAGCAACAGATCAAAAGAAGGACATTTATTTCGTTCGGAACATTTTTCGCTTTGAGTGCTGGTGCATTTGCTGGCTGGAAATGGCTGTACAATTCGCCAAAAGAAGTAGCCGGGGTTACCGGAAATGTGCGTGCACCGTTGAGGAGAGCACTCAATAAGAGTGAGTTGTTTTTTCGCAATTTCTTTAGCAACAGCCACTTGGTGAGGACCTATCCCAAATCAAGGGCAGCGATTGATGTGCGTGTCAATAGCATGATTGGCATTGATGATGAAAATTTTAAATCTGACAAATGGTTCCTGAACATAAAAAGCACAGATGGCAGTTTATTAAAAGTAAGCATTGACGAGATCAGATCCCTCCCGAAAACGGAGATCGTATTCGATTTTAAGTGCGTGGAAGGTTGGGACCAGATCCAGCACTGGACGGGCCTGAAGTTAATCGATTTTTTAGATCATTACCACTTAGAAGATTGTGTCAAAAAGAAATATATTGGTTTGGAAACCCCTAACGGGAAATATTATGTGGGTCTGGAAATGGAAAGCGCTGTTCATCCTCAGACGATACTGGCATATGAAATGAACGGCAAGCCGCTATCGATTAAACATGGCGCACCTTTAAGGCTGATCATTCCGGTAAAATATGGAATTAAGAACTTAAAAAGGATTGGAACGATGTCGTTCAGCGATACAAGGCCAAGGGACTATTGGGCTGAACGGGGATATGATTATTACTCTGGTTTGTGATCTTGAATTGTAAGTAGGAGCACGCTACGAGCATTTACCTTACCAAAAGCAATGTTTCACGATTACCTTTAGAAGGCTGGATCGCTACATTTCTAGTCAAATCCCGACTAATACTTGACTTTAAAATAAAGCGCTTAACTTGAAGCCCATGATTAGTGAAGACTTATTGATTCAATTTGGCGCAAAGATTGTAAACTTCGACAAGGGCGAAATTATCTTTAAAGAAGGGGACACTTCAAGATATTACTATCAGATAGCTAATGGGGCCATCAAAATGAATAATTTCAACGATGAAGGAAAGGAGTTTATTCAAGGCCTTTTTTCGGATGGTGATAGTTTTGGTGAACCTCCGCTCTTTATTACGGATAGTTATCCTGCAAATGCGGTTGCATTTTTACTCTCTAAGGTTTTTCTTTTGCCGAAGGTGAGCTTTATGCGGTTGTTAATTGAGAACCCAGCTGTTCATTTGCAAGTAACTACGAATCTTGCCAAAAGACTTTATTTCAAATCTATTATGGCCTCAGAAATCTCCTCTCAGGATCCAGAACACCGTGTGCTTAAGCTCATCGATTATTTTAAAATAAAAATTGATAAATCAGTTTCAGACCAACAATATAAAGTTGAAATAACCCGACAACAAATTGCTGATCTTACTGGATTGAGGGTGGAAACTGTTATCCGTTCTATCAAATCCTTAGAAAAGAAGGGGGAGTTGACAATCATCAATAGAAAAGTATTTCGTTAAAAGACCATGTCGATGATTTGAAGTCCTTTATGATTTCACTCATAAAAATCGAGTTCGCAAGACAATAACTTTGACTTCATTATTAAGATAGACATTTTCGATAAAATAGAACGTCTTATGAAAGCGGAAAATACAAAACCCATCACAGCGCAAACGCGGATAAAGGAATTGCTTGACATGGATGAGGTGGGTGTGATAGCTGCCTTAGTTAAACTGAATAGTAATTTTTCTAAATTAAAAAATCCAATTTTACGGAACCTTCTGGCACGAAGGGTAACCATTTCCGATGCCTGCAAAATTGCCCGCTGTGATGTGACCTCCTTTTTGGATACCATGGAACAAATAGGTTTGGTTATTGATAGGAAAACATCTGAAAAATACTCCTCGCCAGTAATTGGTATTGACTTTAATAGACAAGCAGTAGTATTTGAGCTTGATGTGAGACCGTTTCTCAATAAGAATCAAGATCCTTTGAAAGAAATTTTAAAAATTGCAGGTAAACTTAGAAAGGGGGAAAGATTAAAAGTTATCAATTCTTTTGAACCCAGCCCATTAATCAGCTTACTGGGAGAGAAGGGTTTTTTGTGTCATACTGATGTTATTGATTTAAAACTGTTCTTAACCTGGTTTGAAAAAAAGGGCGATGATTTGTATTTTGATGATTTATTAGCCGAGGAACCTGGGCAAGATGATAAGGTGCTTTTTGATGAAGTCTTATCCCGTTTTGTTTCTGAAAAAATAATATACATTGATGTTCGTAACCTGGAAATGCCAAAGCCTATAGTGCAAATTATGGAGCGCATTGAGAAAATGGCAAAGGATGAGCTATTATATGTTTACCATAAAAAGGTTCCTGTCTTCTTGTTGCCTGAACTGAACAAAAGAGGGCTAGCATATATAATTCACCAATACTCGGCGTCTAGATCGGACGTATTAATTTACGGTAATGAACTCAAGCAAACACCAGCGTAGTCTTTATAAAATCGTTATTGCCCATTATTCTATTGGAGCTGTATTCTTTCTGATTCTATCAATTATGTTTTTCTTCTCTATAGAAGTAATGTCAGGTCATTATTTCCAACCTATGCTATTGGCACTAACACACACTGCAGCTCTGGGCTGGGGTACAATGGTTATTTTTGGTGCACTGAACCAATTGCTACCGGTCATTTTGGAAAAGGAGCTGTTCAGCATACGAATGGGCTGGTGGAGCTTGTTGTTTCTTGTGCCCGGTATAATTCTATTGGTCTATTCCTTCTGGGTATTTGAGCCAGGACTTTACATGCAAATCGGAAGTGTTTTAATTTTGATTGGGGTATTCCTTTTTGTGTTGAACGTTCTATTTACCATTACAAAGGGCAAACAAGCTTCATCCGTTTTTGCGGAGTTTATTCTAACATCTTGCCTATGGTTATTTTTAACGATTTCCCTTGGTGTCTTGATGGTATTTAATTTTCAATATCCTTTTTTACCAAAGGAACACCTCCAGTTTTTAAGACTGCATGCTCAAATGGGGATCTCCGGCTGGTTTTTATTATTAATCATTGGAGTGAGTGCTAAACTTATCCCAATGTTTTTGCTCTCTAGCTATCAGAAAACTAATCTCTTAACTGTTTCATATTATTTAATTAATGGAGCTTTAATTGCATTTCTCATTGATGGGTATCTTCATGGCCTCAATTTCAATACTTATTTCATTTTAGGGCTTGGAACTAGTGGAATAGGATTTTACTTTGCTTTTCTATATCAATGCATTATTTCCAGAATACGTAAAGGAATTGATAAGCCGATGGTTCAGAGCTTGTCCTCTTTTATACTGCTCGGCATAGGGATATTGGTTCTTCCAGTAATTCTTTATTATCATATACAGAATGATGCGTATGCGGTACAGTTATCTGTTCTTTATGGAACTTTCATTTTTATGGGTTGGGTCAGTACATTGATTCTGGGTCAGACTTTTAAAACCCTTCCGTACATTATTTGGGTAAAACATTATGAACAGCTAACGGGAAAATTCAAAATCCCTTTGCCGGCAGACTTGATTAATAATAGATTGTTATCTGTACAGCTTATTGCCTTTTTTATTTTTCTTGTTTCTTTCCTGGTTGGGTTCTTATTAAGAATTTCGGCGCTAAAGTATCTTGGTGCTGTTAGCCTAATTATGTGTTCAACGAGTTACTGCCTGCACGTATTTTTATTACTTATTCACAAAACTAGAACTGAAAAGTATGATCGCATTTGATATTTCAAATTCTTCTGATGGGATAAAGGACAAGCTCATTACCTGTTTAAAAACGGTAATAGATCCCGAACTATTTATAAACATTGTTGATTTAGGATTGGTCTATGCAGTGAAATTTGACGGTAAAAAAATGTTGATTTCTGTACAAATGACCCTTTCTTCCAAATTTTGTCCGATGGGAGACAGCATCATAATAGCCACAAAAAACAGTTTAGAGCGCGACTTCAATAACTTCAAAGCTGAAGTAAATGTGGTATGGGAACCAGAATGGAATTATAAATTCATTTCTCCTGAAGGACTAAAAATACTTGGTGAGTAAGGTTTTCTCACTTACAAATATGAATAATATGATTGAAATCATAAACGATATTTTTCAGAGCTGGTAGATTTGCTACTGATTATTTTATCTTAATATATGTATTATGGAAACCATTAATATTCTAAATGTAACTGCTCTAGAACCGCGTTTAAAACACCCCAGGATTTTTGAATTATTTGATAGCCTGGCGCCCGGCGCGGCTTTCATCATTGACAATGATCACGATCCAAAACCGTTGTACTATCAGTTGTTAGCGGAGCGAGGACAGGTGTTCTCCTGGGAATATTATGAAAAGGGACCAGAGTTATGGAAAGTTAAAATTTCAAAAACGATCGGG
>JACMPF010000277.1 GCA_014377665.1 Pedobacter sp. | reverse complement strand
GATATTAGCAGGGGTGATGTGCTTGTGAATTCAGATCACTTGCCGCAAAATTCACAATTAATAGAAGCAGATGTATGCTGGATGGATGCGCGACCACTTGATGAAAGCATCACTTATTTGCTTCAGCACAACAGTAAAATCACAAAATGTAAGATCCGTGAGATTGTTTATAAGGTTGACATTAACACGTTAGAGAAAGAGGATGCTTATGATTTTAAGCTGAATGATATAGGCAGGGTGATCATCAAGACAGCAGATTCACTACCGTTTGATTTTTATACAGATAACAAAGCGAATGGTGCCGCTATTTTGATCGATAGTCGCACAAACTTAACAGCAGCAGCCTTGATGTTTAGGGCAGTGGCGGATTAGTTGGTTGGACTCATTTTTTGCAAACTCTGCGAACAAGCAGAACACAGCAGTGGATCTTCCACTGCTGTGTTCTTTTTTAATAGGTCGTGTCTTTTTTATATTTTTGCTTTCCTCTGGAGTGTAAGGGTTTTTCGCTAAGGAGGATTCCGTATTCCTTGTCGGTAACTACGACATAGTTTTTTCCTTCCTTGTAAGAGATGAAAGCAGTATAATCTGGGAACTGATATTCAAGATGCTGAAGCATGAGCACAAACATATTGTCAACCAACTCAGGTGGCGTGTTGAGTTCATAGCAGTATTTTGCTTCTAGCTTCTCCGGATTTCTTACCTGGAGCATAAGATAGTCGTCAGGTATAGTTGAGCCTGCTCCATATGCAATCGCGTAAAGTTCAGCGAGGGTAAAGTTGTAAGCAATAAGCCTTTTCCAATTCCCGAATAATGATGGTGTAATTTTACTAACCGACGAGTAGCCAATTTTGAATGGAGCAAAGCCATATTTGCATTTAGAGATGGATTCCGGACTGCAGTCGGGCTTTTTCCTTTGGGCTGAAACACTTGCAGTTGAAGATAGTAAAACAATTAGGCATAAAGCTCCCATAACTAGTACAATTCTTAAAATTCTCATTACAATTTTTTATTAGTGTTTAATTGATGTTTAATAATATTGGTTTTGGGATGACCTTTGTTATTAGATTCGAAAATAAGTAGCGTTTATGATATTATATTGTACAAATTTGTACATTTGATTTCCGAGCTAAACCAATTAATGAACTCAAACGACATCTCATATTTCGAGAAGCTTAGCCTTCTCAAAGCCCAAATGAGTCTACAATTCGGTCAAAGAATTGTTAATTACAATGATTGTAACGGTCTCTCAGAAGAAGTTTTTAAAAAAACAGGGAAATTAATTAGTAGTCAAACCTTCAGAAGGTTTTTTAAGCTTATAAAATCTGAAAGTATGATTTCGCAATTAACGGCTGACATTCTTTGTGTTTATTGCGGTTACTTAAATCTTGATCATTTAGTCTCTAAGCAGTCAGCTCTTGGCAATTCACAAACAACCCAGTACCATGAAGCGCAGATTTATAAAACTTTTTTTGAAGGTGTAGTTCCGAAAATTGCTAAAGGGGAAGTTAATCAAGTGTATCTTGATGCATTGAATCGGTTACTTAAGCGTGTGTTCGCAGACAAGCTATTATATGACACATTAATCCCTCTTGTTTCTAGAAACCCAACTGCACACAACTATCTTTTTGAACAGTTTCCATTTATTGATGGGTTTGGAAGAGGCTTTGAGCAGGGCTACAGTCTTTATATCCGACATAAGCCTGAACTGGAAGCGCAGGTGTTTGGCAACGCAATGCTTTTTTTGTCTTCGGTTCTGCAAAACGACCTTACTTCTGCTAAAGTTTACCATGATATCATTTGTAGCTTTAATTTGGAAAGCATAAAACATCCTTTCGTGATCGCTAGGTATATGGGTACGCAAATACTATATCACCATCTAATGGGTGATATGGACGAAAAGCAAAGCTGGATAACTCTTGTGAAAAACAAATTGATTGACAACGTTAACCTTCATGGGTTTCAATACTTCAATATTGAATTCGAACTCATGATATCGGAATATTTGATTTTAACTGAATCATTCAAATTGGTTATTGATATTTTGCTCCCAGTCTATAATAATAAAGAATTGATTGCCAAAGACATCGATACATCCTTCTGGATAATGCCAATTAAGATCATGTTGATCAGGTCATTTACATATACCAACCGGCTAAGAGAAGCCAAAGAATTGATACCTAAAGTTGCGAAAATAAATTGGCTTGTTGACGATTATTTCTCTATCCAGTTACTGGATGCCAAACGTAAGATTTCAGTTAATGAGGCTGAAAGAATAGCTATCGGGCGGGACCTTAAGAGGCTAATATCCAAAACTAAGTTCAAGTATTTTGAACCGTTCCTCAAGCAATGAAATATATAGTAGTCTTACTATACGTATTCAGCTTTGGTATAGCGGATTGCCTTTGGGTAAATGTCAACAGAAAGAATCATGAATTGGTTTCCATGCTTTGCAGAAGTATAGTTACAACATTTCTATTTTTTTGTCTTGTAATTATCATTCCTTTTATAGATCAATCAAAAAGTAATGCATTTACTACTGTTTCTTTAGTTCTAGCAATCGGGCTCAGCTTGGTCTGTTATGGGGGCCAATACTTTTATGTGAAGTCTCTCAAACATACCTCCGTTTCGTTATCTATTACACTAGTCAGTATTTTAACCTTTTTAATATCAATTTTAGTGTCCATTATCATTTATCATGGGGCAATCGGGCCAAAAATTGTTACCCTAATGATACTGACATTGGTAGGGGTAACTTTAATTGTTAATAGCTTTAATTTGAAAGAAATACCAACCTATCGCATTGGACTGTGGTACATTCTGCTTGCTTCGGTATGTTGGGGCTTAGGCTATAGTTTTATAAAAAAGCCTATAGAATCACTTGGGGTTGTCAATTTTTCGCTTGTGCTGGAGACCACCATACTTTTTATGAATCTGATACTGTTTTATGCAAATGGTTTAAAATATGTAGCGGTTAAGAATGCTTCTATTAATAGCTGGCGGTATTTGACTGCATTGGGAGTATTGATTTTTAGTGGCACTATTTTCAACTCTTTATCTTATAGTTATTTTGGCGTAGCCACGCTAAATATTGTTGGTAAGGTGGGGATTATTGTCCCTATAGCATACGCTTTATTTTTTTTGAACGATAAGATCTCCGCGAAGCAAGCGCTCGGTATTATTCTAATAATCACAGGAGCGGTCGCTGTCTCCTATTACGGGAATGTTTAAATTGATTTTAGTCTCTTCAAGAAGCCTAATGGGCCAACCCCTCCCTTATAACAATTTTTAAATTATTTGTTATACTTATTTGCTTTCTATGTGTTATTACTTAATTTGAGTAACTCTTAGAACCTTTAAACTAATCGATACTACAGAATGGAAATTATACACCTGAGTGCAGAATGTTATCCTATTGCTAAAGTGG
>JACMPF010000055.1 GCA_014377665.1 Pedobacter sp. | reverse complement strand
GCAGTTCCAAACCAACCAATCATCGCCGCTCCAATTGCCGAAGTGATGTGGTCATATCCCGGGGCGATATCTGTAGTCAGCGGACCTAAAGTATAGAATGGTGCCTCTCCACAGTGAGCAAGTTGTTTGTCCATATTCTCCTTGATCATGTGCATTGGAATATGGCCCGGACCTTCGATAATGGTCTGAATATCATGCTTCCAGGCAATTTTTGTCAATTCGCCAAGCGTTTCCAGCTCTCCGAATTGTGCAGCATCATTTGCATCGGCAATACAACCTGGTCTCAATCCATCTCCTAAAGAAAAGGCAACGTCATAAGCCTTCATGATCTCACATATTTCTTCAAAATGAGTATAGAGAAAGTTCTCTTTGTGATGCGCAAGACACCATTTGGCCATGATAGAACCCCCGCGAGATACGATGCCGGTGATGCGTTTAGCGGTAAGCGGAACGTACCTTAAAAGTACCCCCGCATGAATGGTGAAATAATCAACCCCTTGTTCTGCTTGCTCAATCAAAGTATCTCTGAAAAGCTCCCAGGTCAGGTCTTCTGCCTTTCCATTCACTTTTTCTAAAGCCTGATATATCGGCACAGTTCCTATGGGAACAGGAGAATTGCGGATAATCCACTCCCTTGTTTCATGGATGTTCTTACCGGTCGACAAATCCATAATCGTGTCTCCACCCCATCTACAAGCCCAAACTGCCTTCTCAACCTCTTCTTCAATGCTTGAGGTAACTGCTGAATTACCAATATTGGCGTTAATCTTCACCAGGAAATTCCTACCGATAATCATAGGTTCTAGTTCAGGATGATTGATGTTACATGGGATAACGGCTCTTCCGGCGGCAACTTCAGCGCGGACAAATTCTGGAGTGATGTATCCTTTAGGCGTATTTGCACCAAAGCTTTGTCCCGCGTGTTGATGCGTCATAACCTCAAACTGATCCTGCAATTGTTCCTGTAATAAATCAATCCGCTGATTTTCGCGAATGGCAATATATTCCATCTCCGGAGTGATGATTCCCTTTCTGGCATAGTGCATTTGAGACACATTCATACCGGGTTTAGCTCTGTAGGGCTTGCTGATATGCGCAAATCTTAAGGCATCTAAGTCATGATCATTAGCCCTAATGTTCCCATAATCTGAGGAAATAGCATCTAGCTGATCCACATCTCCGCGATCTAAAATCCATTGCTCACGTAACCTGTAAATTCCTTTTTTGACATCAATTTCTATGTCGGGATCTGTGTACGGACCGCTGGTATCGTAGATCGTTACGGGCGAATTAGGTTCTGTTTCGCCAAACCTGCCATGCAATTTGGTTTCACTGAGGATTACTTCTCTCATGGCAACTTCAATATCATGCAATTGACCTTTAACATACACTTTTCGTGATGCGGGGAAAGGCGACCTGCTGATTGCCTGATCCGTTGGAGTTTTTTCTTTTTTCATAATCTTACGTTTTAGCCGCCTTGGGTTGCTTTGATAATGGTAAGATGGTCTCCGGATCTAAGAAATTGTGCATCCCAGGTTTCCTTAGCTATAATTTCTTGATTGATAGCCACAGCGATCCCGGTAGACGGTAGCTGAAGGACATGGGTAAGTACTTGCTGCAGAGAGCAAATCTCTTCTACTAAATAGGTTTCTTGATTTACGGTGATTTCCATTTTGCCAAAATTGCTAACTATAGGAATGCACCCGTATTAAGGAAGGAAAAACGACGTGGAGTGTCGTTCTACTTTTCCCTTCGGCAGTACTAACTGCATCAGGTTCAAAGGGTATTTCTCAGCACAAGGCACCCCTAAAGTTTTGACTAAGGTATATAAATATTTGAAAAGTTACGCTTTTAAATTAATTCAACTTCTATTTAGTCTATCACTGATCATTACCTGCAATTCTTCCTTAAAATGCAGGGTCAATTTTAAATCGCTGCGGTTTGAAGAATGGGCCATTTGATGCACCATCTTATTGATTAAGAAGCTCTGTTGCATAAATGTCTTGCATATTGAACAGCCGGCCAGGTGTATCTTTAGCTCCAGCTTTTCACGCAGTGTGATGCTCGCAATTTGTTGTTTCTCAATTAAAAAAGTTGCCTTTCGACAGTTATAGGCTATTTCCCTTATCTCAGATTCATTCATTTCCATAATTTTAAACCCAATTTTTTTCAAGACATTCCCTAAGGTTGACTTTAGTGCGGTGGATAATTACCCAAAAATTAGAAGGGGAAATCTTCAATTCCCTGCAAATGACGGGAGTTTCCTCCTCGTCCATATGTTTCATAGTAAACACGGCATGCCATAAGGCTGGAAGTTTGCTCATGCATTTTTGTAATACCTGAGTAAACTCCTTACTGATCAGTGCGTCTGGTTGCTCAATACCCATCTCTTCTGGTCTGTGCTGCTCATTCCAATGGCCGTCATCCTTGTTAAAGAAGGTATCTTGCCCATATTCGCTGTCCATCTTATCTGCCTGCTTTGGTATTTTACTAGCATTTTTACGATAAATATCTATAATTTTATATTTTAGGATTGCCGTTAACCAAGTCTTTTCCGTACTGTGACCTTCAAACTTATCTAATCGCTCCAAGGCCGCTAAAAATGTTTCCTGAACCAAGTCTCTGGCAAATTCCTCATCATTAATTTTAGACACGGCATAGCTAAATAGGTAATCTGCATATTTGACCACCCAGGTTTGGGGGTTTGTGAGATTTTTATGGCTTGTACTTTCGCTTTCTATATTCTGCATTAATTCATTATAAGGACAATAAAAAATATCGTGCGCTATAGCCAATCTCCCCAATAGTGCTAACTTTATCCTATTAAACTTTTATGCTTTGTCGGGAACGATGTTAATTCCTTACTAAAAAAATAAAAAAATCAAGAATGGGAGAGAATTGCACCTCATTAAAGGTAAAAAAAAATGTAAGGAGTTTAATATTTGTCCGACTAAGACATAAAAAACATGATGAAAACAAAAACCAACAATTATTTTCACAAGTCGGCATGTAAAAATTTCCTGGCTATTATCCTTCTGATTAATCTGGTAGCAGGAATCGATTTAAACACTTTTGCTACAGATACTTCTTCTCTTCACCATTTGAGAAATAGCGGAAAAATTATTAGGGATACGGTAAAGATGACGGTGGGTGTTCCATTAAAACCAGAAGACATCAGCCCCTTACTAATTGGCGAGGCGATCCCTGTTCTTAATCTCCCTTCTGCTTCCGGAAAAAGTTTTGACCTGAATAAATCTGTAGCGGAGAAACCTACCATCCTAGTTTTTTATCGCGGAGGATGGTGTCCATATTGTTCAAAGCAACTTTCAGGCTTACAGGAAATTGAAAAGGACCTTGCCGGGATGGGATACCAGGTTATTGCGATCAGTACAGATAGTCCTGAAAATCTGAGCAAATCAATGGATAAACAAAAACTATCCTACACGCTCTTATCAGATGCAGACTTGAGTGCTTCTAAAAAATTTGGCATTGCTTTTAAAAGTCCAAAGGGTTACGACAAGTTTCTGCCTGAAACCTCGGGAGGAAAGAATGTCGACAAGCTTTTACCGGTTCCCTCAGTTTTTATCCTCAGCAAAAAGGGAAATATACTTTTCGAATACATAAACCCAAATATTACCCAGAGACTAAGTGCCTCTTTGCTAAAAGCAGCAGCAATGTCGCTTCGTGAGGAAATATAAGTAAGCAAAAGATTAACTTTTCCTATCAAAAACTATGAAAAAAATCAACTACTGCACTGCTCTTTTTGGCGTGATTTTATTATTAAGCTCATTTAAAAATAGTGTACCGGTGCCGGAAATAGCAAAAGGTAATCCCGAAAAAAAAGTCAGACAAATTAACTTCATTGAAAATAGTTGGGATCTGGCATTAAAAAAAGCAAAAGCAGAAAACAAATATATTTTCGTAGATGCGTATGCGGTTTGGTGCGGGCCCTGTAAACTTTTAAAAGCGACGACATTCAAAAATCATGAGGTTGCAGATCTATTTAACAAAAACTTTGTGAACCTTTCCCTTGATATGGAAAAAGGAGAGGGAATCAAGTTAGCGGAGAAATGGGGCATTGAGGCCTATCCTACCCTTTTAGTCTTGGACAGTAATGGCAAGGTGATAACTGGGAATGTAGGATATGTGACAGCTAAAGAACTACTAGTTTTCGCCCAAAAAGTGTTAAAGGCTCGTAAAATATAGCAAATAACAAGGCTATTACTTCGCCCACTCAATTGCGTTTGTACTCTGCGCTAAATTAGACAACCCGTTTTTTAGCAATCTATGTAGTCCATCAAGCGGAGCATACAATTCCAGGCTTGATTTTAGAAATGTATTGTCGCTCAGGGCCTTTACCTCGCTTAAATTCATGCCTGATCGGTAAAATAACCAATCCTTAGCCATAATACCTTTACCTTTAGTGTCGCCAAGGTAAAGATCTTGGATCGAAAGCTTTTCAGAAGCGTTACCTTGCTGTACGCTATCACAGTAAAGAATAGTCTCTCCGCGGGCATAATAATGTGTTAATATTATTTTATGCCATTTACCATCATCTATTTTAGTGATTCCTTTTATGGTCTGCGCTTTTGCGGATTTGTATTCCAGCAAACCTTTGCTATTTATGCTTATATTAATAGTATTACCGGTGCTTTCAGTCAATTTCAATACCTGACCTTTAACGTCGGTTTTTATAGTTATAGCTGTAGTGAAGGCATGCAAAGCATTATCCGGCTTAAAATGAAGGAGTTTATGTTGCTTCTTATCCCAATTTAAATAGGATGCATCTATAAACTTTGGTTGAGATTTGCCATTCGCTAAAGCATCAAATAAAGATGGAACTATCGCGTAACTCATTTCGGCATGACCGGCATCATTGGGGTGAGCGCCGTCGGACCAGTAATTTGTCGCCCATTTGCCAGTTCCATCATCCACCGCTCCCAGCAAATTTATCGACGGCACATTTAAAGCGTTGATCCAGAGGTTCAGCTGCTTGACGTAGTTATAGTCCGCTTCGTTAAAATCATTCCGGGTATAACAATTGGCAATTATGGGTACATATCCACTATCTCGTGCTATGGAGATCATCTTTGTCATATTCGTTTTGAACTGCTCGAACTTTGGTTTACCGAATTCATGAATACCCTCATTACCCAATGATAAAGCGATGACCACATATTTAGCTTTTTGCGGCACCAAGTCCCGCTGCCACCGCGCCAATATCCTTTCGGTATTATCGCCACCTATCGACTTATTTACCGTTGACCAGGCTTTGCCTATTCCATTGGCGTCACGCTTTTTAAGCAGCTGGCTGTACATGGAGGTATAACCAAAATTCTTGCTAGCTCCAGTGCCAGAGGGTACTGATGAGCCAAGATAGACGATCTTCAAGGTATCTAAAGATTTGTTTATCCTGCCAGTATCTGGCACAAACGCATTTGCATGAGCATTGAGGCCTAAACAAGCAAAAAAGCTGGTTAACAGAACAAACGCGGCTATTGATTTAATTGTAATATCATGTTTCACAATGCAATGTATGTAAAACAGTCGTTTTACAGGAATAAATGCTACATTTTAACGGGCTCTATATACGGGATGCTTACAAATATTATATCTGCCCATACCACAAGTTTTTCATTAACTTTTTTTTACACTCTGCTGCATAGAATCCTGACTCCTCACCAGCCTCCGCCGGCGATCCAACCGGTAAGCATAAATCAAACTACTGAAGCTGGCATCAGTTCAGTAGAGCTTGTCCCACTGAATCAGGAGGCACTACATACCTCAGATTATCCAGGTCATCATAAACAGAGTAGGGTAGACAAAGCGCTACTTTTGATGAAACGTTCTGGTTGATATGTGGTTTGTACTGAAGCTTTTCAAATACCGCTCCGATATGTGTTTTATGGGTGTTTCCTTCGGGCCGAGCGCTAGCAGACCCGAAGCAGACCCGAAGCAGACCCGAAGCCGAGACATAGTTGAGGGCACTAGTAATAAACTAGTAACGCAGTTCTTTGTAGCCCTGAAATAG
>JACMPF010000054.1 GCA_014377665.1 Pedobacter sp. | reverse complement strand
TCTACTTTCATTAAATAATCCTTGGTCATATACCAATACCCCATTGACAAATGTTTTAACAATCTGACTTTTAAAGCATTGGTTTTCAAAGGGTGACCATTTACACTTAGAAAGTATATTAGTAGAATTTACTGTCCAGGGGCTATCGTTATCAACCAGTACCAAATCTGCGTAATACCCTTCTCTGATAAATCCGCGTTCTTTAATCCTGTAAATATCTGCTACGTTGTGGCACATTTTCTCGACGATGGTTTCTAGACTTATCTTACCTTGGTGATATAGCTCTAGGGCTGTTGGCAACGCGTGTTGAACCAATGGGCCACCTGACAGTGCGTTGAAATAGTTTCCTTCTTTTTCTTGTAGCGTATGAGGTGCGTGATCTGTGGCTATGACATCTAGCCTACCCGCTAACAGGGCAGATAAAAGGCCGTTTTTATCGTTTTCAGATTTAACAGAGGGGTTCCATTTTATTTTGGCTCCCAGCCTTTCATAATCCGCATCTGAAAACCAGAGATGGTGGATACAAGCCTCGGCTGTAATGCGTTTTTTGCCAACAGGCAATTGATTATCAAATAGATTTGCCTCTGCAGCCGTGGAGATATGAAATAAATGAAGACGGTTATTCCACTTTTTGGCTATTTCCAGAACACACTTTGTAGCGCTCAGGCAGGCCTCTTCATTTCTTATCAACGGATGAAATTTGAAAGGTATATCCTCACGGTATATTTTTCGGTACTTTTCAGTATTCTGGCGGATTACGACATCATTCTCACTGTGTAGCGCAACCAGTGAGTTAGTTCTCGAAAAAAGCTTCTCGAGGAAGTACGGGTAATTAGCTAAAATACCCTCTTCATTATTGAAGTAAAGACCGTCATCTGTTATTCCGCAAACCTTTTCGTTATCAGTTTTTAAAGCCTCCTCAAGATTATCCTTAGCTATACCCATAAAAAAAGAATAATTAGCAAGTGAACTTTCGGATGCCAGCGTATATTTTTCTTCTAATAACTGCTGGGTAAGTGTATTCGGTAGTGTATTCGGCATATCCATATAAGACGTAATCCCACCTGCGACAGCTGCCTTGGATTCAGAGAAAATAGTTCCCTTATGAGTTAGTCCGGGTTCCCGAAAATGTACCTGATCATCAATAATGCCTGGTAATACATAAAGGCCTTCAGCAATAATTTCATCGTACAACGTTTTGCCGGGTAGTGCTATAACAGACTGGATCTTTTCAATTCTTTCGTTGGACAGGAAAATATCACTAACTACAACCTTTCCCTCATTTACCACCTTTGCATTCCGAATAACAGTTTTCATCTATTTTCTTTTTGATGCCCTTTCAAGCCGGTCATTGATTGTTTTACCCAAATCGTTATCTGGAAATTTCTCGGCAATAATTACATCTAGGTTTAGCCTGTCCAAACGGTGCATCGCACTAAATAAGTTGCTTGCGGCCTCCGTAATATCCCCATTTGTTGATAGTATTTCTTGATGGATTATCCCGTTATCGACAAGCCTATCTTTAAACACAAGAAGGCCAATTTTTCTTCCGTCAAAGATTTTAACCGTTTGGTTCACATTGTTGGTTACATGCAAATCTATACGAGGGGCATAATGACGGGAGAGCATTCCAGGCGCATTTGGTTTGCTATCACTGTTAGTCTGGAGGGCTAATGGTCCGATTACTTTTTCAATTTCTTCTATTGATAAGGCACCGTGCCTATATAAAATGGGTTGATTATGTTCAAATCCGATGATGGTTGATTCTATTCCTCTTACACATAAACCGCCATCCATAATAACTTCAATTTCTTTATTAAAATAATTTTGAACATGTTGGGCAGATGTGGGGCTTATGCAGCCGAATGGATTTGCACTTGGCGCTACCAAGGGGAAATCAAGTTGCGCTAATAAATCCAGCGTCAATAAATGATTAGGAACCCTTACCGCAACGCTTTCTCTACCTGCTGTTACACTATCAGGTATACAATCCCGCTTTTTTAACACTAAAGTTAGCGGACCTGGCCAAAAATATTCAGCTAATTTTAATGCATCGGGAGGAATATCTTTAGCAATTTCATTTAAATAAGCGAACGATTTAATGTGAACAATCAAGGGATTATACTCGGGTCTTTTTTTTAGTGCGAATATTTTTTTTATAGCAGTTTCGCTAAAGGCATTACCTGCCAATCCATATACTGTTTCTGTGGGAATGGCAATTAATTTATTTTTTATTAATGCGTCTTTCGCCTGTTTGACATTTGTGGTTATTTCCATATGTTAATCTTTTTCTAACCACTTTAACCCTGGTTTTCCGACGGCATAAAATCCGATCATTTGGTCTTAAAGTTGCGTAAGTTTCCTGTGAGAGCATAGCTTGTTTCAACAACAGGCGATAAGTATAGGATCCTATTATTATGGGAACTGAAGCGAAAAATTGATAGTAAGGAAGATCTTTGATAAAGAAAGACGTCACCAAAAAAAAGATCATAAATACCGAACCTAAATAAATTTTTGTTTGTAGTCTCATCATAAAACCTATTTATTATTTATACGCGCACTTTTAATCATTTGATTAAGCCGCCCACAATCCATTCCCCTTTCAACCAGTTCTTGCGGATCTTATTCTCTGTCTCTATCAATTTTTCCTGTATTTCTAGTAGTTTACTTTCCCTGGCGTTCACCAGGAACAAAGAGCTGTCTCCAAACTTAAACCGCAGCTCCTCTCCTTCCAACAGCTTCTGGTTTGCTTCCAGCGATTGACGGATCAGAACAAGCTGAGATCGAAGCGTCTCTTTTTCTGCGTTATTCTGATTTAGTTTAACGTTAAGGTCATTTCGAACCAAACTCTCTTCCAGCCGTGTATCTCGTAGCTTTATTCTGGCCTCTGCCAGCTCGCCTCTGGCCGTGGCAAAGGTCAGCGGAAAGGCTACCTGAATCCCAATCTTATTGTTGTTTTGCCCGTAAGGAACGTTCAGATTTCTAAAAGCATTAGAACCGCTGTTTAAGATTCCTAATTGCAGATCAATTGTGGGCCGAAGATTCTCTGCCTTTAACCGCCTTTCAATTTCCAGATCGCGAAGTTTAAACCCGTAACTGATTAGTTTAGGGTTATTGTTTATAGATGCATCCTGGTTACCTGGCAATATGACTGCAACCCGCTGAGGAACTATGCTTAGTTTTTGAGGGTCAACAGGCTGGTTTTCTGGCAGCCATAAAAATGAGCTGATTTCGTATAAAGAATTCTGCAATTCTAATCGAGCCTCCAGCAACTGCACCTCACGCTGTTGCAATTGGGTCAGGGCCTCAACAGTATCAATTGCCGGTCGGTCGCCTCCAGAAAGCCCTTCTTTTACTGCTTGATACCGAACCGTTGAAAGCGCCAATGCCTGTTCAAAAACCTGGCTAATCCTGTATTGATTCTGCCAATTCAGATAGGCCTCTCCCGCCTCAAAAACCAAGTCATTTAAGATGCGCAACTGCTCATTGGTAGTGGCTTCCGTAAAGATCCGGGCTTGTTTCATGACTGCCCGGCGTTTATCCATTAGTAGTCCCTTTCCTAATGATATATTTAATCCTACGAAGCTTAGCCCTTCCTGCGGTAATTTATTTTCAGGGTTAAGATAAGCACCCTCTGCTTCAGAGAAGTTACCCTTTAATTCTACACCATACCAAAGTGGCAACTTTACCTCTGGCGTCGAAAAACGGTAATAATTGGTACCACCAAACCGTTTTTGATCGTAATTGTAGGAAAGCTTTGGTTCAAAATTGCCCCAAGCCTGCAACAAACGTGCTTTAGCAAGACTATTGTTCAGGTTTGCCCTTGCCACGATTGGATGATAGGTCATCAGTACCTCCTTAAACTGACCCCAGCTTAATGTATCCACTACCGTCTGGCCAAAAGCAGGTATAGCGAAATTTAACGTCAAAAGAACAGCGAATAGTTTATTTTTCATCTTTATTCTTGTCCTTTTTGTTATCTCCTGCAGTGTTGACTGCCTGGTAAAATTCGGGAGGGAATCCATTTAACTTTCGCCAAAGTTCATATATTATAGTTACGTCTTTCAATAAAGCAATTCCCTTTGCACCAGAACCATATCTCAATTGTTCGGGCCAGCTTTTTTCGCTTTCGTCGGGTACTACCCAAGCTCTGAATTTCCCGCCTATACTGATAGATGGATCAACAGCGGCAATCCTTCCTCCGAAAGTACCGTATGATGAACTTGGCCACCCGGAAAATACAATCGCAGGAAACCCGTCAAACTGTAGTCTTACCTTCTGCCCTTTGTTCAATAAGGGCAAATCAACGGGCTCTACAAAGATTTCTACGGCCACATCAAAGACGGTGGGTACAATCTCCAGCAAAGGGTCACCTTCTTTTACCGTTTCGCCGATCCCTGCCTTACTGGTTTTTATAACTTGTCCGGATTGCGGAGCCGTGATCACATAAAAATCCCGTCTCATGCGATAGTTGGCCAACTGATTCTGTAGTTTAGCCACTTCACTTCTTGTAGAAGCGATCTCTGATAAAGTGGAAAAGCGATCTCCAGTCGCTTTTAATATTTTCTCAGTGTATTCCTGGCCAATGGCGGATTGCTCAATCTTTATATTAAGTAGTTCGTTACGACTATTATAAAACTTGTTTTCGGCACTTATCTTCTTGGATACAGCATCCTGATAAGCTTGCTGGCGCTGCTCAAACTCGACCAATGATTTCAGTCCGGCATCATATAACTGCTTCTGTCGGCGCAGCTGCATGTCAGCTATTTTCAGCTGGTTTTCTGCAGCCGCAAAGCTGATACTATCAGATCCTACAAGTAGCGCATATTGTTTTATCTTATTAACCAGCTGGCTTAGCTTTAATTTCCTGGAATTCCCTAAAGCGGCCGATTGTGAGCCAGTGGCCTCGGCCTTGTCCTGATAAAATTGAATAGAAGCACCCTTGGCCTTGATCTGTTCGTCTACCCGGGTTAGCTGCGAAGGATCCAGGTAATCTTCTTTGATCTCGGTAATACGGGCCAAAGTATCTCCTTTATTTACCAGATCCCCATCCTTTACGTGCCATTGCGCAATTCTACCGGCAATGATACTGTTAATCTGCTGGGGGCGTTGCTGGGGGTTTAAGGTGGAAACCTGACCACCCGACTGGATGTTCTGGGTCCAAGGCAGAAATAAAGCTACCACAAACAACGTTATAAGAATGGCAATCCATTTATTGCTAATCTTGTTTCCAGGACGTTGTCTCATTACCCTTCCGAAAGCTTTAAATCTGTTAAATTGTGCGTAAGGTATTTTCGTATCTAAAAACATAATATTACTTAAATAGTATTCGGTTTTATTGATCCCTTTTCCATATGGATCCTGCGGTCGCAACGACTGGAGAAAGTTTCGTCGCTGGTTACGGCTATCAAAGTAAATTCACTTGACACTGCTGTTAAATAGCTGATTACCTGTTCCCGTACTGACGCTTCGATACCCATCCAGCCGTCTTCCATTAATAGCAGTGCTGGCTTCAAAATCAGGCAGCGGGCAAGCAGTATCTTCTGGATAATGTTGTACGACAGCTTTTTTCCCTGCGGATCTAAAAAAACCTGATAACCTTTCTGCTGGCCGTGTATATAATCTATAAGTCCTACAATCTTGCAAACCGCATCAAGTTCTTCCAAACCAACTGCTTTATTTCCTACGGTAATATTTTCGAGCAAAGTGCCGCTGAACAATTCTTCATCGGCCAGCAATATTGAAATCCGACTGTGAAGCATATTTCCAGGAATCATTTTCAGGGGCATATCATTGTAAAGAATATTGCCTGAAAAATCATTATAAATACCTGCTAGAAGTCGTAATAGAGTGGACTTCCCAGAACCTTCTGGGCCCATAAGGCATATTTTTTCTCCGGAAAGTATATGTATATCTATTCCGTTGATTGCCGGTTTGTGATCAGGGTAACTGAAAGTGAG
>JACMPF010000276.1 GCA_014377665.1 Pedobacter sp. | reverse complement strand
TCACTGTGATCGGGTTTGCTGTTAATATGCATTTTTGTAGCGGAATACTATCGGCGATAAAGTTAAATGAGTCTGCTAAATGCTCGGTGTGTAAAAGCGAAAAAGCGTTAGCGAAAAAGCACAATTGCTGTAGTACCAGTTCAGTAGAGGCTAAAATAAAAGATAGTCATGAAGCTGGATTTAAGGTTAAACTACCAGAAGATTTCAGTATCACATTATTTTTAACGCAACGATTTTCTTTCTTGGCGGAGTCGGTTCCAACTTTTTCGGTTGCCAACTTATGGAATAAAGCACCACCGCTCTCCTCCATTTTCTCTTTACATCTTCTAAACTGCGTTTTTAGAAATTAGGATTCAATTAAATATAGATGCAACGCTATTTCAACGTTGCAGCCAACTATTATTTAATTTATTTCAACACCTAATTATTATGAAAACTATAAAATATTTTATTGGAACTTTATTGCTTCTTAGCGCAGGACAATTATCTGCACAACAAATTTCTTCAGCAGAATTACAGGTCAACGGCTTAACCTGCTCAATGTGTTCTCAGGCTACTGAGAAATCTCTAAAAACACTTGGCTTTGTAGAGGACATTACGCCGGATTTAAATACCAATACTTTCCTGATCAAATTCAAGAAGGACAAATCGGTGAATGTGGATCTTATTAAACAAAAAGTGCAGGATGCCGGTTTTTCTGTGGGAAATCTTGTAACTACTTTTAACTTCAATAATGTTAAAGTTGATGCAAATGGCCAGGCACAGGTAGGTTCAAGCATGATTAAAGTGCTAAACGCTAAGAGTAAAGTGCTAAATGGAGATGTTAAAGCTACAATCGTAGACAAAAACTTTATTCCTGCCAGTGCTTTCAAGAAAAGAGCGGCGCAATTCAACTCGGATACTTATGCGAGTGGATTTGGTGTTGTGAATGGTGTAAAAACAAGAATCTTTCACATAATAATATAGTCTTCGAATGAGGTATTTACAGATATTGGCAGTGCTGCTTTTTTTTAGCGGTGCTGCTAAATCACAGGAGCTATTTGTCTTCTCAGAGCCGGCAAGTAATATGCCTGCCAAATCATTGGGAATCAGGCTGACTAACGAAGGAATGTCTCAGTCTGGATTTGTTAGCCGAACTATTCCTGAAGTAATGATAGGCTTCAACAAGAATTTGATGGGCCATGCTCAAGGTTTTTTCTCGGATATGGATGGCCGTTATAGATTGGAGGGCGGAAGCCTCTACGCGAAATATAGATTCCTCTCTAACGATGGTTTAAAGAGCCACTTTCGCGGTTCGGCTTTTGCAAGAGTCAGTACCAGTAAACGGCCAACGTATACCCAGGACATCAATTTGGAAGGCGATAATAGTGGTTTTCAAGGAGGCTTAATTTTTACGCAATTGCTTCACAAGCTGGCGCTTTCAGGGTCAGTAAGTTATATGAAGTCCTTCCGGAATGAAGGAAAGCAGCTACCAGATATGGATAGACCAGACAAGATGCTATCTTATACCCTATCGTCAGGCTACTTGTTGCTACCGTTTGTCTATAAGAATTACAATCAGCCGAACTTCAACCTCTATTTTGAGGTTTTGGGGAAAACAAACCCAGAAAACGGAAGGTCGTATGTTGATTTTGCCCCTGCGGTACAGGTTGTATTGAATAGTCGTACTAGGATTGATGCAGGATACCGTTTTGAGGTGGCCGGTAATTTAAAAGACCGCTACACAAAAAATATGTATCTTGTTCGATTAGAGCTAAATATGTTTAATATACTGAAATAGCTTTCTTATCATACATCAATATATAGTAACAGTAATTAACCTAATATTGCATACAATCAAAATTCGAAAGATGAAAAAATTATTATTTCTATTTGTCGCTGCAGCCATTAGTACAGCTTCCTTTGCTCAAACCAAATGGACAGTTGATCCAATGCACTCCTTCGTTACTTTCTCTGTTAAGCATATGGGAATTTCCTTTGTGGATGGCTCGTTCAAGAAGTTTGACGGTACAGTAACTGCTGCAAAACCAGATTTGACAGATGCGAAAATCAGCTTTACCGTTGATGTGAATAGTGTTGATACCGATGTGGAGCAACGGAATAAGCACCTAAAATCAGATGATTTTTTTAATGCTGAAACTTATCCTAGTATGACTTTCGAAAGTACTTCTTTTTCAAAGTTAACTGGCAACAACTACGAATTGAGTGGTAAATTAACCATTCGTGACGTGACTAAAGACGTAAAATTTGCAGTTGTGTTTGGTGGTACTGCAGTAGCACAAGGAAACACTAAAGCGGGTTTTGCTGCAACAACTACAATTAATCGTTTGGATTACAATATAAAATATGACCCAACGGGTGCTGGTGTGGCTAAAGATGTTAAGATCGTGCTTAACCTCGAGTTTGTAAAAGCGAAGTAATTAAACTTAAAAAGGTTTGCCGCTGGAATTTTTCCGGGTAAACCTTTTTAATTTAGAGGAGATGTCGGACTTATCACAATTTAAAGCGTTTACCTTAGGACTACCCATTCTCGATTACCTGATGCCGGTTCTGTTTATCGGCCATGGTTCTCCAATGAATGGTATTGAGGACAATGAATTTAGCGCAAAGTGGTCTTCAATGGCGCGTGATATTCCTCAGCCCAGTGCTGTGCTTGTCATTTCTGCACATTGGTTTACAAAAGGAACCCACATTACAGCAATGGAGTTCCCGCAGACTATCCATGACTTTGGTGGCTTTCCACAGGAATTGTTTGATGTAAAATACCCTGCTCCCGGAAGTCCGCACCTTGCTTATGAAACCAAAAAACTAATTACCAGTACAGAAGTTGGACTGGATCATGACTGGGGTTTAGACCATGGTGCTTGGACTGTGGTAAAGCACATGTATCCGGAAGCTAATGTTCCTGTACTTCAGCTGAGCATTGATTATACTAAAGACGGTCGTTATCACTACGATTTAGCAAAAGAATTATATCAATTGCGTAAGCGTGGTGTATTAATTTTGGGTAGTGGGAACATGGTTCATAACCTAAGGATTATGAATTGGGAAATGATCAATGGCGGCGGATATGACTGGGCATTAGAAATTAATGATAGGTTTAAAAGCCTCATTCTCAATAATGAGCATCAGCCATTAGTGAATTACCAGTCTTTAGGTAAGGAAGCAATACTGGCAATTCCAACACCAGAGCACTACCTTCCCTTACTCTATACTTTGGGGCTTAAGAATGATACTGAAAGCGTGAGCTTGTTTAATGACAAAGCCATTGGGGGCTCATTAACAATGACTTCTGTTAGAGTTGGTTAATTGTGCTTTTTTATTTCAATTGTTAAATTTCGTTAAAATAAGACACATAACCTTCTTTTTACCTTAAATACAATCTATTTAGGGATATTGCATGTTAATAATTGCACAACATGAAAAGGGGATTTTTTATTGCTTTAGCTGCGGTAATTCTTGCGGGTAACCTGCAGGCACAAACAGTTAAAACTGGTGTTTTGGTTGTAGGGAATGGGAGTAATGCGTTGGGAGCCGGAATTCAGGCCGCTAAGTCGGGCGTAAAAACTATTATACTGATGACAGAAGCGGGCTTTTCTCCGGCGCTTTCATCAAAGTCTATTGTTTCTGGCATTGAGCGAGATTTTTTAAAGGCGATCAATAATGGTAAGCAAGTGTCTGCTCAAGAGAATACTAATGATTTGATTAAGCTTTTTACCGATACCATCAAGAACTTAACCATTATAAAAAGCGCTTCCTGGACTAAATTCAAACGATCTGGAGGGGGCTGGGTAGTTGACCTGACTAACAAAAGTAGCATAAAAGCTAAGGTTCTTGTTGACGCGGATCATTCCGGTAAATTGAAGCAAGCTCTGGAAATAGAAGTGAAAGCTCCTACCTGGCAGGAACTGGATTATAGCAATACGATCTATAAGACTAGTATCGCGGCTGGCTTTGAAGCGGGCAGCACAAACGTTAATTTTCTTTCACTATACCAATTTCTGATTCCTGAACAGGATAATTATTTAGTACTGAATCCTGAACAGGAAAGTTTTTCGGGAGGCCAAGCTGCGGGCGCAACTGCTGCTTATGCCGCATTTTTTGACAGGAAAACCTCAGACTCTAATTTAAAGAATATTCAGGGTGAACTGATCAATTTCCGGCTTTCTGTAATGCCCTTTTCTGATGTGAATGACTTAGATAGTAACTGGAAAGCGATGCAGTTTATGGGTTTGTCTGGTATTTTAAAAGCCGAGTTGGTGAATGGGACGGCTTTGTTTCATCCTGAAAAAGTGGTTACTGTGGCTGAGATTACACAGCCGCTAAAGGATCACTTTTATAAAGCACAAATTTGGTTTGATGACAATAAAGGCAAAGAAATGACTATTGGTTCCACTATTGATTTGGTTTGCTACACTGGTGGAAAATCTCCGGCAACTACGAAGGCGCAAATAATGAAGTACTGGAAAACAAAGTTTAAGTTTAGCTCTGAATTTAATGAGAAAAGGGTTATCAATAGACGTGAATTCTCTATGTTATTTTACAGTTATAATAACCCATTCAATGTGATTGTCGACAAAACAGGAAGGATTACCAGGTAAAGCACTGTAACATTTGTAAAACCTTTTGAAGGCATCATTTTGGGATCGCAATTTTCTATAAATTGCATTCATAACCCAAACTGATGAAAAAACTTTACCTTTTCAACCTATTATTTCTTTTAGTACCATTGATGTCTGTTGCTCAGCAGCAACAGGATTACAGCAGTAATGCTGTTCTTGCAAAAAGAGTAAAATCATTGTCGGATAAGTATCCACAATTGTTAAAATCCAAAGCTCTGACCCAAACTATTGGTGGTAAAACCGTCTGGATGCTAACTTTAGGCACTGGAAATACAGAGAGCAAACCTGCTTTAGCCGTTGTTGGTGGCGTTGATGGTAAACATCTGCTCGGCGTAGAACTTGCAATCGGCTTTGCGGAGAAATTACTCGATGCATCTTCCACAGATAGTATCAAGAATCTGCTGAACACGCAGACTTTTTATGTATTTCCAAATATGAGCCCCGATGCCACTGAACAGTACTTTGCTTCAGTCAAAAATGAGCGCAGTGGAAATACAACGGTAACAGACGACGATCGTGATGGTAAGTTAAATGAAGATGATGCAGATGACCTTGACAACAATGGTAAGATAACCTGGATGAGGGTGAAGAGCCAAACTGGCAAATATAAAGTGAATCCGGACGATCCGAGGTCTATAATTCTCGTCGATCCGGGAAAAGGAGAGACTGGAAATTATTTGTTGTTTGCTGAAGGGGTTGATAACGATAAAGACGGCTTATTTAATGAAGACGGTGTAGGAGGGGTGAATTTCAACAGAAATTCCAGCTATAATTACAAACCCTTTGGTGTGGGTACCGGCGACTATGCGGTGTCTGAAAAGGAAAACAGAGCACTATTCGATTTCCTATTTGATGCCTTTAATGTTTATGCAGTAATGAGTTTTGGCCCTTCAAATAATCTTTCTTCTCCAGTTCAGTTCAGTGCTCCGGGAGTCGCTAAACGGGTGATCAGCAGCTGGTATGAAAATGACGCTAAAGCAAATGCACTGGTATCTGAGCATTATATTACCACGACCAAAACTAAGGATGCTCCAAAAACAAACCCAGAAAGTGGAGATTTTTCTCAATGGGGATACTTTCATTATGGTCGTCTGAGTTTCAGTACCCCAGGTTGGTGGGTTCCTAAAACAAACCCTGACACCGCGCGTAAAGAAAAGAAGTTTGTGAATGAAGATGCTGTTGCGAACTATTTGCGATGGGCAAGAAGCCAGGGGATTACTAACACGTTTACAACTTGGAAAGCAATTGATCATCCAGATTTCAAAGGACAAATTGTAGAAGTGGGCGGCCTTGATCCGTTTGTACTTATTAATCCCCCTTATAAACTGGTGGATGAGATCGTGACAAAGCACACTAACTTCCTCATCGACTTGGCAAAGATGGCTCCTCGTTTGGAGATTACTAATGTAAAAACCGACAGATTGTCTGACGGGCTAACCAGGGTGACAATTCAGTTGCTGAATATTGGTGAACTACCGACTTTCACTAGTGTTGGTGATCGCAGTTATTTTCTTAAAAAGATCTTAGTTAAGGTCAATATGAATGCGAATCAATCGGTGGTAAGTGGGCGCAAATTACAAACTATTGAAAGCATTGCGGGTAAGGATTTTAAGGAACTGAGCTGGCTAATTAAAGGGAGCGGTAAAATCAGTATAGAGGCTGGGAGTCCGACGACCGGGAGTAAATCTGTAGACATCACATTATAATCAAACACGACAATGAGAATTAAACACACCATTCTTCTGGGCGCAATGATTTTGTGTTCAGGAACTATGAAGGCCCAAAAGCCGGAGAATATATTGGCTGCAGTGGGTACACCACCAAATCCGAAGGTTCAGATCAGTTGGAATAGATACAATGATTATGCTGCCATTACGGAGATCTGCAAAAAGCTGGCAGCTGCTCATCCAGATTTGGTAAAACTGGAATCCATGGGTAAGTCCTTTAAGGGGAAAGACCTTTGGGTGATGACCATAACGAATACGAAAGTTGGGACTGCGGAGAAGAAACCTGCGATGTATATTGATGGAAACATTCATTCGAATGAGATACAAGGAAGTGAATTCGCGCTTTACACGGCATGGTATCTGGCAGAAATGTATGCTTCTGGAAACAAAGCTATTCAATCTCTACTAATGGATAAAACTTTCTATATCGCTCCGACCATTAATCCTGACGCAAGGGATAACTTTATCCATCAGGCCAATACGGCACATTCGCCACGAACAGGACTGATTCCAATTGATAACGACCGTGACGGGGCTGTAAATGAGGACGGGTTCGATGATCTGGATGGAGATGGACAAATTGTAATGATGCGTAGGAAGAATGTGAACGGTCGCTATAAGATCGATCCTTCTGATTCCCGAAGAATGATTATGATTGGAAATGATGAAAAAGGAGAATATGAGCTCTTGGGATCTGAGGGTATAGATAACGATGGCGACGGTTTTGTTAATGAAGATGGGGAGGGCGCTTATGATCCTAACCGTGACTGGGGATGGAACTGGCAGCCGAACTACATCCAGAATGGCGCCTACAAATACCCTTTTTCATTGCCTGAAAACAGGGCTATTGTAGACTTTGTAATGAAACATCCGAATATTGCTGCGGCACAATCTTACCATAACAATGGAGGTATGATTTTACGTGGACCAGGTGCTTTAGAAGATGTGGATACCTACAATGCTCAAGATGTTCGGGTTTATGACGCGCTTGGTCAGAAAGGGGAAGAAATGTTACCAGGTTACAAATACCTCGTTGTTTACAAAGACCTGTATTCTGTTTTTGGGGGAGAGTTGGATTGGTTTTATGGCGGCAGGGGGGTGTATACCTTTTCTAACGAGTTGTGGACAGGTTATTCTATGTACAATAAAACAGATGGGGAAGACAGCCAAAATCAGCTTTATAACTTCGACAAAGATTTGCTGATGAAAGATGCCTTTGTGGACTGGCACCCCTTTAAGCACCCGCAATATGGAGACATAGAGATCGGCGGTTTCAAAAAGACTTATACAAGATTGCATCCTGGGTTTTTGCTGGAAAGCGATGCGCATAGAAATATGGCATTTAGTGTTTATCATGCCTACAATACCCCAAAACTAAGCGTTGGTGAGATTGAAGTTAAAGACATCGGTGGCGGTTTAACCGAAGTGACTGCTATTGTAAACAACGAACGAATGATTCCTACTCATTCTAGTCAGGATGTAAAAAACAACATTGAGATCCCTGATATCATTTCCTTGTCTGGAGCCCAGGTTGTAGCAGGGATGATTGTTACAAACCGTGATTTGGGAATCACAATTGAGCAGAAATTAGACCCTTCCAACATCATAGTAAATAACATCCCCGGGAATGGCTTTGTGACGGTACGCTGGCTCATAAAGGGCGGTAATAAAGTAACGGTGACTGTATCGAGTAAAAAAGGAGGTATTGCCTCTAAAACAAACTAACCTTTAATGTGACATGAAGAAATATCTGATCTGCCTTCTTTTAACTATTTCTATTGCGAAGGCACAACAACTGGCGCCCCTCACTGTAGAGAAGATCATGCGAGACCCCAAGTGGATGGGTGTTGCTCCAAGTAATTATCGATGGTCGGCCGATAGCAAGAAAGTATTCTTCAGCTGGAATCCTGAAAATAAGGATAAGGATGTGCTGTATAGCGTTGGCCTAAATGGATTAAAGCCTCAAAAGGAAGATGAGAAAGCATTAGAAAAAGCAATAGGTATGACATTGACTTTTGGTGCTACTATTTCATCAGCACTGTTTGAGAAGGGTGGCGACATCTATTTATTCAACCCTAAAACAAAGGAGGAACAGAGATTAACGAATACTGTGGAGCGGGAAAATGG
>JACMPF010000053.1 GCA_014377665.1 Pedobacter sp. | reverse complement strand
CATAATGGAGCACGTTCCCCTGATAAGTAAGGTAAAAACAACAAACTATCGCTACCTGCTTCAACTTCACTAATGTGCTTAAATAGTTGCGCATAGACGATCTCAGTCAGTTCTGATTCTCGGAAAATATTCTTTAACAACCATTTAATAGTGGACCCACCATTGTTAATGGCTCCACCACAAATAAAAAATTCTTTATCTAGAATATAATTAAAGGTCATAGCGGGATAATTAAGAATAGGAACTCTACTTGCCACCCTTACGGCCCCGCTCGTGCCAATTGTCAAAGCAGCTATGCCAGGCTCGGTTGCAAGACTTCCTAGGTTTGCCAGACAGCCATCACTTGCACCAATTACAAATTTAGTAGAAGCAAAGGCACTAAGACTTTGATCTTTTAATTCCAGTCCAGAACGCGTATAATCGGTCTGCACAAGCGTAGAAAGTTGTTCTTTATATATTCCAGCCAATTCAAGCGCTTGACTGTCCCATTCCAGACTATTAATATTAAAGAGACCCGTGGAGGAGGCAATGGAATGGTCGACCACAAATTCAGCAAAAAGCTTGTACCAAATATATTCTTTGATAGAGAAAAACCTGCGCAATTTTTTAAATAAAGCAGGTTGATTTTCTCTAAACCAAATGATCTTACAAAGGGGCGACATGGCATGAATAGGAGTTCCAGTACGTTCATAAAGCCATTTTCCGGTTTCAGAATCTTTAATGTGTGCCGCAATATCTGCACTTCTTGAATCCGCCCAGGTAATCATCGGAGAGAGCAATTCATTATGCTCATCGGCCAAGATTAAACCATGCATGGCACTGCTTAACGAAATTGCGAGAGGCTGGGTGCTTAGCTTATCATAAAATGTTAGCAAACAGGCCTTAAAGGCAATCCAGATCGCTTCTGGATCCTGCTCAGCAAAACCAGCTTGCATTGATTTGGTATCATAGTAAACCTGATGAACTGATAGTGTCTCACCTCCTAAACCCACTGCAACGGCTTTTGTGCTTCCTGTTCCAATATCAATACCGAGTATGTATTCCATCGGCTAAATTTAATATTTAAAGGCAAGCATTGCGAAAAATCTAAAAAGTCAACTTTAACACAGTATCTAGGCTCTCGGCCGATGCAGCTTCAAGATCTATAGTTAAACCACCTTTATCCTGTTTGAACTTGAGTTTTCTATTTCCATCCAGCAAAGTTACCGTCCTGACTTTTTTATTCCCCACTGGAACAGTCACAGTTTTACTGTCTGGTAAAGTAAGCACATGTGCATACCAAATTTTCTCTTTTGCTGTAACCACACCCCAAGGTTGTGCAGCCACAATATTACCTCGCGTACCATAAATACTCTCACCGTTTAACTTTATCCAATCCCCAATCTTTAAGAGGGTATCGGAAAACTCTGGTTGGATTTTTCCATTGGGCATCGGACCTACATTCAAAAGGAAATTTGCATCTCTACCAGCTGCATTTACGAGGTAATGTACAAGTTGCTTAACAGACTTGTAGTTGCGGTCATTGAGATTGAAACCCCAGCTGCCGTTCATCGTTTCACAAGTTTCTAATGGAATAGTACCAATTTTCGCTTCAGCACTAAATCCTGCAGTATTATTACCCGGGAGATCCTTTTCGAACAATTGAAAATCCTCACCGGCTTTCGGTGCAAGATGATGGTTGTTTCCAATCATGATTTCCGGATTCAATTTATGTATTAATGCATAGATCTCATCATAGTGCCAGTTGACATCCTTACGTTCCCAGTCGCCGTCAAACCAAATTCCTTTAATACTTGGATAATTTGTGATCAATTCCGTCAACTGCGTTTTCATAAAATTTATATAGCTATCCCAGTCTCCTTTTACAGGCTTACCATTAACTATTTTACTACCAAAAGAATAATCTTCTCTACCCCAGTCTAATAGGGAATAATAAAACCTAAGTTCAATTCCTTCTTTAACACATTCATCAGCAAGCTCTTTTAACGGATCCTTCTTATAGGGTGTTGCGTCTACGATGTTATACGGTGAGGCTTTTGTGTTGAACATACTAAAACCGTCATGATGCCTCGAGGTAATAGTAATGTATTTCATACCTGATTTTTTTGCCAACGCGACCCACTCCTTCGCATTAAATTCTTGTGGATTAAAGAAATCAGCCAGCCTTTTATAATTGTAATATGGTATTTTTCGAGTATGCATGATCCACTCTCCATCGCCTAGAACGCTATATATTCCCCAATGAATGAACAAGCCAAACTTCATATCCATAAATTTTTCTCTTGCTTTTAAATTGGAAGGAGATGGAACATAACTTGAAGATTGCTGGGCGTCTGCTTTGAATACAAATAGCAACAGCACAATGATTAGAACGTTACGTTTCATAAATGTGTTTATATACAGGTTTACTTATATTTGATTTTAGCAAATTAGCGTTTTACAAATCCTATATCTTATCTGCTTTTACCAATTATGTAAACGATATTGGCTCAAAGGTGCCCTTTGACGAAATATTTAAGATTATGGCATGGTCACTTATGTAGCTCCTGATCTACTTGCAATCAAGGACGGATACGCGAAAAAAAGCGTTGCACACATTGATTCTTTGACCTAGCCATTCTAAAATACCTCGGTAATACCTAAAAAGAAACCTTTGGCGCCATATTTACCAAAAGCGTAATCCAGGCATAAGTTAGTTCGCGTTTCTTTATTAAAAAGCACCCTTAAGCCTGCTCCCCCACCAGGTTGCCACCTTTCGAACAGTTTAGTGCCCTGCATGTCGTTAGCAGTCTGAATATTAAAAAAGGTGACACCGCTTAAAAAGTTATTTCGAGTAATTGGAAAACGATGTTCAAGTTCTGAATAAAAATATTGTGGCGCTTTAAAATACCCCACAGTATATCCTCTACCACTCCGGAAGTAGGCATCTTTTCCTGTTCCTGGTAATTCCAGATAAGGCAGTACGCCACTTAACAGATAAGAACCCCAGTTCCAAAAAGCAATAACATGTTCAGGATTGTTGGATGATAAACTCCAGTACTTCCTAAAATCAGTGGTAAACTGAACCGCATTTTTCGAACTGCCCAACCACGTTTGATTGATACGAATACCAGCATCTGCGTAGATTCCCTTGTAAGCTCTGTTCTGATTATCTCTGGTGGTGTACTGAAAGTTAAATAACAAACCATTAGACTGATAATGAGTCCTGTCGAAGCCGTATCGATCACTATAGATAGTATAGGGTGTCAATTCATTCTTAGAAATCCGATCTTCTATATTTTTTCTAATATCAAAAGAAGCTCCCGCGCCAACAAAGAGATTTTCATAAACTTGCTTGTAAATTTTCTCTTTAAAACTGTAATACTCTGCATGAAGAACGTAGCCCTTTCGATCAGGATTACTTAGCGCCAGATCTGCAGCGCTTCCAATTGCTGCGTTCCCTATGCCCAACCCGAAATCAGGTGTAACGGTCTTAGCAGCAACTAAACTACCTTGTAAATTGTAAGTGTTAGCTGGCGTGTAAATATTGTGGTTGAGGTAAAAATATAAGATGCCCTTCGTGGTAATGGAGGCTGAAGTAGCAGCTACAGACATTAACGTATTTGGTTCATCTCCAAGAATTTTGCCAACAATAGCTTTAATACCAATTTGCGCACCAATACTTGGGTTATAAGCCACATTAGGAATGATAATAATGCCTGAAGACTTTCGATTTGGGTCGACAGTTTTATTGGGATGAAAGATTTCTGTAAACAAATCGGCAATATCGTATTGGGCCGCAATCGTATCCTTTTTTGCCGAATCAGTACCCCTTGGCATGACTGATTGAGCGTAGCCTAAAGAATGGCCTACAAAAAAGGCTGTGGTCAACAATAGGAACGATTTAATTAATCCTCTCTTCAATGATCTAAATTTAAACTTCAATTTTCAGCAGATAAATTGCATACTTACGCCATCTCAAAAAGGCAACTGGTAGAAAATATCTAGGTGTTCTTCCAGAATATTTAATCGTTTGTATAAGCTCTCGGTACAAAAATATATATTAAAATAGAAATTGTATACATTGCTAACAAACATTACGACGACCTTTTCGTTGTCCGATATAGATTTTTAATGCCCATAACGATGACAATACTCTTCATTAGTGTAACAATCATGATCATAGCATGCTGCCTTCTTTTGGGTAAAAGAAAAAATTCAATAGATAAGTCCTCAAATACTGTAAGAGATTATGCTAAGATTTTAAATCGTGAAGTTCTATTTTATCAAAACCTTGATACCGTTGGTAAATCTAGATTTATGCGCTTGGTTATTGCTTTCCTGGAAGAAACACGCATTGAGGGTGTGGGCACAGAAATTACAGACCTTGATCGGATGCTGATTGCCTCAAGTGCTGTTATTCCAATATTTGGCTTTCCAGACTGGAAATATAAAAACTTAAGTAACATCGTTCTTTATCCTGATACCTTTAACACTGACTTCCAATTTGAAGGTGAGAGTCGAAATATACTGGGCATGGTAGGTTCAGGATTCATGAATGGCCAGATGCTACTATCAAGACTTGCTTTACTCAGAGGTTTTTCCACCACTTCGGGGAAGGAAAATACCGCGATCCATGAATTTGTGCACTTACTAGATAAATCTGATGGTGCTACTGATGGTATTCCAGAAAATCTCTTGCCACATCAATACGCTACTCCATGGCTAAAAATGATGCACAAAGAAATGAATGCCATTGAAGCTGGACATTCGGACATTAATCCCTACGCCATAACTAACGAAGCAGAATTTCTTGCAGTCACTACGGAATACTTTTTCGAAAAGCCTGAAAAGTTTCAGAAGATGCATCCTGAACTTTACGAGATGTTAAGTCGCATTTTCGCCCAGAGTCCCGGTTAAATTATCAAGATAATTATCATTTTAAAGAGCCTCCAATGAGATGTGAGTTAAGGCTGGCATGTGTGAAAATAAAGATTTAAGTTTGTATATAAACACATATTATTGAAAAAGATTAGCGCACTTACTCTCTTAATCATATTTTGCAATATGCTGCAAGTTTTCGGACAAGCTAGGCACAAGGTATCCGGCTCAGTAGCCGATTCGACAAATAAGCAAATATCCAATTCCAAAGTAATGATTATTCTATTAAAAGATACAATTACCACTAAAACAGACGAGTACGGTAATTTTAGCTTTTCAAGAATTAATCCAGAAAACTTCAGGTTGGAGATCTCTCACATCGGATATCTGACTTACAAAGCCCAATATTCTTTCGGGGAAGAAGAAAAACACAAAAAGCTGAATAAGTTGATTTTGAAGCCCTCCAATCAAATGCTGGATGAGGTAGTTATAAACGCGAAGCCTAACCCAGTCAGGTTCATGCAGGATACAGTTGAATACAACGCTGCAGCATTTAGGGTGAATGAAGGTGATAATGTTGCGGATTTGATCAAGCAGTTTCCAGGAATGGAGGTAGATGATCAATATGGGGTAAAAACTATGGGGAAAGAGATGGTCAAGCTTCGGGTGAATGGCGAAGATTTTTTTACAAGCGACATAAAAGAATTTATTGGAAAACTTCCTGCTGAAATAGTTTCTAAGATCCAGGTGATAGATGATTTTGGCGACGAAGCAAATTTCACTGGTATTAAGATAGGCGAACCAAAGAAGATGCTAAATATCGTGACCAAGGCAGGCATGAATAAGGGGGGATTTGGAGGGATATCGGGGAATGCCGGTACAAATGAAATGATTGGAAGTGGAGCGCAGTTCAACCTATGGGATGGGCTGAAGCAAAGCTCAGCAAATCTTAACGCCAATACATCAAACAATGGAGCTGGACCCAATAGATCTATACGTTTGGGACTGAGCCACAACAATAAAATTGGCGAAAACATGAGGGCTGGAGTTGGCTATAATTTTAACAACAATAGTAATGCATTCTCCAATGAACAAGTTATTGAGTCAGTAAATCCAGAGGGAAATTTCATCAATAATTCTCAAAACCAGGGAGATAACGGAGGTAACAACCACGGACTTAACTCAAACGTAAACTTTAACAATAAAAAGATCTTTCTTGATGGATTTCTAAATGCCAACTATAACAATTCCTCTAACCAAAACCGATCATCTAACCGCCAGTCTGGAGTTATTCTTCAGGATTTAATGAATAGCAGCAGCGCTAGCAGTATTTCCCCCAACATAAACACAGGAATTAACTTCTCTAAAAAATTGATAAACTCAAACAATTCTTTCTCCGGCAGATTTTCATTCTCGACCTCTAAATCAAACAGCGACCAGAATATTAGAACAAATACTCTTTACTATGACAAAAGCACCGGCATTCTGCAAAAAGATTCATTATTAAACAGGGAATTAAATAGCAGGAATGGCCAAGAGAATATTCTTATTGGTTTTAATTACAGTATTGGGTTGAAGAAACCTAAAGATACACTGGGCAGACAAAGCATAAATATTGGCTACAATGCCTCAGCATCAAAATCTAGAACTCTAGTGGCTACATTTGTGTTCGATAATACCAGCAACAAAGTTTTTTTTGTCGATTCCCTAAGTACTTCCTTCAATAGCACTTCATTAAATCAAGTAGCAAGTTTAAATTATAACTACAATTCAAAGAAAAAGAGATATAATTTTGGTTTAAATGCCAGTCCAAATATACTTTCTAATCGCGATCTGAAATTACAGCGGACTACATACAACAATACATTTAACTATACTCCAACATTAAACTTCAGTAAAACATTGAGCGAAAGCAAAATGGTTTCCATGAACTACCAGGGTTCAAATAGAAACCCAACGATTAATCAGATACAACCTATTCGTAATGCCCAGAGCCTGCAAAACATAATAGTTGGCAATCCTGACTTGAAACCTTCATTCAGTCATAATCTGAATGCAAACTTCAATTATTCCCACATTAAAACAGGCAGATCTCTGCAGGTAAGCATTAACGGATCTGCAGTACAAAGAGAGATCGTAGAAAATGTGACATTAATACCTGATACGCTTAACAGTTTGAAGCAAATTACCCGTTACGAAAATGTGAATGGGAACTATCAGGTTAACAGCAATTATAACCTCCATATTCCCATTTCAAAAAACAAAAGCGCAATTCGCTATTCAGGTTCCGTGGGGTTCTCAAACAGAGCAATAATTTTCAATAATCAAAAAGCTTTCGGAAAGGGTCTGAATTTTTCTCAAAGATTGGGCAGTAACCTCACATACAATAAAATGTCGGTTAACGCTGAAGTTAACTATTCAGTAACTAGTAATAACAATGCAAATAACTTATACAGATATTCAGAATATCAACCTATCGGAATCGGCCAGATTGGGGCGCCAGCGTTTTTTAGAACAAAAACTTTTGGAGGATCTTTAGATAGCCGACTTCAACTCAAAGCGCTAAACCTTAATGGTGGAATAAATTATAATAAAAATCATAATGATGGTACTGGAGCACAATCGATTCAAGATGTTACCAATGTCAACCTGAACTTTTCTGGTCGCATAACGATCAGGAAATCCTATTATATTAATTTCTATGGTAGCAAAAGTATGTACTACGGTTATTCTCTTCCTAATGCAAATCCCTTTATTTTAAGTGGAGGCCTGGAAAAAAGCTTTCTAAAGTCAAAATCCCTGAGGTTGAGCATCAATGCCAATGATATTCTTGGGCAGGGGAATAACCTTTCTAGAACAGTATCAGGAAACACTATTATAGACAGTAGGAATAGGCAACAGACCCGGGTTTTCACGTTGAATCTCAATTATAATCTTTCCAAATTTGGTGGAAAAAATTTCCGTGTTGACGCAGATTAGGGTTTTAAAGGTAAAAAGACGAAGAAATTTGAACCCTTTCCTTGCTGACTCTCAAAGCTTATTCTTCCCTTCTGCCGTTCTATAAACTCCTTGCATAATACTAAACCTAAACCAACTCCTCTTTCATTATTTGTTCCTAACGAAGGCTCAGCCTTCATAGAAAAAATTATTCGCTGCTTTTCTTCAGAAATTCCATTTCCATTGTCGGCAATAGTGATTTTACATTCGTCCTTCACTTTTGCAGCATCTATAGTGACCATTCCTCCTTCTGCAGTGAATTTAACTGCGTTACTAATTAGGTTACGTACCACTATTTGAAGCATATCAAGATCAGCAACAATGACAATCTCTCTTGGAATATTGCAAACAAGTGAAATACCTTTTTTCAATGCATTTGCCTGCTCCATTTCTATGGTACTGAATAAAGAATCTGCCAGATTCAACTCTAAAAGATAAACGTTAGCGCCTTCCATTTGAGATTTAGACCAATGAAGCAAATTGGAGAGCATTTCCATGGCGTTGTTTGTTGATGCTAGCAGAGCCTTTTGCATCATAACCCTTTCTGATTCTTCCAAATCATTTCCATTAAGTAATTGAAGATATCCTTGAACATTCATTAACGGGCTACGAAGATCGTGGGAAATAATAGACATTAAGCGGTTTTTTTCAATATTGCTCTGTTCCAATGCCACCGCCCTCTCATCTGCAGCACTACGCTCCTTATCGTAACTCCTTCTAAGAAATTTAATGATGATGTAAATTGAAATCGCTGGAATTGGAAAAGCAGTGACGCGGTCGATGAACTGCCCTTTTCCTGCTTTAAAAGGATGTTGTATTAAAGAGGGATAGTAAAACTCAACAAGGTGTAATAGGAAAAAGGTAAGCAGATAAACCGCCAGCCATAACAGGTGCTGGCGATATGGCGTAATTGCAAAGACAAGTAACAGATAGGTGGGCCAAATCAAATCAGTCGAGCCGTCTATACCAGAATTGCTGAAGTAATTGAGACCAAAAATAAGTAAACCCACCAGACCGAAGACAATGTTGTTGTGAGCTATTGCGCGATATCTGGATTGGTAATATTGGTATAAAAACAATAAGCTGATTAGAAAAGCAGAAAGCGAGCCTACATATAGCCCGGCATATAAGTTATATAGCGTATAGAACCAACTGAGAAAAACTAAACTGACGCTGATAGAATGAAAGATTCGACTTTCCAACGAAAAAGCTGCCGGACTTCCAATGAGCTCAAACCAAAAGCTCTCCTTTTTTACTGGCGGATTTTCACTAGATGGTAAATCAGGTTTTGGCATTAATAGATTCAATTTTATATTGTAAGCGCAGGCAGGTAAGTTAACAATCCCTGTTGAAGTTTTGTAATTGAGTTTTAAAAATCATTACTCCATCACTATTGTAGAGATGGAACGAGATGGTAGTGATATCACATTTTCCAGCCCTTTTGAGAACTCAGGCTTCATATTCATATCCTCGTCAGCAGTGGTTAGATATCTGGACAATATACGGTATTTTTTCTTTGCATTTTTTAGCTCCAATTGCAGGTCTATCCCAGCTGGACCATAATTAATAGCAACTAACACCAATTTATTGTCCCTATCTAAGTAGGAAGAAACCATTAAGTTTTTGACCATATTGGAAGTCTTGTCAGCCTCTAATTCAGTAATAATTCTAATCATTCCGGGTCGGATAAACCTACTGTAATGCCCAAGCGCCCATAGATTTTTAGTAACACTAAAATTCCCGCTTTTAAAATCTGCTTCGGGCTCAAGAGCGATCAAATAATACCTTGTGTTAAAATTAGCAGGCCCAGGTTCATAAGCATTCCAAAACTGCCATGCAGTAGCATTACCTACAGTTAGATCGGTGTGAATAACCTTTGATAAAAACAAAGCGCAATCCATAGTAGTTCTCGGCCCTTTCTGGCCATCTTTGAAGCCATCTGCCAACATTGAATATTCCGATTGCCAATAAGCTAGGCCAAAAGCCTTAACTGTATCTGCCAATTGCTTCCTGGTTTCCACCAAAATATGGTCGTTTGCTTCTGTAAAATAGCTGTGACCAGCTATGATCCCTGGAACATGAGCAAATTTACCAATGTACATTTTACTCTTAGGATCGAAGAAGTTTTGAATCTGCCTTGAAGACCCGCCAGAACCTCCATACAAATAATTCAAAGCTCCGGCTTCTGAGACTAAAATTTTACTGGTTAGTTTTCTGTCCTTCAAAGATGAATTTAGGGCCTTCACAATATTATAAATCTCCTCATTATTCCAAGGACTTCCTTCCTGGTCAGCCTGCATATATTTTCGCGACCAATCCCATTGAGGCTCATTTACAGGACTCACATATTTGAAATGTAGACCCTGTTGATCAAAATGCTTTATCACGGTGCTTAAAAAATTTGCATATGCTAAATAGGAATCCTCACGAAGATTTGATCTATAATCCTTTTCCGTCTTAAAACCTAAACCATTCTTTGTAAAAATTACCGGAGGAGAATTTGAAAAAGCGATCAGGTTTTCTACGCCATAGTCTTTTGCCTTTGTTAAAAAAAAGCGATGTCCTGCCTGTTTATTCCAGTCGTAAGTACCATCAGCATTCAAAAACGAATCAGATCTTTTTCTAAAATCTTTGATGCCGCTGCTATCGCCCTGCTCCATCGTGCCAGCACCTATATTGAATCGCCAAGCAGATAAGCCAATTCCCTGAGGTTGTCCCGCGGCATCCAATTTCTTACTAAAAAGTAATTCAGCAATTTTCTCACTTTTTTCTTTAGGCCAATATTTACCTATTCCCTCTGAGAACCAACAACCTGAAGAACCAAAATTATCAATAACCTGAGCCTTCTTCTTCAAATCTATCTTGACGGTTATCGTGGTATCTCTAATAGGTAAAGCTTTAGCAAACAACGAGGACAATATGCATAGAGATAGTAGCGCCACAGAAGTCATTCTAGTTTGAATATAGGTCATACACTTTGAGAATAAATAATTTTGCTTAGCATCATTTCAATTCCACAATATATGCATGAGCATCCACCCAGTCAAACAAAATTTCTATTTATTACATGCATCCAACTCGTTTTGCAGGTTGCATACCTATTTTAAAACCCTTTCGCTAAACGGAAGCCTCATCAACAGGAACCTGCAACACCAATTTATTTTTATAAAAAACTGGAGACTATTTACTTTATTAAGTATCAATTACATAACTTGCTTAAAATAAAGTGTATTGTACAGCATGAAAAGAATAATTCTCCTTTTTCTAGTTTGCTTCCTAATCTTAACTACCAAAAAGTCATTTGGCCAGTTGCATACCATCGATATCGGATTTCGGTTCCAAAAGACAGTTGACCTATATTATGAGAACGGAATTACCGCCCAGTACTACCTAACCCGCAGATGGGCTATAGGAGCAAGCTACTACACGAGTAAACTGGGTTCAGCACTAAGCTCAAATGCGATTAAGCAAGACAATTTAGTTGCATCTGGAACCTATTTCTTTTTACCAGAAAAAGCCCTTAAACCATTTTTACGTGGTAGCATTGGATATTTTGCTGCAAATTATGAAGAAGCTGTATTTGACAATTTACCAAATTCATCGGCCATATTAGCCGCCGATGCAGGACTTGCCTACACATTTAAGATTCCTTTAAAACTAAGCCTATCTATAGGATATAATGCCATAACTGGCAGCGGAGACTCCGGTCCCGGCACTTTATATCCGGTATTTTATCAAACAAGCATCACTTGGAACCTATCTAAACTTTCTACTAAATGAAAAAGCTGATACTCATTCTCATCTTGACGGCTACCTTAGTATCCTGCGGTAAAAATCCGATAATTGAAGATTCAACTTTAGATAGTGGTTTTTTCTTTGATCAGTCGATCTACATGCCAGCTAAATATTTGGTTTCGATTTCTAAACCTCAACCAAATGCGGTAGAGAAAGGGAAATCAGTAATCATTGCGATTCACGGATATGGTGCTACTACATTTGAATGGGATGAATTTCGCACCTGGGCAGGTTCAAGAACAGACTTTAGTATTTCTCAGGTATTACTTGGTGGTCATGGTAGGGCGTATCAAACTTTTAAGGATTCTTCCTGGGAGGATTGGAGACAGCCTATAATAAATGAATTTGAGACGCTGGAGAAACAGGGCTACACCAACATCAGCTTTGCAGGTTCATCTACGGGTTGCACATTGATTTTAGAAATGCTGGCAAGTGGATATTTCAAAGCGCATATTAAACCAAGTCATATTTTTTTAATTGATCCAATTATTATACCTGCCGAAAAAACTTTATCTCTCGTTGGCGTCTTAGGTCCAATAATCGGCTACACATCAGTAGAGAATACCGCAGGCGAGGAGAAATACTACTACCATTACCGCCCATACGAGACATTGAAAGAATTGAAAAATGTGATAGGAAAAGTGAGAAAAGACCTAGAAAAGGGCTTTAAACTCCCTCAGAACTGTACCCTGAACATCTATAAATCAGACAAAGATAATGTAGCGGATGCCGTTAGCGCTGTTTTAATTTATAAAGGGTTAAAAACTTTCGAGGGTAATGCGATTAATGTCAGCATGATCTCATCTAATTTGCATGTATTTACCAGGCTTGGTGGCAGAAAGGCTGTACCATCGGAAAAGGACCTAAATAATCGGAATCAGACATTTAGCGATATAGCAAGCATCGTCAACGAAAAACCATAAGCTTAGAAAGCAAAGCGAGCGTCCCAGCCAGACGGTTACTTCCCAAGAGCCCTTCCTCCTCTGTGCCACCTATTTAGAATCGTTATGCAAACTATTTAAGCTTATACAAATTGCTTGGCAATACTTGACATAAAGTTAGGATTGCCCTCGTAACAACCATAGCACTCAAAGCACACTCAGAGCACTTTCGTTGGGATAAGGGCGGCCTTTACGCTCTAATATCGCAAGGAGTAACCAAGGAGATACCTCTGAGCTCCGATCCAGAATGAGTTTGTATCTTAAAGCAAATCGGTCGTTCAGCCTGTCATCTAGAGTCCAGTATTTTCGGATTTATCGAAAAGTACGAAGAGTTTCGCCGACATAATACCGGACATTTTGCACAAACGGCGGACATTCGCGGACATTTTCGTAGATAATTAGTTGTTAGGCATCTATATAGGTATTTTTGTATAAATATATATTTGCCTTCTGCGAAGCGGGACGAGAAGTTCATTGACGTATTTATATTAAAATAGTGATAGATGGGAAATGGTATGGTGATAGGCCCAGTTGATGCTCGCTTATGACCGCTGCAGCGGTTACAAGAGAGCTTATACCATTTATTGCACACAAGCCTAACAGCGCTACTGATATAAACTCCGGGCCGTTGTCAGACCTGATCGGACAAAACGGCAAGTAATTTCAGGATGCGACAATTCAAAAACTGACTATAAAAATCGCTGATTTTGGATCCTGTCGTATTCTTTAACGTAATTTGGGGTTTCGGTACCCATCAACCTGTCCCAGAACCGAAAGTATAAACCATAATTTCCCTTAAATTTGCTGTGATGAAGGTTATGGTAAATCGAAGTGTTGATCCATCGGAACAAGATCGAGCCCCTGAACCATTTTGGCATTATTTCGTAACCTAAATGCCCGTAAACATTAATCATAAATCCAAGCAGCACAAAACCCATTATAGCAAACCTGTGCATTGGAAGCACTAAGACTAATACAATTAACACCGCACCCTCTACGGCAGCCTCAATGATATGAAAAGAATAGCTAGTCCAGGGTGAAGGGTTGGTAGACTTGTGATGGGTTAAATGTGCGTATTTGAATAGCCTGGGATGATGCAGCAAACGGTGCATCCAATAGAAATAAGTATCGTGAACAACCAGCGCCAGAAACACAGATAAAACCATGTACCAAATGCCAAAGCGTTCAATATCTGCATAAACTTTGGTGTAAGATCTTAGCGGAGTGAACAGTACAACAGCCGCAATTAGCGACATCACCCCGGTACTTTGTATAGAATGCAGAACTTCATGAATGAAATCTTTCGAACCGGCATGTTTTGCCTGGATTTTCGCATTTGAAAATTTCCCCAGCATCACCTTGTAAAATAAAAAAAATACCAACCCGGCGATGATAAAATACCGGAGTGTCGAAATAAAAAAAATCCCAAATGCACTTTCAATAAAATTTTCCATCATGTCTTCTTTCCATCAAAGTTACATTGCCGGGCCTTTAATGGAATTAACAAAAGTTAATTAATGAGATCCCTTTGAGGCCAGTCTTTTACGTATGCGACTTAGCGATACAGGAGTAATGCCCAGCAGAGTGGCAATGTATTTATCCGGACAGCGCTGCACGATGTCGGGTTTTTCATTAATCAGTTTCTGGTAACGCTCCTGAGGGTTAAGAAGCACAAAAGACTCTATCCGCTGGAGCATTTCAGCCAGCATTCTAGTCATAAAAAAATCCTTTGCCTTACTGAACTTAGGGCTGGAATTTACCAGTTCCATAAAAGTATCATAATCAGCTTCCAAGATCACTGTAGGTTCCATCGCCTTGTAAGTAAACCTGGACGGCTGGCCCAGGAACACCGCATCGTAAGAATTAAAAAACTGGTCCTCCCATCTAAGCAGCACGGTAACCTCTTCTCCATTTTCTTTTAACAGGTAAGCGCGCACCAACCCTTTTTGAATGTAAGCGAGCTTCCGGAAAGTACTCCCCTGCTGAATGTACACTTCATCAGCAGCCAGCTCTTTTACCCTGGCAGTGTCCAAGATCATCATCAACTCAGGGAGCGTCAGCTGAAATTGCTGCAAATAACGTTTTACTTTTTCCTCTGAAAGCATATTCAATATTTATAACTGCAAATATAGCACACGGGGTAAATAAGTTCCAATGCTGACATAAGAAGCACCCGTTTCGAGCGAAATTATGGACAAATGCTGATGTGTAATCTTCCCTAAAAACAGCTACAGAAATAAGTGTAGTATTTAATAAATTTAGGGTAATGAAAAAAAGCAATTTTAGTGATCCACAAATCATCAAAATTTTGTCTTCACAGGAATCAGGGAAATCAGTTTCGGATATCTGCCGCGAGCATTGCATTAGTCAGGGGACATTTTACAAATGGAAAAGCAAGTATTCTGGGATGGAGGTTTCCCAGGTTAAGCAACTGAAAGACCTTGAGAAGGAGCTGGTACAATACAAAAAGATTGTAGCTGAACAGACATTTCAAATTACTGTTCTTAAAGATGTGATTGAAAAAAAGCTTTGGGGCCTGCCGAAAAACAGGAGCTTGTTGGATATGCCAGAGAGACATTCCAGATGAGTCTTCGGCAGGCCTGCAACAGCAGTAACAAGTCTTTTAAAAGGTATTGAATTTAAATAGTTATCTAGTATAATTGATAACATGGGACTTTCCTGCATTACTATCGACTGATTACAAAAAAATATTGCCATGTATGCAGCTTTGTGTAATGACCAATCTGTAATAGTTTCATGTAACGAATAACTGTGAACTTTATTGATAAATTGCAAAAATTCTTCAACAGTATTTTGCTGCTATCTATTAGCTTCTCGAAAAACGACGGTATCCCCTACTAATTTTTACTGAAAATCTTATGCATCAAGTATTCCAAAGAGAAACAACTATCGTTACTAAACGAACCAAATTGTTCCGTTAGACAGAAGATCAGCTTTCCCAAACAATTGCAATTAATTAGATACGAGGTGAAAGCTGTCCATGTCAATCATCTAACCTATCACATTACCCCATTCCAGTTTTAAACATGTAGACTCCGGAATGACGTCAACGCTTCGGCGTAGTGCAACCCTATGCGTCTTATCTTTTATGTTTAACATATAATTTTTTATGTAAAACATAAATATGCTTTTGATTTGTTGTGGTGTAAGTTGTAGATTTGGATCATAATTTATAGATATGAGAAAGAGTAGACGTGTTATCCGAGTGATTAAAGTCATTTTAGATGTAGGTTGGTATTTCAATATTGTGTTAGCTACAATAGCTGGAAGTATGCTATTCTACGAATTCGCATTTAACACTTACGCAGATTGGAATACTACTGTGCATATTCCACAATATGATTTTTCAGAAAAAATTGATTTAAACACAGATGAAGTTAAGGATGTAATATTGAGAACATCAACCGCAACCTTAGGACTAAAAATTAAAAACACGCTTCTTGTTAAATCATCTTCAATTTTTTTACTCTTTGCTATCGAGTGCCTAATATTTTCGATTATTTATCATCTACGAAAGCTTTTCTCAAGTCTTCATAAGGGAGTTCCTTTCACGTTTGAAAATGTTATTACGCTCAAGCGTATCGCGTTTTTTATTGCTTTGATTCTACCAGTTCAAATTATATTATATCTGTTTGAGCTTCAGATTTTAAACGCCAATTTTTCAAAACCTATTAAATTTTCAGTTGATCCAGTGTTAAACTTTGAAGTTTTGTTGATAGCTATAATTTTTTATATAGTAGCCGAAATATTCAATTCTGGATTGGAACTTAAAAAAGAAAACGAGGGATTTGTATAGTGGCAATTATTGTAAACCTTGATATAGAGATGGCAAAAAGCAAGATTTCTTTGACTGAACTTGCTGAGAAAGTGGGTATTTCAATGACTAATTTATCCCTTTTAAAAACAGGAAAGGTGAAGGGAATTCGTTTTAATACATTAGAGGCTATTTGTCGTCAATTAAACTGCAAACCAGGGGATATTTTAGATATACGTTAATATACTCGGCGGCTATGAAAATTGATGGAGTAATTGTCGGATGGTATTCCAAGACTGTGGATCCACAAATTGAAGAATTTTGATTCCAAATTGGTCTTTCTTCGTCAAATTCAGGATCACAAAATTAACCTTAAAAGTTATTTCTGGTACATTTAGCTTTGACGGTAAGAAAATGGATGTGCACGAAAAGAAGCTGTGAGTCTACTTAATATAGGCATGTAAAAATGATCGGAATTTGTATTAAAAAACGAAGGTTCCCTAAAAAATTGCTGATATAAAACTTCGAAATAATGATAATGCGTTACATGAATACCTTCATTTAATTGTAACCGTGTAGGTCGGTAAAACTGGATAATTATATTTTCCAAACACAATGCTTCGAATCAATTTAGTTGTTAATTTATCCGCCATTAAAAAAGTAATTGTAGGGAGCCTCTTCCTATGAGATAATCTCAAGCTTATAGCCTTTGCCACGCACAACAACAATATTGCTATTGGGGTCAAATTCCAGTTTTTTTCTAAGTTTTGATATGAACATATCCAGACTGCGCCCGACAATAACACCTTCATCTTCCCATATCTCTTTTTGCAGCCTATTTCTCTCTATAGTCTCGTTAGGAGATAAGGCGAATATGATAAGCACACGTGTTTCAGTTCCGGTCAAGTCTATTGGATTTCCATTTATAATGAGCTTACGGTTCTTTGCGTCAAACAACGCTGAGCCCAAAGCGAAGATGTTAGTATTCGGAGCGTCAGGTGGCGATTTACGCGGCTTAACAGATCTCAAAAAAATAAACCCAACAAATGCTAAAAAAGGCAAACCGCCTAGCAGAACTTCATTCTTTATTGTATTTATGCCCGTCGGTTTAAATTTAATGGTGATAACGTAACGAGCTCTAGGTTGCTTTCTTCCTATACAAGCAACAATATCATCCCTTTTATTTTCTGATATAGCATATCCATAGGCTACACCGGACTTGCCAATGTTCAGAACATTAACAACGTAATCACGTGCGAGCAGGTCTTTTGCTAAAAGACGCTGAGTAGTATTCACCAGGGAATCTGCTTGAAAAGTAAGCTCATTCTCAAAACTGATCTGATACTCACTAATAGCAATCTTCTTTACCGGTAGAACCCTTGATATACTGTCGCCCGACTGTAAAAGTAATTCATGTCCGATCCTGCGGAGTAAGACTTCCCTTCTTGCAATAGCAAAATCGTCGCTATCAGTTATGCTGAAGCTACGCAGATTGCAGAAATAAACAAAAGCAGTATTGATCCAACAAGGTACTTGCCTTTCCCGGATAGGAGATTTTGGCTATCAAGCATAGTGTTAAGTTTCTATTTACAAAGTTTACATTTTTATTTACAATCCTAATCTCTCAAGCCGAAAAACATCAAAGTAGATTCGCTGAATCTATTTTGATAGATATGAAAAATAGAAAAAATATCTATAAAACAGAGCTTCCGTAAACACCGGCAAAAAATACAGCACTGAAATCATTTTAATAGTAGTTCTGCTCGTAGCGGCTGCAAGTATCTGGTGGTGGCAAATTAGGAACAGCAGAGTTCCATGCAACACTATAACTGAACTCCATCAAAAGTACAAGAAGAAAATAAAAGTTGGCGGCAGCGCCGGTAACTTTTATTTTTTACCAGTTAAGGTTATCTGGTAACTAAAGGTTGTTGGTTTTGCATATACCTGATATTGTTCCAACGGTCGGGGACCGCAGCTATTTGATCCAACACCCAAGGTTTTATGGCTAATGCACAATACCGTGCCTTTGCTTTTTGGCAGATCAATTTTGTATTCAACT
>JACMPF010000275.1 GCA_014377665.1 Pedobacter sp. | reverse complement strand
TTAACCGGGTACACTGATATAGAAGCTTTAGCCGATGCCATCAATCATGGTGATATTTACAGATATATAACTAAGCCATGGAATGATCTTGAGCTTCATAATTCAATTAAGAATGCTTATGATGCATATAAAACTAAGATTGACCTCAGAAACAAAATAGCAGAACTTGAAAAGACCAACGACGAATTAAACAGGTTTATATATAGTATATCTCACGAACTACGTGCCCCTTTAGTTTCCGCTATGGGCATAGTTAATTTAGTTAAGATGGAAGGTTTATTCGAATCTAGTGGAGAATATTGGAGCTTGATTGAAACCTGTTCAAATAAACTTGATTATTATGTTCAGAAGACTCTTCAATACTATAAAAATAGCAAAGAGATTTCCACGCATACTTCAATAGATTTCAAAGCACTCATACCCTCTTTAATTGACTTATATTCTTTCACTGATAAGGAAACTTGCTTTCATACAGACATAAAACAAGATATTCCATTTTATGGCGATGCATTCCGTATTGAGGTAATATTAGGCAATCTAATTTCAAACGCTATAAAATATCAGAAAGAAGATTCAATAAATAAAAAGGTTGACATTGAAATTCAGGTCAGGTCGACGGAAGCCGAAATCACAATCACTGATAATGGAATGGGTATTTTGAATGAACATCTGGAGAAGATCTTTACCCAATTTTTTAAGATCAAGACTAATCAGGGTAGTGGCCTTGGTCTATTCATTGTTAAAGAGGCTTTAAATAAAATAGACGGTAAAATCTCTGTTAAATCCAATTCATTAGAAGGTACCACATTTAAGATTACAATCCCTAATGTCAAATAAGCGACGAAAAGTATTGTTAATTGATGACAATGCCATTGATTTAAAAATCAATTCAAAGGTTATCCATTTGTCTGGACTTTTTGAGGAGATTGTACTTTGCCATTCTGCTGAAGAGGGTTTATCTTATCTCAGCAACAATATTGATCAACTTGATGAATTGCCTGATTTCATCTTACTAGACATTCAAATGCCCGATATGGATGGCTTCGAATTCCTTAAGGAATATAAAAAATTCCCAAAAAAGCTCAAAGAAAAATGTGTTATTGCTATTCTTTCTTCTACTCTTGATTTTGGAGATATCAAAAGGACAGAGGCTAATCCTGATGTAATTAAACTATTAAGAAAGCCATTAATTCCAAATGAGCTAGAAGAATTGCTGAAAAAATACTTTATTTTATAACTAATCAGGGGCCTTAAGCTGTTGTTTTAACCCTAACGGTAATCCAAAGTTTGGTGATCCATCTTTATTCCAAGTGAATCTCTGAGCTCTGGGAGATCTCAAATTGCCGCAGCCTTGTCCTGGATTATCATTCGCATGATATAATATCCAATCCTCTTTACCGTCTGTTGACTTAAAAAATGAATTATGACCTGGCGCATAAACGCCATTTTGCTCAGACTTACTAAAAACGGATGTTTTGCTTTTAACCCAAGCCTTTGGATCTAAAAGATCGTTTTTACCATTGAAAGTAAGCATACCCAAGTTATAGGAATCTGTCCAGCAACCACTTGCCGAATAAATAAGAAAGATTTTAGATTTGTTAATTAGTATCTGTGGGCCTTCATTTACGCTTACGTAAGGGTCTTTGAATGATCCCACTTTTTCCCAATCAAGCTCGGGCTCAGATAGCAGCCGGCGTTCACTCGATATGGTCCAGGGATTAGACATCTTTGCTATATAAATGTTTTGCTGACCATTTTTATCCCCTTCCCAACCTGACCATAACATATAGAGCTGCTCCTTATGTTCGAAAACGGTACCGTCGATAGCCCATTTGTCCGACTTATCTCCTACCTTTCCCTTAAATACCCATTCGCCTTTCATTGGATCTGCTGATACGTTTTCTACGACATACATCCTGTGATTTTGATTATCGCCATTATCGGCTGCGAAATACATATACCATTTGCCGTTAAGAAAGTGTAACTCTGGTGCCCAAATCTCTTTGGAGTAATTTGTTCCAGAAGGCGGTCTCCAGATCACCTTACGTTCTGCAGTTTTGAGGTCTACCAGGTTTTTAGTCTTCCATATTTCTAGCCGGTTTCCAGTACTATTTGTGTAATAATAAAATCCATCTTTATAAATACTCCATGGATCAGCGCCCGAAGGAAGTATGGGATTAGAAAATTGTCTGGCTGCCTTAACTAAAGGCTTCAGGGAGGTTTCTCCACTTGTTAACCATATGAAGGGCAAGACCAGCAGAAAAATAGAATATATACGTTTCATGTTCTTTGTTGTTAAAGCAGTTTATGGTCTATAAGAAACTGTCTAAGTTCTGCGGGCTTTTTGTCCATTAATAAAGTATGCATACCCGCATGTGCTGCTCCTACGAGGTGTTGAGAACTATCGTCAATAAAAAGTGTCTCCTCTGCCACAAGATTGTTCTCCATCAAAACTCGTTGAAAAATTTCTACATGGGGCTTTCTCAAAAACATAAGTTGTGAATAGTAAGTCTTCTCAAAAAGATGATCATTGTTTTCAATTGAATATTCTCTTTTTAAGTAATCCAAAAAATAATTGTAGTGAATTTCATTCGTATTACTCAAGAGAAAGGTGCGGTATTTACTTTTCATTTCTAAAAGCGTATCATGCACTGTAGGTGGTACGCCTACGAAGATGCTATTCCAAGCATCATCTATCTCTTCATCACTGAGCGCCTCATTACTGGCAGCATCTCTAATCCCTGATCTAAACTCTGCGGGAGTTATCGCACCGGTTTCCAGCTTTGAAAATAGTTCATCATGGCCCTTATGACCGAAGAATGATTCGATGTTTGGGATACCTAATTGTGAAAGAGCATTTTGAGCTTTTTTGAAGTCTATTTCGAAGATGACATTGCCATAATCGAAAATAATGTTTTTTATTTTTTGTACTGAAACTGTTTCCATAATTCGATACAAATATGTAACATTGCACTCGCAAAATCTAATAGATTTTTCAGGGCCATTAGCTCAGTTGGTTAGAGTAGAAGACTCATAATCTTTTGGTCGATGGTTCGAGCCCATCATGGCCCACAAACAGGAAGCCGTTTTTCGATAAGAAGAACGGCTTTTTTATGTTAAAACACTAATTTAGTTAGCTAGAGTTTTATTAATTCTTACCTAAAAATGTATACAATACGTAACGGAGTTTAATTGGGCTTGTTTTGTTACAAAATGTAGTTTAATCTGGGTTTGTTTTGTTACAAAATATAAGTAAATTTGGGTTGGTTAAACGTTGAAAATTACCTTAATAAGTGGAAATTAAGTGACAGCCGTAAGCCTCTCATCATTAGAGGTGCACGTCAGGTTGGGAAAACGACATTGATTCGTGATTTTTCTAGGACATATAAGCATGAAATTATACTAAATCTGGAAAAACCTGGTGATCGGCATTATTTTGAAAATTTCGACGATGTCCAAACGATTTTAGAAGCATTACTTTTAGCTCACGGTATTCCTTCTTCTGCAATGTCAAATACGCTTCTTTTTATTGATGAAATTCAAGAAAGTCCTAAAGCCATCCAGTTATTGCGTTATTTTTATGAAGAATTGCCAGAGCTTCATGTGATCAGTGCTGGCTCTCTTTTAGAGTTTGCGATGCAAAAGGTGCAAAGCTTTCCAGTGGGTAGAGTAGAGTTTCTATATCTCCATCCATTAAATTTCCAGGAATATTTGGAAGCCATAGATAAACAGAATTTATTAGAATATTTGCAGTTAGTTCCAATAAAGCCAGTTGCTCATAAGTTGTTAATGGATGCTTTTCATCGTTATGCAATTATTGGTGGAATGCCAGAAGTGATAAAAGTGGATATTCAGCAAAAGAACCTTTCGGACTTACCAAGAACATATGAAAGTATTTGGGGGACTTATAAAAATGATGTAGAGAAATATACATCTAATGATACGGAAAGGAAGATTATTAAACATCTGATGGATACTGCTCCACTTCATCTCGATGAACGTGTCAAGTTTCAGGGTTTTGGTAATTCCAACTATCGATCAAGGGAGGTAGGAGAAGCATTCAGAACACTTGATGACGCAAAAATAATACGGTTGATTTATCCTACAACAGACTTGAAGCCCCCTTTAAAGCCTGATTTAAAGAAGTCACCACGTTTACAATTTCTAGATACTGGTTTAGTCAATTACGCTCTTGGCATCCAATTAGAAATGTTAGCTATGAGTGATTTGAATAGTGCTTACAAAGGTGCTGTTATACCTCATTTGGTAACACAGGAGCTTATATCTCTTCAAAGTATTTCAGCACATAAACCTAATTTTTGGGTAAGGGAAAAATCTCAATCAAATGCAGAAGTTGACATACTTTATTCCTATCAGAATTTGGTTATTCCCATAGAAATAAAATCAGGAAGCAAAGGGAGTTTGAAATCACTTCATCAGTTCATTGATGCAGCAGATCACCCTTATGCTATACGTATGTATGCAGGTACTTTCAATGTTGAAAAAGCTGTGACGCCAGATCAAAAACCATATTTGTTAATGAATTTGCCTTATTATGCTGGTACCTGTTTACCACAGTATGTGGAATGGTTTGTCCAACAGAAACTGTAAATCCTATATTCTATTTGATAGTAAATCAAATTATCAGTTTCAGGGAAAGCGCTTACTAGAGATCTTGATGCTTGCCAATAGTTTTTTTATCTTGCATCCCGATGGCATGGACAAGACGCAGGTTTTTAACAACAGGAATAGGAGCTACCCTTGCCCTTTTATTAGCGGATGCTTTTTGGTTTGAAAAGGCCTTTATCCAAAAAAACGAGTTTTCACTGAAATCTTCCTCCTCCAATAAAGTTGGCTTAAAGTTTATTCAAATATCAGACCTCCATTTGAAATCGGTTAATAGACAGCTGCGACGCTTAGCTGAAGACGTCAATCAGCTAAGGCCTGACTTAATTTTTCTCACGGGGGATGCGATAGATGATGCAAATAAGCTCCCTGTTTTAGAGGAGTTCCTCAAACTAATTAGTTTCGATTTAAAGAAAGTCGCTATTCTTGGGAATTGGGAGTATTGGAGTGGTATAAATCTTGAGAACCTAAGGTCAATTTACGCTGCGAACAATACAGACCTGCTAATAAATGAAGGAAAGCAATACAAATTTGGCAATAAAACGGCAATGATTACTGGGATTGATGACCTTGTAGGAGGTAATGCAAATATTACTGATGCACTGAAGCACTTTAAAACCAGTGATTGCCACATTATCTTGAACCATTGTCCACAATACACTGAAACGATTGTAAAGAAACTTACTTCAATAAATAACGCATCCGCCATTATATCCGGACACACCCATGGCGGACAAGTAAATTTATTTGGTTTTGTACCATATTTACCCCAGGGGAGCGGGAAATATCTTCAGGGATGGTATGATTTCGGTCCGACAAGAATGTATGTTTCCAGGGGAATAGGAACTAGCCTACTGCCCGTAAGATTTGGTTCCAGAGCCGAGGTAGCAGTGTTTAACATTTAAGACTTTCGTCTTTTCTTCTCTTTAATTATCAATCCCAATTCACGACTAGTTTGCCCCGCAATCGAGGTATTCTCTTGTGCCCTTCTAAAAAGATAAGGCATAACAGCTTTAATAGGCCCATAAGGGACGTATTTTGCTACATTGTAACCGCTATCAGATAAATTAAAACTTAAGTTATCGCTCATACCAAGGAGCTGTGCAAAATACACATGTGGGTGATTGTGGTCAATATTTTGTTTATTCAGAAGTTGTGTAAGCAATCGGGAGCTGTGTTCATTGTGGGTACCGCAAACAAAGGCGATATCATTAATATGGTTCACAGAATACCGCAAAGATTCATCATAATCATCATCAGTAGCTTGTTTTGTAGGCTGAATCGGGGATGTATAACCCATTTCTTCAGCACGGTTTCGCTCCTTTTCCATATAAGCTCCCCTTACCATTTTCACTCCCAAAATGAACCCCTCCTTCCTCGCCATCTCATGATCAGCTTTAAGATCTGCTAATTTATCGTGTCTATACATTTGGTAGGTATTGTAAACGATAATACCATCCCTATTAAACAACCTCATCATTTCAAAGGCAAGATGGTCAATGGTATCCTGAATCCAGGTTTCCTCAGCATCAATCATTACTGGAACCTGGTTATCAAATGCTGAGCTGCAAATCTTTTCACAACGGCTTTTAACCCTATCGAACTCCTGCTGCTCTGTTGTAGATAGCGGCTTCTCAGCATCCAATTTCTCTAATAAACCAAACCTGCCAATTCCTGTAACTTTGAATACAGTAATCGGAATCCGTTTATCTCCAGCTCCCCTGTTAATTGTCCTGATGATTTCCTCGCACGTAAAGTCGAAAACGCCCTCTTCTTCCTCCCCTTCTACAGAGTAATCCAAAATGGTACCCACTTTGACTAAATCCAACTGCTCAATTGTATGCTCGCATTCTGAGATTGTTTCGCCCCCGCAAAATTGCTTGAAGATCGTAGCTTTGATTACTCCCTTAATTGGTAAACCAATATTTAAAAAGAAATTCGTTATAGGCGGACCAACACGAGTCAGGAAGTTACTGCTGATGATTTTAAATAGCAAATAAACAGCATTCAATTCAGCGTTAGACTTACTTTTAAAGGCTATTTCAGTATTCTCAAAGTTCAGTTCTTTCTCAGGAGACAATTTCATTAAGTCAGTTTCTTTTTGCGCAAAAATATGCAATCCCCCGCAAGGGGTGGTAAAACAGTTTATAAATAATTGTAAGTTTGCTTCAAGATGACAGAATTCAAATTAGAAGGCGAATTTATACCGCTTATTGCGTTGCTAAAAGCAACAGGCACAGTACAAAGCGGCGGCGAGGCACAAACTGTTGTGGAAGATGGACTTGTTAAATACAATGGCAAAGTTGATTACCGCAAACGGCTAAAAGTACGTGTAGGTGATGTAGTAGATTTTATGGGTCAGAAAATAAAAGTCATTTAATGAAAACTCTCGACAGCGCCGGGCATTCTATCTATTTTGAGACGGGATTGGCCCCAATGACTGACATTATAAATTCCGGAAAATATAGTAAAGTCTTCGTTTTCGTAGACCGCAATACAGCTGAGTCATGTTTGCCAATTTTCCAGGAGATGTTAGGAGATTACACGGGGTTTGATCTTATCGAAACAGACCCTGGAGAAGAAAATAAGAACATAGACTTCTGTATAGGTATCTGGAAAACACTTCTAGATTTTGAAGCGGATAGAAAATGTTTGATGATCAACCTTGGTGGTGGCGTTATTACTGATATGGGTGGTTTTGTGGCTTCAACTTACAAACGTGGGATCGATTTTATCAATATTCCTACCACTCTATTATCACAAGTAGATGCTTCCGTAGGTGGTAAAACCGGAATTGATATTGACAATGTGAAGAACATGGTGGGTACTTTTAGCTTACCTCAGGCCGTATTTATCGAGACACTGTTTTTAAAATCATTGCCGGAACGAGAACTACTTTCTGGTTTTGCAGAAATGATTAAGCATGGCCTGATTGCTGATGCAAATTATTTTCATCAGCTGAAATCATCTAACTACAAAGAAGTGACCCAAGACGCTATCTACAGGTCTGTTGAGATTAAAAATGAAGTAGTAACTAACGACCCGTACGAAAGAGGCTTAAGAAAGATCCTTAATTATGGCCATACGATTGGTCATGCTGTTGAAACTTATTCCCTCATTAACGATAAAAGTCCATTAAACCATGGGGAAGCAATCGCTATAGGAATGATTTGTGAGGGGTATTTATCTGTGAAAAACAATACATTAAAAGAAGAAGAACTTGCCGAAGTTACGAGCTATCTTCTGGGGCTTTATCCTAAATATGAGATCAAAACAAAAAGTCATGAAGAGCTAATTCAATTCATGCAAAGCGATAAAAAAAATGAAGATGGGCAAATAATGTTTTCGCTATTAAATAGTATTGGTTCTTGTGCTTACAATTGCAGAGTAACAAAGCAAGACATACTCGACAGCTTGAACCATTTCAACAAACAGTTCAAAGCATAAGATTTTAAATTTTTTTTAATTAACTATTGACAAATTAAATTTTGTACGTACATTTGAAAAACAAAAAGAAAAACTTTGAAAAACATCACTACATATTGGTTTGGTTACTTCTATTACTTTAGTAAGAGCCGGGACTGATATGCACATATTCAACTAAGATAATTGTATAAAAAAGTCCCGGCCTAAAGCCGGGACTTTTTTGCGTTTTAGCCACACAAACAACATTACGGATTACCAATAAAATGAAAACAAAAACAAGAGTAGCAATCCAAGGTATAAAAGCATCGTTCCACGAAGAGGCGGCATACAAGTTTTTTGGAAAGGAGATACAAACTGTTGAATGCAACTCCTTTAAAGAAACGTGTGACAAGCTCGAGCAAAAAGATGCCGACTTTGTTGTAATGGCTATTGAGAATTCCATCGCAGGAAGTCTTTTACCAAACTACACGCTCATCAGGGATTATGGTTTTTCTGTCGTAGGCGAGGTTTACTTAGCTATTCAACTACATCTAATGGCACTGCCTGGCGTTAAGTTTGAAGACATCAAAACCGTAACTTCTCATCCTATTGCTATCCGCCAATGTGTTGATTTCTTCTACGACTATCCACACATTAATATTGTGGAAAGTAATGATACCGCTGCTTGCGCTAAACGTATTAAAGACGAGAATCTTACTGACACCATGGCAATTGCAAATAGTCTTGCAGCAGAATTATACGGTCTTAATGTTCTGGAACGTCGCGTAGAATCGAACAAAAAGAATTACACACGTTTTCTGATCCTCAAAAAGGAGAGAACTGACGAAGGCAAGGAAATAAACAAAGCATCGATTTGCTTCCAGGTAGGGCACAAACCAGGTTCCCTGGCAATGGTGCTAAACATATTTGCAGAACAGGAAGTTAGCCTAACTAAGATACAGTCACTCCCTGTTCTCGGCAAAAGAAACGAATACTATTTTTATGTTGATTTGGAATGGCCAAGCACAGAGAAATACGATAAAGCAATCAGAAAAACATTAAAATACACTTCAAATTTTAACATCCTGGGAGAGTACCAAAAGAACGATACCGTTTAAAGCACTCCCCGAAAATATTAACTATACAAACCCCAAAACAATGAAATTAGAATTAAACATCCAGCCGTTAAGCACCTGGTTAAACATCAAAAACGAACCATTAATCATCTCTGGGCCTTGTAGTGCAGAAACTGAGGAACAACTGCTAACTACAGCTCATTTATTGGCCGCAACTGGAAAAGTATCTGTATTAAGAGCAGGTATTTGGAAACCACGTACCCGTCCGGGAGAATTTGAAGGGATTGGAAGTATCGGCTTACAGTGGTTAAAAAGAGCAAAAGAAGAAACTGGCTTACCTACTGCCGTTGAGGTTGCGAATGCAAAACACGTAGAAGAAGCTTTAGCGGCAGGCGTAGATATCCTGTGGATTGGCGCACGTTCTACAGTGAATCCTTTTACTGTTCAAGAAATTGCTGATGCCTTAAAAGGTGTTGACATTCCTGTATTGGTTAAAAATCCAATAAACCCTGATTTACAATTGTGGATTGGCGCTTTGGAGCGTATCAATGGGGCTGGCATTACTAAATTAGGCGCTATTCACCGTGGTTTCTCTTCTTACGAAAAAACATCTTTCCGTAATGAGCCAATGTGGGAGCTTGCTATCCAGTTGAAAACCTTGTGCCCAGAATTACCAATCCTTAATGACCCAAGTCATATTTGTGGTAATAGAGAATTGATCCCTTACATTTCGCAAAAAGCATTGGATCTTGACATGCAAGGTCTAATGATCGAAGCACACGTAGATCCTTCAGTAGCATGGACTGATGCAAAACAACAACTTACCCCTGCTGCCTTGGCAGAATTGGCAGATCGTTTAACCATCCGCGAACCAGAATCGGCAAATGAGGTTTTTGTCGATAAGCTTGCAGACCTACGTAAAGACATTGATAAAATCGATGACCTTTTATTACAGAAATTAGCGGAGCGTATGGCTATTGTTGGTAAAATAGGCGAATACAAACGTGACAACCAAGTAACTATTCTTCAGGTTAATCGTTGGGATGCCATTAGTAAAAAGGGAGCATCCTTTGCAAAAGCCTTAAAATTAGACCTAAACTTTACAGAGAAGTTCTTAGAACTTGTTCACAGTGAGTCAATCCGCAAACAAACAGAAATTATGAACGACGGTAAAGTTGAAGAGGGTATTGCTGCAGAAGCACATACAGATACAGTTCAATCTTAGTTAAACCGCTCAGATATTAGTTATGAAGAATGCGCTTGTTTCCTTTACCGGCGACAAAAAAATCCATGCGGAAATAACGCTTACTGGATCAAAGAGTGAATGCAACCGGGCGCTGATAATAAGCGCCCTTAGTAAAGGTTCAGTTGCAGTAGAAAATATGTCTAACGCTGCCGATACGGTAACCTTGAAACGGATATTAAAAGAGCTTTCGGAAAATAGCCAAAATCAGAAAACTGTTGATGTGGGCCCTGCGGGGACAGCTATGCGCTTTTTGACGGCTTTTTTAGCCGCAAGAGATGGCATGTTCTTGCTTACCGGGTCTGAAAGGATGAAGCAGCGCCCTATTGGTATTTTAGCAGAGGCACTGAAAGCTATTGGCGCAGATATCATTTATTCGGAACAAAATGGCTTTCCCCCTATCCTTATAAAAGGACCATTGAAGCAAACTGCTGACTCAGTAAGAATTAAAGGTGACATCAGCAGCCAATACATATCAGCTTTATTAATGGTCGCACCTACCCTTTCCAAAGGTTTAACTCTAGAGATTCAGGGTGAGCTGACTTCCCTACCCTATATAAAAATGACTCTGGATATGCTCTCAGAAGCAGGAATTTCTCATCAGTGGTCGGGGAATAACATCAGCGTTAAGCCACAGGAGTTTAAAAGAGCAATTTTAACTGTAGAGCCAGACTGGAGTGCTGCTTCTTACTGGTATAGTATTGCAGCCCTGGCTAATAAAGCGCAAATTAAACTTCCCCATCTAAAAGAAAAAAGTCTGCAAGGAGATAGCCGCATCAGGGAGATCATGGTCGATTTCGGGGTTAAAACTGAATCAACAGCCACTGGCATATCAATAAGCACTTCTTCCAAGAATTTTTCTGATGAGGTGATGGATTTGAAAGACTGCCCGGATTTAGCTCAAACCATAATCGTATGCGCCGCTGTTCTAGGCAAAAATCTAAAATTTACCGGATTAGAAACCCTTAAGATCAAGGAAACAGATCGGGTATTGGCACTGCAAAACGAATTAGCGAAGATTGGCGTTTCATTATCAGAAAATGACCTGGT
>JACMPF010000274.1 GCA_014377665.1 Pedobacter sp. | reverse complement strand
TTAACATTAATGCCTTTAGCAGCCCATTCATTAGCAAAAGCTTTTGTTAGCTGTCCAATTGCACCTTTACTAGCAGAATAACCCGGCACATTAATCCCCCCCTGAAAAGTCAGCAGCGAGGCTGTAAAGATAATTTTCCCTTTACCACGCTCAATCATCCCCTTCCCAATTTCCCTTGCCAAAATAAATGGAGCGGTCTGGTTGACTGCAATCACCTCATCCCAATATGCATCAGGATGATCCACAGCGGGCTTTCTTAAGATAGTCCCAGCATTATTTACCAAAATATCGATAATTGGATGTTCTTTTAAAAGCAATTCCGTAAATGAAAGCAAAGCAGGTCTATTACCAAAATTGCATTGATAAGCATAAAACTTTCTCCCAAGTGAATTTACCTGAACCGAAACCTCACTTCCTTCGAACTCTAGATTGGCAGAAACGCCAATTATGTCCGCTCCAGCTTCTGCTAAAGCTTCAGCCATCGCCTTCCCTATACCCCTCTTGCAACCGGTGACTAATGCTTTTTTTCCTTTTAAACTGAAGAGATCTAAAACTGACATGGTATTAATTGATTTTTATCTCTAACGGAGAATTAATTGTGCTTTTATATAAATTCAAATAACGGAACCACTCTTCAGCAGTGCTGATAGCTCCTGCTTTATTCCAGGCCGCTCCAGTGTAATAAATAACGGCTTCTCCATTTTTAGACATGGTTTCCTGCAGCAAATGCGTTTCTGCTTCTATACTTTTATTTGAAGGACTAAGCATAATTGTGCCTATTCCCAAGACCCCGTCCAGCCCGTGCTCTGGCTCCCAATAACCTAAAACTCCATTGTTATTAACCATTGAGGATATTGTTCCTTTTTCCTTTCTTTTTACGATACCTACGACCACTGGTAATAAGCCATTGCCATTTGAGAAAGAAAAGGTTGCTTCTACCCTATTAAGCTGAGAACCTGCATCCAAGCTAAATAGTTTAGTAACTTTTACCAGAGTACCCTCAACATCCCATTCATCGTATTCTAATTGAAAGCTAAAGCGTAAAGGTCCCTGGTCCAGTATTTTCCATTTTCTGTAGTTTTTAGGAAAGGCTATTTTTCCTTCAACATATGGAGCAACATCACCAGCACCAAGGGTGAATCCAACATTGTAATAATCAAGGCCATCACCATGATCTGCATGATAATCTCCAGACTTGTACCACTTATTAAGGATTAGTTTATCAGTTCGCTTAGCCCAAACATCAATTCCGTATGCATTTTCATTTGTAGCCTCTAGCGCTTTACCATACATTCTAAAAGCAACTTTATCATTTTCCCATGCAAAATCATCCTTTCGTTCAGGAACATATCTACCAAAAACTTTTGGAGTCAAGGTAACGGGTTTTCCATCTACAATTTTCAGCTTTAGTACTTTTCCTGCAGAAATGGTAACCTGGACTAAAAGATTCTGGATAACAGGCAAACCCTTGTATTCCAATTGGAATGGTAGTTCGATATTATCTTTTCCTAAAACTTTGAAGTTTTCAGACTTTATTCCCGGGTATTTTGAAACGATATCATTCCATTTAATGCTGACAATCTCCTGTAAACGAACTGACGGTGTTAACGGACTTTTAATTACTATCGTGAGGCCATGCTTTTTTTGAGCTATTGTTACAACATGGCTCAGCAACAAAACAATTAGCAGCGATAAATGCTTCTTCATAAAAATTATTTAAGATCAGATATTGCACAATGGTCCATATCCCCATAATCCAAATTCTCTCCCGCCATGCCCCATATAAAAGTATAATTACTGGTACCTGCGCCAGCATGAATCGACCAATTTGGCGAAATTATTGCCTGTTCGTTTTGCACCCAGATGTGTCTAGTTTCCTGGGGCTCACCCATAAAGTGACAAACACTTTGTCCAGTAGGGACTTCAAAATATAGATACACTTCCATCCGTCTGTCGTGGGTATGCGCTGGCATCGTGTTCCATACACTTCCAGTTTTCAGTTCAGTCATTCCCATTTGGAGCTGGCAGGTTTGAATTACACTATTTACCAATAATTTATTGATTATACGATGGTTAGCGGTCTCAAAAGTACCTAACACTACTACTTCGGCATCATTCCTAGTAACTTTTTTTGTAGGATATGCATGATGCGCTGGCGCAGAATTGATATAAAATTTCGCCGGATTAGCTGAATCTGTTGAACTAAAAAATACTTCTTTATTTTCTTTACCTAGGTACAACGCCTCTTTAAACGCCAAGCCAATGCTAAGTCCATCTACAATTACAGCACCTTCTCCACCAACGTTTATAATACCCATCTCCCGTCTTTCAAGAAAATAGTTTGCTTTAAGGTAATCAGGATTAGTGAGTCGTACGATATCTTTAACCGGCATGACGCCACCGGCAATGTACCTGTCGTAATGAGAAAGGGTCAAGTTAATTTTTTCGGACTCGAAAAGATTATTGATCAAAAAGTTCCTTCGCAGTGAAGACGTGTCCATTTGTTTCACTTCGTTTGGACTCACTGCGAATCTACTTTCTAACGTATTGCTCATTTTTTAGTCTTATTAGAATTTTTACCCACTGGCAAGCTAAACAATATTTGAGAACTTTGAAACACCAGCCTAATTACTAATGAAGCATTCCTGTAAGAAATGCACATTCATTTGGAAGTAAATCTTAACTTTTTAAGTTTTATACTTCTTATATTTACTGCATGACCGTTGGACTATTTGTACCCTGTTATATTGACCAATTCTATCCAAATGCGGCTATTGCCACCCTTAACTTACTCCAGAAGTTAGGCGTTAGTGTGGTTTACCCAACAAAGCAAACCTGCTGTGGACAACCGATGGCCAATTCGGGTTTTGAACATTTAACTAAAAGCTGTAACGAGCTCTTTATAGATAATTTTGATGAATTTGATTACATAGTATCCCCTTCAGGAAGCTGTACATTGCACATCAAAGATCATCTTCACTCGGATAAAAGAGAGCCCCAAGCAACAGGGATTCGTAAGAAAGTTTATGAGCTTACGGAGTTTCTCACAGATATTTTGAAGGTAGAAAAGCTAAATGCTAGCTTCCCCCACAAGGTTGGTGTCCACCAGAGTTGTCATGGACAGCGTGGACTAATGCTAGCACAAATGTCTGAACTAGTAGCCGCACCGTTCTCCAAGCCTCTTCAATTATTAACAATGGTTGAGGGTCTGGAAATAGTCCCATTGAACAGACCTGATGAATGCTGTGGTTTTGGAGGTACCTTTTGCGTTGCTGAAGAAGCTGTATCAGTAAAAATGGGTAAAGATAGAGTTGAAGATCATTTAAACAATGGCGCTGAATTTATAACGGCAGCAGATATGTCTTGCCTTATGCACATGGAAGGTATCTTAAGAAGAAAAGAAAGCAATGTAAAAGTAATTCACATCGCCGAAATATTAAATGCATCGCAATAAATGGGAACTACGACAAAAGACCACGCTGAGCTATCAGATATTTTCAATAAGGATGAAGACAGGGTAAACTGGCACGATGAAACGCTTTGGTTTGTAAGAGCCAAGCGGGATAAGGCTGCTCATTACATCCCTGAATGGGAAGACCTCCGGGAAAATGCCTCACAAATCAAAGATAATGTATTATCGAATCTGAGTCAATATCTGATTAGCTTTGAAGAAAAGGCTCAAAAGAATGGAATTATAGTCCATTGGGCAGCTGATGCTCAAGAGCATAATAAAATTGTACATCAAATATTGACTGATAACGGTATTAATCGGATCGTAAAAAGCAAGTCAATGCTTACGGAAGAATGCCACCTTAATGAGTACCTGGAGCATAATAACATCGAGGTAATTGATACGGATTTGGGAGAGCGCATTGTTCAACTAGCTAAAGAGGCCCCCAGTCACATTGTGCTTCCATGTATTCACAAGAAAAAAGAAGAGATTGCTGAGCTTTTCCATCAACATCTAGGCACACCAAAGGGAGAATCCGATCCAATATTTTTAACAGCAGCAGCCAGAATTCATCTAAGGGAAAAGTTTATAACTCGTAAAGCTGCCCTGACAGGCGTTAACTTTGCTGTCGCAGAGACAGGAGAGTTTGTAGTTTGTACAAACGAAGGCAATGCAGACATGGGCGCTCATCTTGCCGATGTTCATATTGCCTCTATGGGCATAGAAAAGATCATTCCCAAACGCAAACACTTAGCAGTTTTTCTCCGCATCCTGACCAGGAGTGCTACCGGACAACCGATCACAACCTACTCCAGTCATTTTAAAAAGCCAAGACCCGGGCAACAAATGCACATTGTTTTAGTAGATAATGGCAGAACAACGCAGCTAAGCCGACCAGATTTCCGCAGTTCATTAAAGTGCATCCGTTGTGCCGCTTGTATGAACACCTGTCCAGTATATCGCAGAAGTGGTGGACATAGCTATCATACGGCAATTGCTGGCCCTATTGGATCCATACTTGCGCCAAATCTGGACATGAAGGAGTATGCTGATCTACCATTCGCCTCGACGCTTTGCGGATCCTGTTCAAATGTTTGTCCGGTTAAGATAAACATCCATGAGCAGCTCTATAAATGGCGCCAGGTAATCGTTAAAGAAGGATATGTTGATTCCAAGAAAGCAACGGCAATGAAAGCAATGGAGTTCACGCTCTCGAACCCGGGTGTTTACAAAACTGCAGGCAAGGTAGGTCGTTGGTTTATGAAACATTTACCGTTTACCGTCAATAACAATATCAATTCTTGGTACAAGCAACGTGATATGCCCGAAGTGCCGAAAGAATCTTTCGGCGAATGGTTTAAAAAGCAAAATGATGACAAGTAGAGAACGTATTTTAAATCTGGTAAAGGCAAATCAACCTGATTTCTTGGAGCTACCCGAGATTTTTCCATCATGGAAAACGGAGTTGTCATTAACAGAATCATTCAGTGCAATTCTAAAGACTATTGGTGGTACGATAGTTCAGTTAAATAATCTTGAAGAAGTTGCACAATACATATCAACACAGTTTGGCGAAAAAGGCCGCATTATATCAACCCTACCGGAACTTGCTGATGTAACAGAATCTGGTTGGAAAAACAATGACCCACATGAATATGAAAACGTTGATCTTGCAATTATAAGTGCTCATTTTGGAGTAGCAGAGAATGCTGCAGTCTGGATTACAGAAGAATTGATGCATCAGCGGGCAGTTCCCTTTATCTGTCAGCAATTAGCAGTGGTTGTTTCCGCGAAAACATTGGTTCCTACGATGCACCATGCATACGATCTTATCGGCGAGGCAGACTATAGCTTTGGAACTTTTATAGCCGGTCCATCAAAAACAGCCGATATCGAACAGTCTTTAGTGCTAGGAGCCCATGGGCCAAAAAGTATGATCGCTTTTTTACTTCCTTAAACTGAAGTATTCTTCAGCATTGTAGTAACAAATATCACTGATTATTTTGCCTATCCATTTGTGGTCATCGGGCAACAATCCGCTTTCCATTTCCGAACCAAATAGATTACAAAGAATTCTTCTGAAATACTCATGTCTTGAATACGATAAAAAGCTTCTAGAGTCCGTTAGCATTCCAATAAAATTACTTACAACTCCCATATTGGAGAGTGTATTTAATTGCTGCTCTATCCCATCTTTTTGATCTAAAAACCACCAACCGGAGCCAAATTGTATCTTACCCTTCGTGCCACCTTCGGCAAAATTACCTGTCATCGTTGCAAAAAGTTCGTTGTCTGCCGGATTGAGATTGTACACAACAGTCTTTGCCAACTGGTCTGTCAGACTTAGGTTACCTAAAAAAGCAGACATCCGCTCTGCCTGTTTAAAATCGCCTATTGAATCATAGCCTGAATCCGCTCCTAATTTGCTCAGCATCCCTAGATT
>JACMPF010000005.1 GCA_014377665.1 Pedobacter sp. | reverse complement strand
TCGACTTCTCCAATGGCTCCATGATTGATCACCTTGGCAAGTGTTGGTTTAATTCAAAGAATAGTATTGGATAGGGAAAGCTAGAGTTTCCTTTTATAACAGTAATTGACTTCATTAACACTTGTTAAGCATTAAAGTTAACCATACAGCTGATTGCATAATGGATACATTTTACATTGCTGGAAGCAATATTGAACGTGAAGAGGGAGGTATGGTTTAATTAATTTCAATGTTCGCTGTGAAGCGTGCAGAATTGTTCCTTGACGTATTATTAATTTATTTTAGTCGGAGATGAAATTTCTCCAAGATCAGTAATAAGGTTTCTAAAATGATGACCCAACGTTACCTCTCAAAGCACTTTTCGAGGTATCAGTGGCTGCAATGTTTTTGCAGAATTGCTTGAAACCATTTTCAACTTCAGAATTTTATCTCCCGAATCCTCTAATATAGTATTCACATATGAAAGACATTAAATTTATGGCCATCCGGGTCAGCAAATACAAAACCATAATATCCTTTTCCAAACTCTTTAGGTTCTGAAACGATTTTACCACCTGCGTTTTGAACCTCTTCTGCAAATTTGTTTACCTCATCTTTGCTTTCAGCAGAAAGCGTAAATATAATTTCATTTGAGATGTGTGCGTCAGAGATTTCAATTTCTACATTCGCTTTTAGACTATCCTCTAAAAAGAAGTGCATAACAAAATCGTTCTCTCCAACTAAAAAGCTTGTCAAATCATCAGATTCCCCATTAGGTTTAAATCCCAGTGCAGTATAAAATTTCGTTGTTCGATCTAAATCTCTAATCGTATAATTTGCCCATATCTTTTTCGGATTCATATTCATGTTTTTAGTAAGAGACTCTTTCATAAAGCTAAGGTATTTTTTAATGACACGTTCCTTTATAAACTTACAAAAGCCAGTAAATAAAAAAGGCTCCATGTTGTGAAAACATGGAGCCAAACTAAATATTTACTTCTCTAATCTATTTCGTACTAAACATCCAAGACATCTTTCCACCGTCTGGAAGAATGCCCACTACCTTGATCTTATCGGCTGATCTTCCTAACGCAGAAGTCACGTCAGCAGTAGTATTCAAAGGAACATCATTGATACTAGTAATAACAGTTCCAGGTATAAGATCATACTGGTAAAACAAGCCAGAAGTATTGGTTCTGGTTACTACAACTCCATTTTTAATACCCAACTTAGTTTTAACTTGAGGAGATAGGGCAGAAAACGTTGCACCTAACTTCTCAATGCTTGCCGCAGATGATTTAGCCAAAACTGGTTTCCTTTCTGTAATTGAAGATTCAGGTTTAAGAACAACACTTGTGGTTTTCATTTGACCATCTCTCAGATAAGTTAGTTGCACTTTATCTCCAGGGTTTAGACGACCAATCTTCTCTTGTAAGTCTGGAGAATCGTATATGATATCTCCCTCCACTTTCTTGATAATATCACCCTTCTTCAATCCAGCAGAAGCTGCGCCACTGTTGGCAAAGACTTCATTAACATATAAACCTGCAATATCTTTTACTTTAAAAGACTCCGCATTATCTGCATCAAGTGCCACAAAACTTACACCAATATATCCACGTTTAACTTCACCGTATTTTCTAAAATCATCAAGAATCTTTTTAGCAAGATTGATTGGTATAGCAAAGCCATAACCTACGTTAGTGCCAGTTTGCGAAGCAATTGCTGCATTGATACCTATCAGTTCACCATTTGCGTTAACTAATGCGCCACCGCTATTACCTGGATTGATAGCTGCATCCGTTTGAATATAAGATTCTATACTAGGACTAGATGGCGTTTTACCAGTTCTCTGGTATTCTTCATATTGCTCTTCTGTTGGCTGAGTTCTGTTTAAAATCCCTATACTACGTGCTTTGGCACTCACGATACCAGCTGTTACAGTGGTCTGTAAGTCTAATGGGAAACCAACCGCTAATACCCACTCACCAATTTGAACATTGTCAGAGTTACCCATTTTCACCACTGGTAGATCAGTCGCATCGACTTTTATCAACGCCAAATCTGTATTTGCATCTTTACCTATCACCTTTGCACTAACTTTCCTTCTATCAGATAAAATCACTTCAATCTTGTCTGCATTATCAACCACATGATTGTTGGTAACAATGTAACCATCCGGAGTTAAGATCACTCCTGAACCCGAAGCAGCTCCAGGCTGACGTTGTCCTCTTCTGTTTCCACCACCACCTCCACCGAAGAAATCCTCAAACATATCCATTGGAGATGATCCGCCTTTAGCGGAACTTGTAGCCCCATAGGAAGTTTTGATGTGTACAACTGCTGGCGAAACTGCCGCCGCGGCTTCCACAAAATCAAGTGTTCCAGCAGATGAAATCTTCGGGTTATTTGCAAAAAGTACATGTTGTTGTTCAGCAAAAGAAAGCTGGTTGTTCAATGGCTCTAATAATTTATAGCCACCAATTGCAGCTGCACCCCCTATAAATGCAGCCAGCGCTATTAATCCTAATCTTTTCATTTATATATTTTTTAGTGTTTGTTTACTACTTAAATAATTTAAGTCTTCTTTTTCTAGTTGACCTACTTTCTTTTTGTTGACTTATTCAAATTTAATACCATATTAACGATATTTGCATCTGTAACAAGTCATGAATTCTGTTAAAAATTGTTAAATAAGAAGCAAAACTACAATGAGTACTCATTTTTATAAATATCAAGGCGCAGGTAATGATTTTATCCTTCTGGACAATCGTGATCTTTCTTTTAAATATACTGATAAAGAAACAGTTTCTCAGCTATGTAACAGGCGATTTGGTATTGGCGCTGATGGGATGATGCTACTTCAAAACCACAGTGCCTTTGATTTCGAAATGCTATATTTCAATGCGGATGGGAATCTTGGAAGTATGTGTGGAAATGGCGGACGGTGCATCGTTGCGTTCGCAAAACATCTCGGCATTATTGACACAGAAACTAACTTCCTGGCAGTAGATGGCCCGCATTATGCCAAAATTTCAGAAAAAGGGAATTGGGTTGATCTTCAAATGATTGATATAGATAGCATTAGTAACGATGGGGTAGCATATGTATTAAATACCGGATCCCCACATTATGTTGCTGAAGTAAAAGATCTGGAGAACTTCGATGTATTTAAATTTGGATCTGAGATTAGAAATAATGAAACCTACAAAAAAGAGGGCATCAATGTAAACTTTGTAGAAGACTTGGGAGACCATTTATTTGTTAGAACTTTTGAGCGTGGTGTGGAAGACGAAACCTATGCCTGTGGAACAGGTGTTACAGCGGTAGCATTGGCAATGGCCAGGCAAAACAACAACACAGGGCATGTCAGCACTCCAGTGAAGGTGTTAGGGGGGAAACTGAATATCCATTTTGATTATGACGGGCAACGCTTTAGAAATGTATTTTTATGCGGACCGGCAGAACAAGTATTTGAAGGAGATTTTCGGGTTTAATCTTGACCCTCTGAAAGATGGGAAGCAATGCCTATTTTTATCTCACTAAAGGAAT
>JACMPF010000273.1 GCA_014377665.1 Pedobacter sp. | reverse complement strand
ACCGTAATGTCTTTTCAGGTCATAGATTACCCATTTTTGATCTGCATAACGATCCTTGAAATGTTTCATAATTAACGGTATCACATTAAAATCGGGATCTATTCCACAATAAAACATTCCATCTGCACCTTGTTTAAATCTTATAAATGCTTCCATTCTATGTTTTTCCCGTTCCACCTTTCTCGCTGTTTGTGCAATAGCCAAGACATACTCGTTGCCGTAGTTCTGCTCAGCGCCACTTTTACTTAAAAACAGGTAACATGTGAATTCAAACAGGCTTGCCAATGCATCTGGTTTTTCGGATAAAAAAGTACAGTAGTACTTCCTCATCCAACTCGTGTCAAGCCTTCGTTGTAGTCCTTGCCAGACCCGGTCTGCCTTTACCGGATCATTGTTTATGGAAAATACCTCTTCAAATGCATCTGGTTCAAAATGCTGCTTCATTTTTAATAATACTTTGCCAGGTTTCCTTTCAAACCATTCAAAAACTGCGCAAAGTACACTTTCCAGGCTTCCGTCAATAATGTATATCATTTCAGGATTTTAAAACATCACAAGTTGCTGAACATCATTTTTGATATATTTGCTTTGGCTATCTGCAAGAATAAAGGATTTGATTTGTGTATTTTGATAGTCTTTTAACTGATAAGGAGTATCTGCACATTTTATGAAAAACTTAGCCCTGTTATAGGCGACCCCAATCTTTTTAAGTTGATCAATTCGCAATTTTCCAAATTTCCTCGCCTGCACTATCTTTTGTGCAGAAGTGACGCCAATTCCAGGAATTCGTAAAATCATTTTGTAGGCGGCAACATTGATGTCGACCGGAAAGAACTGGAGATTTCGCAATGCCCAGCTCAGCTTTGGGTCAATGTCAATATCAAGGTGTGGGTTCGCATCATTTAATAGCTCATTAATATGGAATCCATAAAAACGCATCAACCAATCAGTCTGATAAAGCCGGTTTTCACGAATTAACGGTGGTTGGGATCCAATTATAGGCAATCTGTTGTCATTGCTAATTGGTATATAGCCGGAGTAATAGATCCGCTTTAATGAGAAATCTTTATAAAACGAGGCCGCCGTTTGCATAATTTCTTTGTCCGTTTCAAGTGTGGCACCAATTACCATTTGCGTACTTTGACCAGCAGGAACAAATTTTGGGACACTCTTAATAAGCTTCTTTTCGTCCTTTAATCGTATAATCTGATTCTGGATAAATCCGAGGGGTTTGATCACATCATTATGGCTTTTTTCGGGGGCTAAGAGTTTTAGTCCACTTTCAGTAGGCATTTCCAGATTTATGCTCATGCGGTCTGCATACAATCCTGCTTCCATAATCATATCTTCACTCGCGCCAGGGATAGTTTTTAAATGGATATAACCATTGAATCTTTCTTCTAACCGAAGTTTTTTAACCACTCTAAGTAATCGCTCCATTGTGAAATCAGCGTTCTTGAAAATTCCGGAACTCAGAAACAATCCCTCGATATAATTTCTACGATAAAAATTCATTGTCAGCGATACCACTTCTTCAACTGTAAAAGCAGCGCGCTCAATATCATTGCTTTTCCTTGAAACACAAAAGGCACAATCATAAATGCAATGATTTGTTAGCAGGATTTTGAGTAATGATACACACCGACCATCTTCCGTATAAGTATGACATATGCCAGAGGTGTGGCTATTTCCGATTCCCTTGTTGTCATTTTTTCTTGTTCCACCACTCGAAGAACATGAAACATCATACTTAGCCGCGTCGGCCAAGATGTTCAGTTTTTCCCTAATCCGTTCAGACATACTATGCTAATTTACTAACAAATATAGTAATTAAAACTAATTATAATAGTATTAAGAGAACATTGGCTGACCAGCCTCCTCGAAAAAATGTTCTAAATACGCTATCATGAAGTCATGCCTTTTTTGAGCAATCTTGGAGCCGGCTTCGGTTTTCATCAGATCTTTCAACAGCAAGAGTTTTTCATAGAAATGATTTATAGTTGGAGCAACCGAATTTTTATATGCTTCCTTGGTTTGATTATAGGCCGGCAGAACTTCAGGATTGTACATCACCCTATTTTTATAGCCGCCATAAGTAAATGCCCTGGCTATTCCGATCGCACCTATGGCATCAAGTCGATCAGCATCCTGTACAATATCAAGTTCCTTTGAACTGAATTCTATCTTTCCTAAACTGACTTTAAAACTAAGGTTTTTAATAATTTCTTGAACATGAGAGATAACATGCCGATCCACGGATATTGATTCTAGAAACTCTACAGCTATTCTTGGTCCAATTTCCTCATCACCGTCATTGAATTTGCTATCTGCAATGTCATGTAATAAAGCTGCCAATGATACAACCATTAAATCGCCGCCTTCTTCAGCGTTAATTTTTATAGCAGTTTTATAAACCCTGTCGATATGGAACCAATCGTGACCAGCTTCTGCCAGCTCAAGCTTTTCTTTAACGAATGATATCGTGAGCTCAATAGTTTGCGCCATAAATTCTAAATATTGAAGCTCAAAGATAGTAATTAAGTGTTCAGGATGATTTTTCGTGATGGCGATGCTATCTGAGTAAGCTCAATATCATCGAAGGAGATTAGCTGCATAACTTCTACTTCCAGAACAGTGCTTATTTGAAATAGTCGTTCCAAAGTAAGCCTACTATATCCCAGTTCAATTTTGCTGTACGCATTTTGAGAAATCCCTAATTTAGCCGCAAGATAATCCTGGGTATAATTCCTAAACTCCCTTGTCTTCCTTATGTTGCCCGCTACAACTTTTGTT
>JACMPF010000272.1 GCA_014377665.1 Pedobacter sp. | reverse complement strand
GGTAAATTATTTAAGTAAATATAAAAAAGATACGATTTAAAACGCGTGATACGTTTTACCAGAAAGGCCAAAGAGTGGCTAAGAAAGGGAATACTGAGCAAAAATAAGCTTTGACAACATCGCATATCTGAAGGAAGACAAGGCTTGCCTTGCTATTTGATCTTGATATGTGTTAATGTATTGTGTCATGTTCTTTCGCGACCGCTAATTTAGGTAATAAATCTAGTAAACAACAAATGGTAGGTTATTGTTATAGCCAATAGCTAATTAATAGAGTTGGATGACTTAAATTTATCTAGCTTTGAATAACTTAAATCTAACTTAATATGAAACTTGTATCTTATAAAACGGAGGATACAGAGCACCTTGGTGTCTTTGTACATGGTCATATTTACAACCTTAATTCTTGTGATAAACAATTGCCAGATAACATGGCTGATTTTCTAAAGGGATCAGATGTGTTAATGGAAAGAGCGAAGAAGATTGATAATCAGATTAAGTTGCAAGAAATCGAACCCAAGGAAGAAGCATTCTATGAGCTGCTTGCACCTGTTCCGCATCCAACTTCCTGCCGAGATGGATATGCGTTTCGACAGCACGTTGCAACAGCCAGGAGAAATCGCAAGGTGGATATGATTGCTGAATTCGATCAGTACCCAATCTTCTACTTTACTAATCACAATGCTATTCAAGGTCCGGGAGATGTAGAATGCATGCCAGATCACTTTGAAAAGTTAGACTTCGAGTTAGAGGTTGCAATAGTAATAGGAAAAAAGGGACGAAATATCACTGCCGCAGAGGCGGATGGCTATATCGCAGGGTATATGATTATGAACGATTTAAGTGCCAGAACATTGCAGATGGAAGAAATGCTGTTAAATCTCGGGCCTGCAAAAGGCAAGGATTTTTCTACAATTATTGGCCCTTGGCTGGTAACTCCTGATGAACTTGAAGAATATAAAACTACTGCAAAGGAAGGTCATATCGGTAATGCCTACAATTTGGGTATGAGCTGTTCTGTAAATGGCGTGAATGTATCATCTGGCAATATGGCGGATATGGATTGGACATTTGCCGAGATTATCGAGCGCTGTGCCTATGGTGCTGATATTTTACCTGGTGATGTAATAGGGTCTGGAACAGTAGGTACAGGTTGCTTTTTAGAGCTTAATGGTACTGGTCTATCTAAAGATCCGGCATATAACACACAATGGTTGAAAGCAGGAGATATAGTTGAAATGGAAGTTACAGGCTTGGGACGCCTGAGTAATATCATTAATAAATCTGACAGTGAGTTCTCAATTCTCGCATTAAAGAAATAGGGGTTAGCATGATTACACTAAAAACGTCAGACCTTAATCCGGTGCAGTTGCAGAACTATTTACAGTATGCAATTGCACCACGGCCAATATGCTTTGCCAGCACTATTGACAAGGCTGGTCATGTGAACTTGAGCCCTTTTAGTTTCTTTAATATATTTAGCACTAATCCGCCGTTGTGTGTGTTTTCTCCCGCTAGAAGGGTGAGGGACAATACGACAAAGCATACCCTCGAGAACGTTTTAGAAGTTAAGGAATGCGTAATCAATATTGTCAACTATTCCATGGTTCAGCAGATGAGCCTGGCTAGCACTGAGTATGCTTTAGGTGTTAATGAGTTTGACAAGTCGGGATTCACGATGTTGCCATCCAAGTTGGTGAAACCGCCAAGGGTTGCGGAGGCTCCAGTTCAATTAGAGTGCATGGTAACTGAGGTGATCCATCTTGGAGAAAACCCAGGAGCTGGGAACCTCGTTCTCGCTGAGATAAAACTAATCCACATTAAGGAAGACATTCTGGATGGCGAAGGTAGGATCGATCAGGAGAAGATAGATTTGGTAGCCCGCTTGGGGGGAGATTGGTACTGCAGGGTAACTAAAGATAATTTGTTTAAGGTTCCAAAGCCATTAACGACTTTAGGGATAGGCGTTGACGCTTTACCCGAGGGAGTAAGAAACTCTGTAGTATTGACTGGAAATGATCTCGGAATGCTCGGAAATATTGCCGCTTTTCCCTCGGCAGAAGAAGTTGATCGCGTAATCATCTTAACAGAAGTAAAGGAAGTGCTGGATGCAACAATTGGCGACACGTTTAATAGAACGCGGGAACTACACGAATTGGCGAAACACTTGTTGGTAGGTGGTCAAATTGAGCTAGCTTTAAAAGTTGTATTGTTGTAGTTTAAAGAATACTTACGATTTTCAGAAAACGTTTCTTGTAGAAACCCTCATCAAGGCTCGAAATAGTAACCCCTTTTGCATGTCCGGATGAAGAATGGATAAACTTGACTTCATCCCCATCAATAGAATATACGATTCCAACATGACCCGGTGTGCGAGACCTGCTGTTTGTACCGGTGAAAAGAATAACATCTCCAATCTTTGCCTCTGATAATTTTTTGCTTTCACCGCTGGCCGCGAAATCCCTAGAAGATCTGGGTACTTTAAAGCCGAAATTACTGAAGACATAATTAACAAAGCCCGAACAATCGAAACCTTGTGATGGACTGCTTGATGCAGTGCGGTAACGAATACCGAGCATGGTTTTCGCAAAATCCAGAAGTTTGTTCGGAGTTGTAGTAACAACTTCTTCCTGTTTTTCCTTTTGCTCGGGAAGCTGACGAATTAGCTTATTAACCATTTCCTGGTACTGAACTGGTATCGTAGTCTGTGCAATTGCAATCGACATACTTACACAAATCAGACTGAATAGAATTAAAGTTTTCTTCATATCAATTAGCCTAAGATATTAAAAATATCCCCGAAGAGGTGAAATGTGGAAAACTTGTTAGGGTGTAGTAACAGCAACAGGTAGTGTTTTTCCATTGAAAAATCGATGGCCTGTCTTTGCAAAATCAGCCACATATTTGCCCATCTCAAACGCCATAACTGGTGATTCATAACCTGGAAATGCCATTTCTAACATTTCAGTTTGGGCAGATCCTAAAGCCAGACAGTTAATTTTTATACCGGTGTGCGAGAGTTCTTGTGCTAGACATTCTGTCAACGTATGCAATGCCGACTTGCTAGAAGAGTATGCAGATAGGCCTGGGAATTTCACGCTTCCCTGAAAACCACCCATGCTTCCAATGTTCACAATATGACTACCAGAAGTCATCAGCGGAACCACATGCTGAATCATATTAAAGTGACCCATTACATTGCTCTCCAGCATCTGCCACATATCTGCAGCCGATGTTTCTAAAAAAGGCTTGTTGATCAGGGAGCCTGCATTATTTATTAAAATATCAACGGACCCCAATCTCTCTTGTAAAAATGGGACAAGTGAATTGTAATCATCGTTCACAATATCGAACTCGACCGGTAGTAAAGTGCATTCTGGTGTGATACCCTTAGCGATCTCCAAAAGCTTACGTAACTTTTCAACAGTCCTTGCAATACAAACCACTGTATTTTGCGTACCTAAAGTAAACTCTAATGCAGTTTCGAATCCGATTCCACTGCTTGCTCCTGTGATAATTATATTCATATTTATCGTAATTTAATCAGCTGTATTTGAATGATCGTCCCTCAGGGTAATTAGTTGGCTTACGGGGTTGGTAATAACATGTAAGCCATCGTTAATCAATTTTGTATAATCTTTTTCATTGGTCGCCTTTAGTTCAAGATATATTGTTAACTCTTTTTTCAGTGAAGGGAGCACAATCTTATGATGTACAATTTCTAATATTTCCAATGCAGCTAGCCAATCCTGCCTATGGTTTTTTTTTACTGCATGGAATAACGCAGGTAATTCATTTATGCTGTCTATCCCTTCTCTTATGGATCTTATTGTCGCATAAATTCTATGCAAATCAGTAGTTTTCTCATCATAACCATGGTGGTTAGTCTGTTGTTTACTGATCTGAGTGATTTCTTCATAGGAATCTTTATCTGCCGCCCCGTTGAATACCGACAGGATACTTGCACCTACCGCCATATCATAAGTACCCCATTCTGGCATGAATAGTACATTTCCATTCTTTTCTACAACCCGGCATTCATCAAATGTGATCAGTAAAATTTTATCTCCAGGTTTTAAAATGGTTTGTACGTTACCCTCCAGTTCTATTCCACTTTCAAAAATTAGTTGTGCCCTTCCGCCAATAACCAATCCCATTTCCGCTAACTCATGTTCGTTGAAGTCTTCCAGCATAGTATTTCTGCCTTTTAGTTTTCCAACAGGTGATGAAAACCCTGAACTATGGTACTCCTTGCCATGACCTTCAAGTTGCCTGCCATTCAATGAAAGTGCTGAGGGACCAGTAGTCTTTATAAAGGTGAGCTCGTCGGATTTGTCCAGGCCCAAGTCCGTGAATACTCCTGTAACCTGCAAACCAGAGCTATATAACGCCGTAGCAGGATTTTTACATTCTATAGCTTTGATTAAGCCCTCAGAGCCTCCTCGTCTAAATGCCATTGTATCCGCAAATTCCTCTAAGACGTCAATTAGATTCTGGAATGTTTCAGTTACAAATAATTGTGGCTGTGTTTTCGTGATGTCGTATGGATAATTTACTGTGTATTTATTATACCATAACTTTTTCACATTTTCCTGCATGCAGGATGCGCTCTCGCCGATAGAAGAGAGTAATCCAGCTCCATATATCTTCGGCTCTTCTAACGTTCCAATGAGCCCATATTCAACTGTCCACCAATGGAGCCTACCTAATAAAGCCATTTCAGATGGCTCACCCATGTCTTCCGATACCCGTTGCAGGTGGCGCTCCGCTTTTCTAATTTCTGCCTCTGCAGTATTTGCTGCTTCTTTTAAAATGGAAAGCTTTCTAATTGCTTCATATAACTGGAAGTCTTTGGATGAAAACATCGCCTTGGCTCCAATAGAGCCAAAGTAGCTTAGGTAGCTGTTGTAATCTTTATCTGCGATAATTGGCGCATGACCCGCAGATTCATGTATAATGTCTGGTGCCGGAGTGTATTCGATATGGTTGATGTGGCGGATATCAGCTGCGATCACAAGAACCCGATAGGCCTGGTATTCCATGAACGCTGCGGGAGGAATAAAGCCGTCAACTGTTACCGCTCCCCAACCAATCTTACCTAGATGGTCATTCATCGTTTGTAGGCGAGGGATGTATTCAATGCTAAGTCCTGCGCTGTTGAGGCCTTTAATATATGGATAATAAGCAACTTGTTTCAGATAGCTGTAATTCTGACGCATCACATATCTCCAAACTGCCTGATCTATCGGCGTATAGTTCTCATATTGCTGCGCTACAATAAATTGCCGCAGGTGTTTGGGAAGATTAGCAACTTGCGGATTATTGAAATCATTAAAATCGCTCATTTCAGAATAATCTAGTTAGTGCAGCAAGATAAGAATTTATTTTTTCACCCTAAAGGTGAAGTACTTTTGGGAAAAGTAGCTATATACCGCAAGAAGTACTGCTATGATCATCTTTGAGACAGTAGGATAGAAGCCCAAAGCATCATGGAGCACCTTCAATAATGCATAATTAAGCAGGATATTTGTTACCCAAACAGATCCATATCTAAATAACTGAATCCTTCCTTTTAAGTCAGAAGAAGTGAAAATCAAATACTTATTTAAAAGAAAGCCGACAAAAAAAGTGATGAAGGACTCCATTGCAAGGGCTGCAGTCGGGGCAGTTATTAAATTTGGGAAGTATGGGATGTGGAGATGAACATCCTGTTGCTTCAAAATCCAGTTGTAGCAGATGTAATAGGTGACGATTCCAGAAGCAACAGTAGAACTCCCGGAAGCTAAATATCTAAAAGTATGCAGCGTTAACCAGCGTGAAAAGGGGGGGTAGAAAAAGTCTATTATTCTTAATAAGGCTTTGCGCATTCAGATCATCAATAAATCACGAAGTTACTAATTTATTATCTCGGTAGTGCCACAAAATCAGTTACAGAACAGTACTTATATCCCTTATGGGGCTGGATACTAATTCCAATATAATTGAACTTGTAATCGTCACTCAGAATAATTTTTCGATGCCCTAGATTCGGGACACCCCTGTCCAACAGTAACATACATGTATTAGCTAATCCTGAAGCGTAACCAAAAGCAAGGTTTTCACCACACGCTTTACGTGGATACATTTTGCCTATTCGATCTTTTACTGTACGCCCATCAAGCGAATTATGAGTAGCGTAATTATTTTTATTCATGTCCTTCGCATGTTGCTCGGCTACCCAACTCATTGCCTCATCCGGCCATAGGGTACTCATACCTTTGACCTTTTTTAAATCAGTTTCCAGGCTTCTGTAATACTTATCGCTCTTACTGATCTTCAATTCCTTGTAATTGCTGTACTTGATCATCTGGCGATTGTGTTGCTCTATGTAATTTTGAAAATAGGTGTTGAAAAATTTTTCCCCATCCATTCTAGCCAGATTCATATAAATCACCATATCTTTCTCTTCGCCAGTAAGGTACTTTTCATCTCCGGCAGTATTTGCAGCCCGTAACTCTTCCTTTGTCCACGTTGATGCCTGCCTGGATTTTTTGGTAGTGCCATTGACTGATAGCAAAGAAATGAGAAGGAAAAACATCAGATCTGTTAATCTCATATGCGCATAACGTATTTATTGTGATTTTAATACAAACAGCAGACCAACATTTGTAGGGACTAGGGAAAGGAAAAAAGGTCTGAACTTTTTTTAGTCCAGACCTTCTATTGTTGTTGTTATTTAAGTAAGTTCTTCCAGCTTGTTTTACTTTCGATAAGAGACTGGAGTTCCTTAATCTCTATTCGCTGCTGCTCCATGGTATCACGGTGACGAATCGTAACCGTGTTGTCTTCTAGTGTCTGGTGATCAATAGTCAGGCAGAATGGAGTGCCAATAGCATCTTGTCTGCGGTAACGTTTTCCAATTGCGTCTTTCTCTTCGTAAATGCAATTGAAATCTAGTTTTAAGCTGTTCATGATCTCTCGAGCTTTCTCCGGCAGCCCATCTTTTTTAGTCAAGGGGAAGATCGCTACTTTGATAGGGGCCAGGCAGGGGTGCAATCTCAACAGCGTTCTGCTATCTTGCTTTTCGTCTGTACTCAAATCCTGCTCTTCAAAGGCGTTAATCATTGTAAGGAGGAACATGCGGTCAAGACCTATCGATGTTTCAATTACATATGGAATGTAGTTTCCGTATGGCTTTCCCTCTTCGTTCAATTCTGCATCGAAGTATTGCATTTTCTTACCAGAGAACTCCTGATGTTGTGCCAAATCAAAGTCTGTACGACTGTGGATACCTTCCACTTCTTTAAATCCGAATGGGAATTCAAATTCGATATCGGTAGCTGCATTGGCATAGTGAGCTAATTTAACATGGTCGTGAAAGCGATATTTCTCTGCTGAAGTGCCAAGAGCGAGGTGCCATTTCAACCGTGCTTCTTTCCAGTATGCAAACCATTTTTCATCCTCACCTGGACGAACGAAAAACTGCATTTCCATCTGTTCGAATTCACGCATACGCATAATGAATTGGCGAGCGATAACTTCATTCCTGAAGGCTTTGCCAATTTGAGCAATACCAAACGGGATTTTCATCCTGCCTGACTTTTGCACGTTTAAGAAGTTTACGAATATTCCTTGTGCAGTTTCTGGTCTCAGGTACACCTCATCAGAACCTTCTGCCATCGCGCCAAACTGAGTGCTAAACATTAAATTAAACTGACGAACATCAGTCCAGTTTTTTGTGCCACTAACGGGACAAACGATCTCATGTTCTTCAATTAATATCTTTAATAAAGGAAGATTTTCCGCTTTGAGAGCATCATCCATATCAGTTTGGAGTTTCGCTGCTTTTTCTGCTTTTCCGTCCTTCTCATATCGGGTGATCTTATCTTCCAGCAATTGGTCTGCACGGTAACGTTTTTTAGAATCTTTATTGTCGATCATCGGGTCGTTGAAGCCATCAACATGGCCGCTCGCTTTCCAGATTTTTGGATGCATGAATATTGCAGAATCTATACCGACAATGTTTTCATGCATTTGTACCATGGCTTTCCACCAATAAGATTTAATATTGTTCTTCAATTCAGCGCCCAGCTGTCCGTAGTCATAAACAGCACTTAATCCGTCATAAATTTCGCTGCTTTGAAATACAAAACCGTATTCTTTAGCGTGTGAAATAACATTTTTAAATTGCTCGTCGTTATTGTTTTTTGCCATAGTGATGCAAACTTAGCCAAAAGTGTGCAAAAATCAATCGATAAACTTAAGTATCGATTTGAGGGATTTTCAAGGATTTAGTTACTTTTGACTATGGGTGTTAAAGTTAAAGGTTTATCAAAATCTTACAACAAACAAAAAGTAGTTGATTCCATTAGTTTTGAGGCCGGTCCGGGCAAGATACTTGGTTTTTTGGGGCCTAATGGCGCTGGGAAGTCTACCACTATGAAAATGCTTTCTTGTTATTTAACCCCAAGTTCTGGCACTGCTGAAATTGCAGGGTTTGACACTCAAACGCAAAGTCTGCAAGTCAAAAAAGTCTTGGGATACTTACCGGAAAATACGCCCCTGTATACCGATATGTACGTTAGGGAATTCCTTCATTTTGTTGCAAGTACTTACGACTTACCGAAAATAAATGAACGGGTGGCTGATGTGATCGAACAGGTAGGGCTACAGGAAGAGATGCATAAGAAAATTCATATGTTGTCAAAGGGCTACAAACAACGCGTAGGGCTTGCGCAAGCTATAATCCATGATCCGAAAGTATTGATTCTGGATGAACCAACCTCTGGACTGGACCCAAATCAGCTTGCTGACATTCGTAAGTTAATTAAGGATTTAGGAAGAGAACGCACAGTTATATTGTCTACTCACATCATGCAGGAGGTGGAAGCACTTTGCGATCAGGTGATCATCATAAATAAAGGTGCTATAGTTGCAAATGATACGCTTATCGATCTAAAGGCGAGTAATCAGTCTTCTTCACTAGAAGACATCTTTAGAAAATTAACGGCTTAGCTTCAATACGTTACCCTTAAATTCTATTATAACTTAATAGGCGGATCCCCTATTGGCCTGGATTTTGTAATTGTGTGACCAATCAAATTAAATTGTATACATAAATTTAAGAACATGAAAAAATTATTTTTAGCAACAGCAATAGCAGGTGTTTTAGGTTTCAGCAATCTAAATGCGCAAACAAAAGATGTGGCGATGACAGGTTCAAAAGTAGGTATCGGAGCAGAATTCGCCTTCCCCACAGGAAATTCGTCCGATAATTACGATTTTGGTTATGGAGGTTCCCTGCAATTCCAAACTCCCATTGCTAATAAATTAAACTTTACAGCGACAGCAGGATACTTAAACTTCAAAGGTAAAGACATTGCTTTAGTAGGTAACACAACCTTAAAGGTGGCTGATTATGGGGCTGTACCTTTAAAGGTAGGTGCAAGGTATTTCTTGGCAGAAAACTTTTATGCAGGTGGTGAATTGGGTGTTGCAATTGGAACCAGCTCTGGTTCGGAAACGGCTTTCATCTATACTCCTCATATTGGTATTGAGTTTCCAGTGGCGGATAAAAGTACTATCGACCTCAGCGCAAGATATGAAGCATGGTCTGGAAATAGTAAAGCACCCTCTAGATTTGTAGGCTTAAGATTGGCGTATAATTTTGGATTATGAGATCTACCATAGGACGAGGCTGCAATTCACTCATAAAACGTGTTTTTTGTTACCTTCGCTCATAGTTAATATCATAGCCACCTAGAATCCAATAACCCGTGAGAAGAATATTCGCAACAATTATCCTCATACTTATCTCAAGTAGCATCTATGCACAGCGTTCCAGTTCCAAGGTAGGCATAGGTATCGACTTCGCCTTTCCGCAGAGTAACTTCGGGTCAAATGTCAATTATGGCGTAGGGCCTTCAATACTTTTCCAAAGCCCAATAAACGCTAATTTAAACTTTACCGTAAACATTGGCTACCTACGTTTTAACGGTGATGCTGTTTTTACTGATATAAAATACAGGGAAGGTTTTGTGCCATTGAAAGCTGGTTTAAGATACTTTGTTTCAGAGTATCTTTACGGTAGTGCTGAAGCCGGTATATCTATTTCTAGTGCAAATGGCAACGGTAGCGGTACAGCCTTTGCTTACAGCCCAACCTTAGGGGTGGAATTCCCTGTTAGCAATAAAGGAAGTATTGATGCAAGTATTCGTTATGAAGGATGGTCAAGAAGTAATGGCACCCGTTCTTTCATCGGCTTGCGTGTCGGTTACAACTTTTAATGAGAAACATGTACGCTGTATTCAAAAGAGAACTCTTCAATCTTTTAAACTCATTGATGGCATATATAACCATTGGAGTTTTTCTTTTGACTGCAGGTTTGCTCCTTTGGTTTTTTCCAGATACCTCTATTTTGGATTATGGATACGCAGAACTCAGTAGCTTTTTCGCACTTTCCCCATTTTTGTTTTTGTTTTTAATCCCCGCACTGACGATGCGATCGTTTGCTGAGGAAAGAAGGGAGGGGACATATGTACTATTGGCCACAAGACCTATCACAGACTGGCAGATCATATTAGCAAAGTATTTCTCCTGCCTGATTCTAGTTGTTTTTGCACTCATCCCAACAGCCATCTATTATATTTCGATTTATAAATTGGGTTTTCCAGAGGGTAATATTGACGGTGGGGCAGTGGTTGGATCTTACATAGGTTTGTTTTTATTGTCCAGTGCTTATACTGCTGTCGGCATTTTTTCGTCCTCAATAACAAAAAATCAAGTGGTCGCTTTCGCTATCGCAGTATTCATATGTTTTATTACATATGCTGGTTTCGATGCCATGAGTAAGGCTTTTGGCCTTCGTTCATGGGAGCGTTACCTTTTAAGCTTGAGTATTAACGAACACTATCAATCCATTAGTAGGGGAGTTATTGATACAAGAGATCTTGTTTATTTTTTAAGTTTTGTTATGCTCTTTCTCGGTTTAACTAGAATAGTTATCAGCAGGCGGAAATGGTAAATCGAATGAACAAAATCCTACTCAACATATTAGGCTTCATCGTTGGAGTTATTTGGCTAAATATCGCAGCACAGTATTTTTATTTCCGGTTTGATTTAACCAAAGAGAAGAAGTTTACGCTACATCCTGCAACTAGGGAAATTGTTAGGGATATTAACAAGTCAATAACAATCACTGTATATCTGGATGGAGAATTGCCTTCAGCTTTTAGAAGATTGAAAAATGCTACAGCGGACTTATTGAATGACTATGCCGCTGATGCAGGTAACAACATTCATTATCAATTTGTTAACCCTATAGCTGGACGCTCCGGAATAGCGCTTGACAGCACTATCAATAATTTATATCGCGTAGGTATAGAACCAACATCGCTGAACATAAAAAATGAAAACGGTTTTGCTCAAAAGATTATATTTCCAGTGGCTATGGTGGAAGGCAACGGTCAGTCATATCCAATCAAACTGCTGCAAAATCTCGATGCGGCAGGAGACTATGAAGAAAACATCAATAATTCCATACAGAATCTGGAATACCTATTTACTTCGGCCATTCAAAAAATACTTACCCAGAATCATCCTAGAATTGGTTTTACGGAAGGAAATGATGAGCTAACAAATCAGCAGCTCAGCGATGCCATTACCACTTTATCTGATAGTTATGAGGTTGGAAGGGTTAATCTTGACGTAATCAACAAGAGTGGACTTGATAAATTAAACATGTTGGTAATCACCAAGCCGCAAAAAGAATTTACTGAAGTTCAGAAATACAAGATCAACTATTTCGTTATGAGGGGTGGTAGCGTTTTGTGGAGCATAGACCAGGTAGGTGCGGAGCTGGATAGTATGGGCAAAAGTGGCGAACAACTTGCTTTTAACCGAAAGCTCAATCTTGACGATATGCTTTTTATGTATGGAGCAAGGGTTAACTATAACCTGATAGCCGATGCGAATTGTGCAGAAATCCCATTGAGTACAGGTGGAGTTCAAGGTCAGATTCAGATGGCGCCATGGATTTATTATCCGTTGCTAATGCCTGATACCTCAAGTAGTCTAGTGAAAAATATCGATGGAATTCGTTCTGAGTTTGTAAGCACTGTTGATACGATAGGAGTTAGAGGTTTAAAAAAGAGTACCTTGCTTAAGACTTCGGGCTTCAATAAAGTTCATAATACCCCTAAGCTGCTGTCGTTGCAAATGGTGGCTGAACAGCCTGATCCACGTGAGTTTGCTAGCATTCCCCAGACTGTCGGAGTTTTAATAGAGGGAAGCTTTCCGTCTGTGTTTTTAAACAGATCTGTTCCTGCAGGTATTAGCGAGAATTTTCCCGTTCCTGCCCAAAGTAAGCCAGGTAAAATGATTGTCCTTGGAGACGGCGATTTATTTAAAAATCAGGTCAGCAGCAGAGATGGTTCCTCCTTTCCTCTGGGTTTTGATCGATATAGTCAGCGAACTTTTGGGAATAAAACGTTGCTTTTAAACCTTGTTGACTACCTTTCAAATGATCATAATTTAATTGCACTTCGCAACAAAGAGGTCAAGATCAGGTTATTGGATAAAGCAAAGTTAAGGAATGATAAATTAACCTGGCAACTGTTAAATGTAGGGCTCCCCTTGGCGATGTTAATATTGTTTGCGATTTTTCAACATTATTACCGTAGTCGTAAGTATGCAAGGTAATTTTTATATTTTTGAGAACTGACTAGATCAAATTATGAGATTTATTGTATCCACATCAACGTTATTAAAACATTTGCAAACAGTAAATGGTGCCTCAAGCAGCAGTACTGTTTTGCCTATTCTTGAAAATTTTCTTTTTGAAATCAAAGACGGAAATCTGACTATATCTGCGACTGATTTGCAGACTAGTATGACTACTTCTCTTCCTGTTGAATCTAAAGAAGGTGGTAAGGTTGCTGTTCCTGCAAGAATCTTGCTAGATACTTTGAAGACTTTACCTGATCAGCCAATATCTTTCAATATTGACGATAACTCGTTTTCTATCGAGATTAGTGCTGGAGATGGAAAGTATAAACTAAGTGGTGAGAATGGGGATGATTTCCCAAAGATTCCCGTTGTTGAAAATGCGTCTTCTGTTAACTTACCCGCTTCAGTGCTTATTGAAGCTATCACAAAAACCATCTTTGCTGTAAGTAATGATGAACTTCGACCTGCTATGACGGGTGTTTTCTGTCAGTTATCTGACCAGCACATTACATTTGTAGCTACAGATGCCCATAAGCTAGTTAGATACCGTCGTACTGACAGTAAAGCTGATAAAACTTCTTCTTTCATCCTTCCGAAAAAGGCGCTAACGCTTTTAAAGGCTGCTTTACCAACTTCTGATGTTAATGTTTCGGTTGATTACAACGCAACCAGCGCCTTCTTTAAATTTGAGAACATCAATCTCGTTTGTCGCCTTATTGACGAACGTTACCCTGATTATGAAGCAGTTATTCCTGCAAACAATCCAAACAAATTAGTTATAGACAGGGCTTTGTTTTTGAATACCCTTCGCCGGGTAGTTATTTTCGCTAATAAAACTACTCATCAGGTTCGCTTGAAGATCAGTGGAAGTGAGTTGAACATATCGTCAGAAGATCTTGATTTTGCAAATGAAGCGCACGAGCGTTTAAGTTGCCAATACGAAGGAGAAGATCTGGAGATTGGGTTCAATGCCAAATTCCTTATTGAAATGTTAGGAAACCTGAGTGGTGAAGAGGTAACTTTAGAACTTTCCACTCCAAATCGTGCTGGATTACTGATTCCGCATACTAATGATGAGAATGAGAACGTTCTTATGCTGGTTATGCCAGTAATGTTAAATAATTACAATTAATTATTATTTAGAGTTATAAGCATGGCTTGGTGATTAAACCGAGCCATTGTTGTTTAAAGCATCTGTTAACTTAAAAATTGTTATGAAAAGAATATTAATGTTAGGGTTCAGTATGTTAATCTTCTTGAGCTCCTGCGTGAAAAAGACTGAAGTTCCTGTAGGGGAAGTGAAAATTAGATTTGTCAATGCACTTCCTAACTCGTTACCTCAGGATATTTATGTCAATAATGGTAAACTTAGCGTGGCCGCTGTTGCTGCAGGGCAAACTACGCCCTATTTGTCTTTTTATTCAGGACTTAACTATTTAGCGATGTCAAACACTGGTTCTACAACGGCCAATGGTGATATTATCCCTTACAATGCAGTTATAGGTAGTCATGCAACATTTTTTTATACTAAAAACCTTCAGGGTGGTCAGGCAACCGGGATCAAAGAGGATGATATGACACTGCCTCCAACTGGAAAAGCAAGAGTAAGATTTATTCATTTAAATAACTTCCTAGATAATTTTCTTAGGGTTTCTATAGTCGGGGGAGGAGAGTTAGTTCCTATCGTAACTTTTGGGAGTGCCTCATCTTATTACAATGTAGATCCAGGGACTAAGTTCCAGGCTGCAGCAACTGGTGTAATTACAGCTCCCGTTATTGATGCAAATCTTCAGGCCGGTAAAATTTATACCTTCTTTTTTAACGGGACTTCCGAGACTGAACTGTTTGGAAACATCCTTATTCAGAATTAATTTCTATTTTTGGGCTTAATTTATAACTCTTGGAATTCATAAACTTTTTAGCAGACTTTCTATTACATATTGACAAACATCTTGAAGAAATTATTCAAGATTATCAGGGTTGGACATACGCCATTCTTTTTCTGATCATATTCGCTGAAACAGGTTTTGTAGTTACCCCCTTTCTACCAGGTGATTCCTTGCTTTTTGCAATGGGTACATTAATCGCTGGTGGCAATACCGGCCTAAACATCTGGTTAATGCTGCTGTTACTAATTGTAGCCGCAATTCTGGGCAATTCACTTAATTACCAATTGGGAAGCTTCTTTGGTGTCAAGGTCTTCAAGGAGAGTAACCGAATCCTTAAGCTGGAATACTATAACCAATCTCACATGTTTTTTGAGAAGCATGGTGGTAAAGCAATTATTTTTAGCCGCTTTCTTCCAATATTTAGAACGATTGCACCGTTTGTGGCAGGAGTTGCTAAAATGCCATTCGGAAGGTTTACGCTCTTTAATATCATTGGCGGTGTGGCATGGATTATTAGTTTGTTAATGGCTGGATATCTTCTGGGGCAAATTCCGGTTGTTAAGAAGAACTTCGACGTGGTAATTGTAGTTATTGCTGTTGTTACTTTTGTGCCGGCAATCTACGCTGCAGTCAAGTCGAGGTTCACTAAAAAGGGTGTTGAAATAGATTAAAATCCCTCTAAGCTTGGTTGTCCTGCGTCAACCCAGGCGGTGTACCAGAAGTTTCCAATTTCAAGTATCGAGGACCGCATCTGCTTTTCTACCATTGCATTCATCCAAGTATGATATGCCCTGGAATATTCTTTTGAATATTGCTTTAACACGATCGTCTTTCTTTTGGAATAGCTCTTTTTTTCGTAGGGAGCGAAGATTTTACCAATCTGCTTTTCACCGTTTAATACAGAATCTACCAAGGAGTGGGTGTGTTTTACAATTTTCCAAGCCCCTTTTATCGGGCTTTCAATGTAAATCGCCTTTCCTACAACATAGCTGTATTCCTTATAAAATAATTCTGGTAAGCGACTTTCCCAGAAGGCATGAATCCCAACCTGATTGGTTAATTGCCCATCATGGTTTTGAGTGGTATGAAGCGGAACATGTGCATCAGCGAGGTAATGGCCTATATACGCCGAATAAATGAGAATCCTTATGGAATCCCTCTCAGTAAAGGCTTCAACTAATTTAAAATAGCTCCTTTGGATTTGCCAGGGCAAGATTCCATTATTGCTCATTTTAACCATACCATATTTCTTCAATGCATCAGCCCATTTCTCGGGAATGCTATCTATTTTATTTTCATAAAGTTCTACATCAAGATAATGTCTAGGTGCTTCTGCGGTGTCAGCATATCTTCGTTTGTCGGGATCTACTGCGTGATCGGAAATGTAATTTATGTTGCATTTGTAAAATCGAATCATGCCTTCAGGAAGCGTGAATACAGCAAAACGGTTGATGTGCTGATGCGCAAAGAATCCCCAGGATCCAAACATAAACAGGCCTAAAACAAGTATTGCAGAAATAATGATATGCTTCATCCCTGCAATACTCTACTGAATTCCTGAAAAGTGGTTACTTGTCTATACTTTTTCCTTTCATTGCAGAAGATACTGCAACATCCATTACGCGTTCTGCAAATGGCCTGGTAAATTCGTTGAGTTCATCTGCTTTCTTCAATATTTCATCTTTAACGGTAGCTGTCAAGCTTGCCTTCAATGCATCAATATGATTGCGAGTCTCGCTGATTTCAGTCTCAGTTAAAAATTCCGAGTGCTTATCGATAAAGCGTTCTGCGGTATATACCAATTGTTCGCCTTCGCTTCTAGCTTCAATCAGCATACGCTGTTCAACATCGCTTTTAGCATGAGTAATACTTTCGATCAGCATCCTTTCAACCGTATCATCGGTTAGACCATAACTTGGAGTTATATCAATCTCCTGCTTCACGCCGGATCTCAATTCAATTGCCTGTACCGTTAAAATGCCATCTGCATTTAAAAGAAAGTTTATATCTACCTTAGGTAAACCAGCCGGCATGGCAGGAATTCCCTTAAGATCGAACTCCGCCAGCTTTCTATTTTCACTCACCAAGTCCCGTTCGCCCTGGAATACTGAAATCTTCATGTTAACCTGTCCGTCCAGAGAGGTAGTATACTGCCTGCCCGCTTTTGTAGGTACTTTGGCATTTCTTGGGATGATCACATCCATTAAACCGCCCATTGTTTCTATTCCAAGCGATAACGGAGTAACGTCAAGTAACAGAATGTCAGAACGATTACCTGCAAGAATATCTGCTTGAATAGCTGCGCCTAAAGCAACAACTTCATCTGGATTGATCTGGTCATGGGGTTTGCGACCAAAGAAGCTTTCTACTTGCTGCTTTACATACGGTGTACGGGTTGAACCTCCGACTAGTATTACCTCATCTATCTCTTCTACAGTCAGCTTCGCATCCTTAAGCGCATTTTTACATGCAGTAATGGTTTCAGCTACCTTATCTTTTATCAATTCTTCAAAGGTTTGCATATCAAGTGTGCACCAGATGTCACCTAGCTTTTCATTAAACAAGTTCTGGCTGCTCAAGGCTTTTTTCGCTTCTTCAGCTTTCAATCTCAGCGATTGCATTAAACTTGAATCTGCTGATAGTTCTTCTTTATTTAACTTATTTTTATCTATCCAGTAATAAACAATGGCTCGATCAAAATCATCACCTCCTAAGAAAGTATTCCCGTTGGTAGATAATACCTCAAAGATTCCGTTCTGGAT
>JACMPF010000271.1 GCA_014377665.1 Pedobacter sp. | reverse complement strand
TACGATACCCCCTGCTAAAATCAGCAACAAGGTAAATACAATAGTAAAAAGGTTGAGCCTTAGAAATCTTCTTTCAGATTTAGGAACCATGCGTGTTTTGATTAAAAAATAAGGTACCTAATGTAAGTATTCACCTACCGCAGATACCTTGTGATATCATAGCTAAATACTACTCTATTTTCGGTTCAATTGCTGTTGCAATCGTATGCTTTTCTTCCCAATCTCTCTGGATACGTTCAGATTCTGCATTACCTTCAAAGTCATGAGGCATATTAGAGCTCATTGTTTGAGAGAAAGGTATTGTTTGAGGAATGAAATCTTCTTCAGCACCGGGCTTGCTGTAGTCATAAGGCCAACGATACACGGTTGGAATCTCTCCTGGCCAGTTTCCATGTAAATGCTCAACTGGAGTTGTCCATTCCAAAGTATTAGCTTCCCACGGATTCTGAGGAGCTTTTTTGCCCTTAAATATGGAATAGAAGAAATTGAATAAGAAAGCCACTTGTGCCAATGCACCCATAATTGCAGCCCAGGTTACGAAAACGTTTACAGTCAACCATTTCTGCATAAACTCAAACTCAGTAAATGCATAATAACGACGTGGAACACCATCAAGTCCTAAGAAGTGTAAGGGAAAGAAAACAAGATAGGCGGAGATGAATGTCAACCAGAAGTGTAAGTATCCTAATTTAGGATTCATCATTCTTCCGAACATTTTAGGGTACCAATGATAAACACCAGCAAGCATACCAAAAATAGCTGCAGACCCCATCACCAAGTGGAAATGCGCAACCACAAAATAGGTATCGTGTAAGTTAATATCCAGCGCTGCGTTTCCTAAGAAAATTCCTGTTAAACCGCCAGAGATAAAGAACGAAACCAAGCCAATAGCAAACAACATAGCTGGCGTAAACTTAATGTTACCTCTCCAGAGTGTAGCTAAGTAGTTGAAGGTCTTCACAGCGGAAGGCACTGCAATGATCAACGTCGTAATCATAAACACACCACCCAACAATGGATTCATCCCTGTTACAAACATATGGTGACCCCAAACAATAAATGACAATATGGTAATACCAATCAATGAATAAATCATCGCATGATAACCGAAAATAGGTTTTCTAGAATTTACTGAAATAACCTCAGACGAGATGCCCAATGCTGGCATAATTACAATATACACCTCCGGGTGACCAAGGAACCAGAATAAATGCTGCCAAAGAATTGGCGAACCTCCTTCATTTGGAAGTACCTGCGTACCGATAACAATGTCAGAAAGATAAAAACTTGTCCCAAAACTACGGTCAAACACTAGTAGAACTACACCAGCAACCAAAACAGGGAAAGACAGAATACCTAAAATCGCGGTAAGAAAGAACGCCCAGATTGTTAATGGCATCTTCCAAAGATCCATACCTTTGGTACGCAAGTTCAATACAGTACTTACGTAGTTGATACCACCCATCAAGGACGATGCAACAAATAGAACCATGCTAGTCAACCAAAGCGTCATTCCCAAGCCAGATCCCTTAATCGCGGTGGGCAATGCAGATAATGGCGGGTAAATTGTCCATCCGGCACTTGCAGGTCCAGTTTGAATAAAGAATGAGGCCATCATTATTACACAAGCGGAAAAGAAGAACCAATAAGAAAGCATATTCAAAAATGGCGATGCCATATCCCGAGCTCCAAGCTGAAGAGGAATTAACAAATTACTAAAGGTACCACTCAAGCCGGCTGTTAATACAAAAAACACCATAATCGTACCATGTATGGTAACTAAAGCAAGGTAAAAGTCAGGTTGAATCCTTCCCCCAGCAGCCCATTTACCTAAAAACGTTTCCAATAAAGGGAAACTTTTGTCTGGCCATGCAAGCTGTATACGGAACAATATGGATAGCCCCATTGCTATAACAGCCATAGTAATTCCAGTGATCAGGAACTGTTTGGCAATCATCTTGTGATCCTGGCTAAAGATGTACTTCGTTATAAAAGTCTCTTTGTGATGTCCATGATCATCATGGCTATCGTGGTTATGTGTATCGTGTAATGATATAGTTGACATAATGTGCTATTCCAGTGTTGTTATTATTTTGAAGCTATTTGATTTGTTGTTGCAGTCGAATCAGCAGTTGCAGCCGCCGGAACAGGCGCTGCTAAAGGCAGGTTAAATTGCTTTCTAAGGTCATCCGTAACGTAAGTACCTTGTTCTTTGATCCAGGCATTGTATTCCTCCTGAGATACAACCCGAACTTTTCTTTGCATATTATAATGCCCAGCGCCACAAATCTTAGCACAAAGGATCAAATAATCAAATTTAGGGTCATTAGTTTTAACTTTCATATCTGCAGTGCTGATCGTTGGTGTGAATTCAAAAAATGAAGTCATACCTGGTACAGTATTTAGTTGTACCCTAAAATGCGGCATATAGAAACTATGAAGAACATCTTTACTCGTAAGGATCATACGAACAGGCTTGTTAATCGGAATTACCAACTCGTCAGCAACTTGATCATCCAGTGCATTTTTATCTTTCAAGTCTACGCCAAGAGGGTTATTTCCGTCAATTAGCTTGTAGTTCTTTATACCCACAACACCGTCAGCTCCTGGATAACGAATTGCAAAGGCAAACTGTGACGAGGTGATCTCAACACTCAATGGCTTGTTGCTTGGATCTTCGATCTTATAAAATATAGATCTCCAGGTCAAAAAACCCATTAAAACTAGAACTGTTAATACCAATGCAGGAACGAATGTCCAGATTTGCTCTAAAAGATTATTGTGCGGATAGTAATATGCTTTCCTTTTCCCAGTGTTTCTATATAAGTAGGCAAAAGCAAATAAGGCTATGTGTGTAGCAATAAAAACAATCGTGGTGATGATCAACGTAATGTTAAACATACTATCGATCTTCTTACCGTGTTCTGAAGCGGCTTCTGGCAAGATCATGCTTCCATGAACCGTATACTCCCAATAAACGCCGTACAAACCTACGACAAGAAATATCGCAAATAACACTCCGTTTATCGAATTCCAGTTAATTCCGTTTGGCTTATCTTGAGCCTCACGGGTTAACTCATAAACCTTAAGGGCCTTGCCAACAATTGCTATGAACAAGCAAAGTGTTAAAAATGCCAAAACATAGAATGCAGTTGATTTATAAACCGGGGCCATGTCTACTGGTTTTTCAGCGGTGGCGGCTGCAGCACCTGCTGCAGCTTCCTGTGCAAATGCAGAAGCATTCGCAAATACCGTAACAACCACTGCGAGTGCAGCTATTTTTTTATTACTTATAAATTTTCTTAAACTCATTTCCTTAAAAGTAGTAACAGTGTATTTCTACTATACTATTATATATTTATGTATCCAATCACCAATTATAAATGGTGATTTAAACTCTCTTGTAAAAACGGATGGTTTTTAGCAACAAGTGGTTTCTTACTCAATGCGTTTAACACAGTGAAGGTAAACAATCCTACAAAACCAATCGCAGTCCCAATCTCAATTATACTAAATCCATTATGACCTTCTTCAACAGCTCCAGGCATAATCATTTGATAATAATCAACCCAATGTCCGCAAAGTACGATTATAGAAACCGTAAGCAATACGTTTTCATGTCTTTTGCTGTCTCTGTCCATTAACAATAATACTGGAGCAAGGAAGTTCAAAACTAGGTTTAGATACCACCAAAACTCATAACTTTCCCATCTTTTGTAGAAGTATACCGTCTCTTCTGGCAAGTTGGCATAGTAGATCAACATAAATTGAGCAAACCAAACGTATGTCCAGAAAATAGAGAAACCAAAGATAAATTGTCCAAGGTTATGCAAGTGACTATTATTAACCCAGCTCATATAACCAGCTTTTCTTAGCAGGATAACAATGATGGCAATGGTTGCCAGACTACTCACCCACATCGCTGCGAAATTATACCATCCAAACATGGTGGAGAACCAGTGTGCTTCTAAAGACATAATGGTATCAAAAGCAAAGATCGGGGTAGTGAAGCCGTATATCACCAGAAATATACAAGAGTATTTAAAGCTTTTTGTGTATGAAGTTAAACCCCCATTTAAATCTTCATTGTAAGAGAGCTTGCTTAAAAGCAAGGCAAAGAAGCTATAAACACCTAAGAATATTACCTGACGTGCCATAAAGAAAGGCACATTCAAAAAGGCAGATTTACCATCAATAAGACTATCGTAATTTGGATCACCTTTAACAGTAAGTCCCGGTGCATTCCAGTGATGATATAAATTATGTGTGTAAAGGCCTGCGCCAATTACAACAAGTAAAATCACAACCGCAATAGGAAGTGTTTTTGCCATAGCCTGTGGCACACGTAAAATAGAAGCAGACCAGCCCGCCTGTGCAACAAACTGCACGGCCAGAAAGAAAGCTCCTGACATACAAACGCAAGCGAAATAATAAGCCATCAGCAACAGGTTTGCGAATGTTCGCTCATGATAAGCTTCATTCGAAAAGCCAAATCCAATACATACCACCCCTATAATAATAGCGACAATACTTAAGGTCTTTGCTTTACCTGTAAACTCAAACTGCTCAGTTAAATTATAATTATGAGTTCCCATTTATTTCTTCTTTACTATTTTCCTTTTTGTAATTGTTGAACATACATCACCACTTTCCATCTTTCATCTGGAGTCAATTGAGAAGCATAAGATCCCATAGAATTCAAACCGTATTTAATGGTATGGTAAATCTTTCCTGCTGTAAGGTCAATCATCAGACCACCTCTTGAAGAGGTTTTCTCTGGGTCATAAAATGATGGAACACCATTAATCTTCTCGAGTTTAACAAGATGACCTTGTCCGTTACCTTCCACACCGTGGCAAGGACTACAATTTACATTAAACAAGTGCTTGCCTACTAACATGTTCTTCTCCTGTGGGTCAACCGAACTGATCAGGTTTAAACCTGCAGCCTCATATCCGTCCTTATCGTTTGGATAAATATCCATTTCAACAAATCCAATCGGCGAAGTGTTCGGAGGTGGAGTTTGTGCTGCTTGTCCTTTGAAACTCTTCAAAAACTCATTCTCAGTAGAAACTGGCTGATCTGGATTAAGTGCAATCGGATCATACATATTTCTCGCATACTCCAAACCAGTGCTTCGTTTATCTCTGCATGCCGAGAACATCGCAACACCTGCAAGGATACAAAATGAGGCTAAAACTACTTTATTCTTATTCATAGCTAACATACTTCCTTTCATTGTACTTTACTTCCAAAGCTCCTGCATCTTTTAATAAACCATCAATTAGTGTATGCTCAACATTTTGCTGTGCGTCGATAGCTATAATAAACCTGTCATCTGTTGCCCTAAGATCCATAACCCTTGGAGCTCTGCCAGGGAATAAATGGGTAGAGGCATAATAAGCACCAACCAGACTAAATGCCGTAAACAGGATCGTTACTTCGAACATAATCGGAATAAAATCAGGAAGCGCAAGCGCTGGTTTACCACCAATGTTGTGACTCCAGTCAATAACCGATGTTAAATAAATCAACGCGAATGCAGATGCAGTTCCTGTAATGCCGCAAAAGAATGCGAGGATATCTAACCTGGATCTCTTAACTCCTAACTTAGCTTCGATGCCGTGAATAGGCATTGGTGTATACACATCATGTATAGAGATGTTTTTTTCCTGTAACTTATCGATGCCATGCATCATTTCGTCAGGATCACCAAAACTGCCCAAAATATATTTGATATTACTCATTGTTATATTTTTTCGTATTGTTCTTGTTTAACACTGTCAAATTTTTCTAAAGACTCTACGTACTCCGCAACTTCTACTTTATCTAGATGACCTTCCTTAATTTGCTCCAGTTTAGCTTGCTCACTTGCACTTTTCAATAATAGCTTTACCTCCGCAATTGCAATCGAAGGAAGTACCCTCAGGAATAATAAGAATAAGGTAAAAAATAATCCAATTGATCCAACGAATACACTAACGTCACCCCATGTTGGGTAAAACACCGCCCAGCTCGAAGGTAGATAATCTCCGTGTAATGAGGTAACGATAATTACAAAACGCTCGAACCACATACCAATATTTACTACG
>JACMPF010000270.1 GCA_014377665.1 Pedobacter sp. | reverse complement strand
TATTATATAATGGTACAAGTTGCCTGCAATAATAAATTTCAATTTTCAATTGTTTGATCTCCATTATTGCTCCTTTAGCCCTCTTATCACAAACCCACCACTTTCTTTAAACCTTCTCTATCCAGCATTTCCATCCTGGAGATCGCTTTTGAGCTTGTCTTACCGTTTGCCTCTATAACCACGTAAGTTGGAAACCCACCTTCCGCATTTAGCGCCCTTTTCAACTGGCTTACGATCTTATCCTCAACATAAATATGAATCCCAGGGATCTCTAATTCCGCAACCTTTTTTTTCCAGATACTTAGAGCGGACCCACTGGAAGTACACACGTAAATATATTCAATAGCCAAATCCTTATTTTTTTCATGTAAGCCTTTACTAAATGGTAAATCTGAAAGACATGGAGCACACCAGGTGGCCCAAAAATCAAGTATCAAGGCTTTATTTGCAAACTTTGATTTCAGACTTATCAAGAAAGCCTCTATACTCTTTACAGAGTCTAATTGGTAAAGCTCCGCGCCAAAAGGTAACTTCATAAGCGAGGTGCCAATATTTGATACCTTCATCTTTTTTCCCAAAGCAAAAATGCTATCTATTCTTATTTGGGTATTGGTAGCAACTACCAATTCATTCGAAGCAATTCTTTTGCACCATTTTGTACCGATGCTATTAATGATAGATGGATAGTTCTTTGCAAAATCTTCATTGAAAATAGGAAGAAGAAACAATTTTAGTATGTTGGACTTTTCTGAGGTGTATAAACTATCAAACTGTTTTAAATAACCCTTAATACCATTATTTCCACTTTTAGTAGGCAGGCTCAGCGTGTAAGAATGAAGATACCTATAATAAAGACTACCCTCATTGCTTGTAAAATAGGGCTTATGATTGCTAACCTCTTTGAAAAGCTGATCAGGCATTGCTTCAAGCGAGTAAAAAAGACAAACCGTTCCGTAGAATTCTGATGAGGTTTCGTTTTGCACTGCCCATCTGTAATTTGGATGATCTTTAGTGAATTCATTATCCATTTTTGCCAATTCTGCACGTATGGAGTCTAGCTTCCCAGAGAAAGTCTTTTCCGAATAGCTTTTTCTTACTTCTCTCAACTTGCTTAGCTGCTCGAATAAGTTATTCCTTTCTGTTTGTTTGAATACAACTTTCTCATTCATCGCTGTATTCAATTCTCCATCAATTCCCACGTATTCAATGCCATCGCCGATCATATAAGCTTCCTTGCCTTGTAGTTTTTGCACATCGACCGTTATAGTCAAACCTTCATTTACATAGATACCTGCGTACAAATAATTACCTACCTGAAGCCAAATTTGCTGATAGGGTAAGTTATCTTGAAGTGTAATTTCAGCAACACCATTGACATCTGTTTCTGTATATTTTTTGCTCTGAAAGCCTGTTCCAAGTTTAACAAGAGTATAGCCAATATCTATCTTTTTACTTTCATCCTTAAGGTTCTTAATTTGTATGAGTAATTTAGCTGGTTTGCGAGCCATTAGATAGGCATCGACTTTTTTATCCTCCATGGTAAGGGGAGTAATATTCAGGGCATTGAGTTTGGTGCAACAGAGGACGAACAAGACAACTAATAGATTTTTCATGAGTTTTATTTTTTAATTGTGTTTAATGCTTTCAAAACGTTTTCTTTTTTACCTCTCGATATCGGGACACGGGTGCTATCTTCTAATACCAGGTACCCACCGTCTTCTTTTACTAAGCTTTTGATAAATTTTATGTTGACTAAATGCGATTGGTGACAGCGTATAAATTCATATGGAGCTAGTAATTCTTCATATTCAAAAATCGGTTTCGATACAAGAATATTTTTGCCATCTGTTAGGAAAAATTGAGTGTAGGCATTAGAAGATTCACAGCGAAAAATTTCTCCAGTATTGACGAACCTGATTTCTTTAGTAGAGGCCAGTGCAAGTTTATGGTCTTTCCTGGAATCTTTGTCTTTAATAAGTTCCATCAAATTTTCAAGTTGAAAGTTTTGTTTTTTCTGCTTGACCTTTGCTTGAACTTTAAGAATCGAGACTTTTAACTCCTCTGGATTGATAGGCTTTAGTAGGTAATCGATAGCAGAAAACTTTACTGCCTGGATTCCATATTGGTCGAACGCTGTGACGAAAATAACTTCAAACTGGTAGTGCGGCAAAGATTTCAGCACTTCGAACCCGTTCTTCTTGGGCATCTGTATGTCTAAAAACAATAAATCAGGATTCGTTGCAGCAATGGTCGCCAGCGCTTCAGTCGCATTAGTTGCGGATCCTACAATCACAACAGGCAGCTCGTGCTTTTCAAGCAGGCCGACAAGATTATCAATATTGTTTTTCTCGTCATCAATAATTACAGCTCTGATCATAATAACCAATCTTTAAAATGAATAGTTACTCGGGTTTTGTCGCTTATTCGGTACACCGAAAATTCAATCTTTTGTTCCTGAAGCGTCTGGTTCAATAATTTTATCCTTTCTTTGGTTAGTTGCAAGCCAAATCCCGTCGATTGCTCATTTTTTTCGAAGCCCTTACCATTGTCAGTTACGTTTACCTCCATATTATTACCTGATTTTTGAAACGAGATGGCCAATAGCCCATTTTCTTGAAGCGAAGATATTCCGTGTTTCACCGCATTTTCTACCAGCGGCTGTAAAAAAAGGCTTGGAATTTCTATGGCGTTAACATTTATAAGATCGCTAATTATTATCTCATATTGAAATCCAAAACGAAGTTTTTCTAATTTTAAATAGTTCTCTAATATCCTTACTTCGCTAGCGATACTAACGAATTCGTTAGTACTCGCCTTTAGCGAATCCCGCATCAGGTTACTGAATTCAATCAAATACTTAGAAGCGTTTTCGGGATCATTTTTAGTGATTAGGCCCTGTATAGAACTGAGTGCATTGAATACGAAATGCGGATTAAATTGGGAACGTATGGATTTCAGCTCTGTCTGTACCACTTGTTTCAAGGTACTTTGTGTCTTCAAATTTTCAGCTTGTTTTTTTGAACGCCAAAGAAGGGCAACAAAACCTATGGCCAGTAACCCGAGCATAGTTAATCCTAATTTGGCCCAGAGTGTTTGGTACCATGCTGCTTCAATATTGAATACGTAATGACAAACATTAGTACGCTGTACCGAATACCTTATTTGTAATTCATATCTTCCTGGTGAGAGGTTCTTTAGCCATACTAAATTGAAGTCAAAATCGTTTACCGCCCATTTTGTGCTGTCTCTGCCTTTAATCAGACGGTATTCTATTATATTTTTAGATTTAATGATGTCGTCCAGATAAAAGATCAGGTTGTTTTCGTTGTGAAGAAACTTTTTCTTCTGCTTTAATAGAGTGGAATCTTTGCTCCAATCGGGTCGCTCATAAGCCAATCTCGGGTCGTACCACTGTTGCCTAAAAATGCTCAAAAATTCGGGTAGCTGTGCAAATGTAAAGACGCCCACAACTTTAGGCTGCCATCTTACCCAATAGGCAGTTATCGAGGCACTAACGCTATCAGGACTGCTCAGTTGTCTCACCTGAAACGTTAGCGCTTTTCCAAAATCCTCTTTGAATTGTCCGAGATATGCCGTTACCTCGTCAATCTTATTTGGGTCAGCAATTCTGCTCATCACATAGACGTCAGTAAAAATCTTTGGCCTTTTCCAATCCAAAACTACTTTTTTATTGTCCTCCAAAATTCGAAACTCATAATCATATGCATTTTGGGCATTTATCCCATTTACCGTGATGATAACT
>JACMPF010000052.1 GCA_014377665.1 Pedobacter sp. | reverse complement strand
ATCAACCGGAAATGTGGACCGATGAGATCATCACTCATGTTTGTCAGTTTCTAAAGCCTGGTGGAATTTTTGTAACCTACGCAATTACCGGCAAACTAAAGCGTGTATTGAAAAGTATCGGTTTTACCATTGAGAAACTGCGAGGGGCAGCTGGGAAGAGAGAAATGCTAAGGGCTACAAAGTCTATGGGATTATAATTTAACTCTTGAATCCTTTTTTAGCTTTCTTAAAGATTTTTTTGTAAATAATTTAGGATCCGGAAACATCAGGTCATTACAATTGTTAAATTGCTCTGGCAAACGTCTCCATAAAAGACATATTAAAGCCTCAATTTATATGAAAAAAAGACAATTAGGCAATACAGACCTCGAGGTATATCCCATAACATTCGGCGGAAATGTTTTCGGATGGACCATCGATCAGGAAACATCAGTTGCCATTCTAAATGGCTTTACAGATGCGGGATTTAACTTTATAGACACAGCAGATGTGTACTCCAAATGGAAGCCGGGGAATCATGGCGGGGAATCTGAAACCATCATCGGGAACTGGATGCAGGAAAAGAAGAACCGAAAGAACATTATTATTTCGACTAAAGTTGGATCCGATATGGGTCCCGAAAAAAAGGGATTATCAAAAAAATATATTATTCAGGCTGCAGAAGATTCGCTTAAGAGACTTAAAACAGATTATATCGACCTTTACCAAACGCATTTTGACGACCTAGAAACACCTGTTCAAGAAACGCTTGAAGCTTACGACCAACTTATAAAAGAAGGTAAGGTGAGGTGGATTGGTGCCTCAAATATTTCTGCGGAACGCCTAATCGAATCCCTTGAAACCTCAGAAAGGTTGGGCTTAGCTAAATACCAAACCTTACAGCCAGAATACAACCTTTACAACAGAGAGAATTATGAAACTAACTATGAGCAGATCGTTTTAGACTACAAACTGGGAGTACTCAATTATTACGCATTGGCTAGTGGATTTTTGACCGGAAAATACAGATCAGAGCGTGACTTGAACAAAAGTCAGCGTGGCGGCGGGGTGAAGAACTACCTTAACGAACGGGGCTTCAAGATCCTTAAAGCTCTAGACATTGTATCAGAACAATACAGTGCTAACCAGGCAAGTGTTGCGTTGGCCTGGTTAATAAAACGCAATTCAATCACTGCTCCTATTGCAAGTGTAACCAGCTTAGTGCAACTTGAAGACTTGACAAGAGCAGCCGCATTAAAACTGAACATGGAAGACATTGAAATATTGGATGATGCAAGCGATTGGAAATAAGCTATGAGAACTGTTCCCTTTTACGCAAAACTTGCACTGATTCTTTTTTCCTTAGTTTGCCTTGGTTATCTGGCTATACTTGGTCAGACATTACTCGCGCCACTGATGACTTCCTTTTTGCTGGCTCTGCTCCTCTTACCCCTTTCTAACTTTCTAGAAAATAAGTGCAGGTTTAAAAGAAGCATAGCATCAATAGTCTCTGTTATCTTGATGATTGCGGTAATTTCAAGTATAATTTATTTTCTGGTTAACCAACTGACAGATCTTTGGCAAGACTGGCCTCTATTAAAAAAGCAGGCTGAGACTTCCTTTCACGATGTCCAGATGTGGATTTCAAGAACCTTTAATGTGAATACCAAAAAGCAGATAAATTATCTGCAAAATAGTGCTACAAGTGCCTTGGCAACTAGCGCCACTGTATTAGGAGCCACATTGCTTACCCTATCTTCTACTTTATTATTTTTATCGTTTTTGCTGCTATTCACCTTCTTTATTCTCAATTATAGAGCGATATTATTCAAGTTCTTAACCTCCGTTTTTGCTGAAGAGCACACACAGAAGGTAAGCGATATCGTACAAAGGATTCAATACATAATCAAGAAATACATCACAGGACTCTTTCTGCAGATGTTGATTGTTAGCATCATTATGATATTCCTGCTTTGGATTTTAGGCGTAAAGTATGCGATACTTTTAGGGCTTATAGCGGGGATTTTTAATATCATTCCTTACATCGGTATCTTCAGTGCACTGCTGATCAGTATTATCATCACTTTCGCGACGGCCGGAGCAGCAAAAATGCTATTGGTTATCGCGGTTTTTGCCGGAGTACACGCTATTGACGGCAATATACTGATGCCTTTAGTCGTTGGCTCTAAGGTTAAGATCAACGCATTATTTGCGTTTATAGGTATAATAGTCGGGGAAATGATCTGGGGAATTTCAGGAATGTTTCTTTGTATCCCCTATATGGCCATGTTAAAAATTATCTTTGATCGCGTAGACCAACTTCGCCCATGGGGAATTTTGCTAGGTGGGGACGAAAAACCGAATAAGAAGCGGAAGGTCTATAGAATTACAAAGAATATCAAATTAGAAGAACAAGAATAAATGCCAAACAATATACCTCCTGTCACAGCCGAAAATCCAGCATTAGCTTTTGAAAGATTGCTGACAGTTCTTGATACCTTACGTACAGAGTGTCCATGGGATAAGAAGCAAACAATGGAATCATTGCGCCACCTTACTATCGAAGAAACCTACGAGCTTTCTGATGCCATAATGGAAGGAGATTTACCGGAAGTAAAAAAAGAACTTGGCGACGTAATGATGCATCTTGTATTCTATGCCAGGATCGCTTCAGAAACTAACGATTTCACTATAGTTGATGTTTTAAATGGCGTTTGTGATAAATTAATAAGCAGACATCCTCATATCTATGGTGATGTGAATGTTCTTGATGAGCATGAGGTAAAGCGAAACTGGGAAAAATTAAAACTTAAAGAGGGAAACAAATCGGTTTTAGGGGGCGTTCCTAAGGGCCTGCCTTCTTTGGTAAAAGCAAGCAGGATTCAGGAGAAGGCACGCGGTGTGGGGTTTGACTGGGACAATAAAGAACAGGTTTGGGAGAAAGTGGAAGAAGAGCTTCAAGAGTTTAAGGACGAATATAACTTAGCTTCTGATCAGGAAATAGACATTGAAAAAGCGGAAGGAGAATTCGGCGACTTATTATTCTCGTTAATTAATTATGCGCGATTCATTAATATCAACCCAGAAAATGCGCTTGAAAAAACCAATAAAAAATTCATAAAGCGCTTTCAATACCTCGAAGAAAAAGCGAAAGAAAATGGGAAAGCACTGCAAGATATGACACTTGCTGAAATGGATGTCTACTGGAACGAGGCAAAAAAGTTCTAACCGTGCTTTTTCTTCATGGTCATCTTTGCTTTTTGTCCGATGCCATAATTATAGTCTTTTGTATTGCTCTCTTTTTTATCATGATAAGCGCCACCTCCTCTGGGATCCTCAAGGTTTTCTTTAGATGTTTTAAGTTTGGCCGGTTTAGCAGCTTTATCGATAATAAGACCTTCTGGCAAATCCATTAAAGGTATTTTTGCCCCGATTGACTGTTCCAGCTTTTTGATAATTATAAGCTCCATATCTGTCGCAAATGTAATTGCAACAACTTCTTCATCAGCAGACTTAACGATTCTATTCAAGAATATTTCCTTTTTCTCAGGCACCTCCAAATGAAATAGGAATGGAATTCCGGAGAGGTCCAATGTATTTGAAGACCCTTCGTTTGCAACGATCAAAATTCTCGATTCTGTTGTTTCTTTGAAATCTTCGATATGATCGAAACCTGCCTCATCAAAAAACAAAGGATTCAATACAGCAACATCTCCTGGCTTACGTGAAGGTAAGGATTGACCTAGCTTTTGAGCAGTTAAACGGGTATTTACAAAAACTACAACCTTATTGAAAACATCATCGTCACGCAGCAATAAGTCAAGCAGGTTTATTTTAGTTTTGAAATTCGGAACCTGGTACAAAAGCAGCTCATGTGTTTCAGCGGTTTTATCTCCCAGGTCTTCCACTTCCAACATAGTTGGTAAGCTTAGAAATTGGTCAATCATCTGATTTAGTTTGTCATGGACAACCGTTGTGAAAATTAAGTGCTGACACTTACCAGCACTACGGGCAAGTTCACAAACAGGCAGTTGCATTCCCTGTTTTACAATTACTTCAGCATCATCAACGATGAACATCTGCAACCTGTTTAGGTTCAGTCCAAGCTTCAAATAGATGGCACGGGCCCTTGTTGGCGTCGATACCACAATATCTACACCTTCTAAAAGGTCTAAGACCTGTTCTTCCATCCCACCCGTTCCATACATCCCAATGATGCGTAAATTCCTGTTTCCGCTAAGGATTTTGAACTGTTCAATTACAGCTAATACACGCTCCTGATCGGGAACAAGTATCAAAACTTTAGGTGCTTCATCAGTACTGTATTTCAGCTTCATCAAAACGCCAAGCACGTAGGTAGTGGTTTTGCCAAAGCCATCAGGACCTACAGCAATTATATCCTGACCCCCGAGGATTCTTGACATACTTTTAGCCTGGATTTCTTTCGGGGAAAGATATCCAGCATCTGTCATGGCGGAAACTAATTGCTTGCTTAATTTCAATTTATCTAAAGACACAGTTTTTTTGTTTAATGATGAAGCTGCAAATTTAAGCATTCCTAAGTCAAATCTGTCTTTAGCCTACAAATACTGTCGTGATGTAGTTTCATTGCACTAAATTTCTCTCTCATAAAACTTACTTGGTGGGCTTTTAAGGACAACGAAGTTGAGACATCATTTAAGTGTATATATTGTTCCAGACTTAATTCTAGATATCTGTGCAAAGCTTAATCCAAAGATTAGAGAACATACTAAAAAGGGAATTACAATAATAAAATAAATTACTTCATTCTTGAATCGAAATTAAATCACAAATATAGCGCTATATTTTTAATGCACATTTACATAGTATTCGTATTTTAGCCTGTACATTCTTTGAAGACTCAATTCCTTCATCAACCAATATATAACATGTATGAAAAAACTCCTGACCATTATCGCCTTATTATCACTTTTCAGCATCTCGGTATTGCGCGCTCAAACAGGCAAAGTGTATGACAACCTAAGCCTTCCCAGTAAAATTCTTAAAAGCGATCGTAAGTTTGCAGTTTACCTTCCACCAGACTACGAGACATCAGGTCGTAGTTATCCAGTTTTATATTTACTGCATGGTTCAGGTGACGATCAAACAGGCTGGGTGCAGTTTGGAGAAGTCTTAAACATAACCGATAAAGCTATAGCTAATGGCACTGCTACGCCAATGATAATCGTGATGCCAGACGCTAATACTGGTCGCCGTGGTTATTTCAATGATATTAAAGGAGACTGGAATTATGAAGATTTCTTTTTCAAGGAGCTCATTCCATTTATAGAGAAGAAATATAGGGCCAAGGCAGACAAGCGGGGTCGCGCGATTTCTGGACTATCAATGGGCGGTGGTGGTACACTAATGTATGCTTTGCACCATCCGGAACTATTTTCTTCGGCCTGTCCATTAAGTGCCTCTGTGGGACCACTTTCCTTAGATGATGCTAAAATGTCGATGAGAAAAGCGAATCCAAATCTTGCAGATACTGCAATAAATACCTACTACAATCGCCACAGCGCATTGGCATTAGTAAACAGTATACCAGATGATCAAAAGAGAGCCGTAAGATGGTTTATAGACTGTGGCGACGATGATTTCTTGTACGAAGGAAATTCATTGCTACATATTGCATTGAGAAAAAAGGACGTTCCACATGAGTTCCGCGTCCGTGACGGTGGACATACCTGGACTTACTGGCGCACATCACTACCTAAAGTCCTAGAGTTTGTGTCTGATGCTTTCCATCAATTCTAGGACTCGTCAAATCGTACCGGCGAAGGCTGGTACTTATAAATGTATTTGATCTAAACCATTTTATAAACATTGCATGATAAAAGTCAGTTTAACCCACGCAATTGCTATAGTTTTAACAATAGTAAACCTATTTTCAATAGAAGAAACTCAAGCGCAGACTAGTAAAAAAAAGAACATTAAGTTCAAAAAACATATATTGACTACTGATTTTATATCAGAAGGCTCTGCCGTTGGAGACATTAATAAAGATGGGAAACTTGACATTATAGCGGGGGCATACTGGTTTGAAGCACCTACATGGAAGCAACATGAAATAGCAAAACCTGTAAAAAAATATGATTGGAAAATTGAGTATTCAAACTCCTTTCTAAACCATGCAATGGATATCAACCAGGATGGCTGGATAGATATGATTCGTATAGATTTTCCTGGCGAAGCTGCCGTCTGGTATGAGAACCCGAAAGGGAAAGAAGAACCTTGGAAAGAACATCCATTGTATTCTTCTGTAGGAAATGAGTCACCAAGATTTTTGGATATGGACGGAGATGGCCGAGTAGATTTGTTGTGCAATGACTCTAAGGGCAATAGAATGATTTGGTTGGAGTCTCCAAAGACAAAGGGCAACCTGGACTGGACGGTTCATGTGATCAGTGATGTAAAAGACCGTGCAACGCATCAATTTACTCATGGCCTGGGCTACGCCGATTTAAATAAAGATGGGAGACCAGATGTAATCACCAGAATTGGATGGTGGGAAGGACCAACGGACATCAAGCAAAAGGGCAATTGGACCTGGCATCCGGCAGATCTTGGAGAAGACTGCTCTCAGATGTTTGCAATGGACCTGGATCAGGATGGAGATGTTGACGTCATTAGTGCATCTGCACACAATTTTGGTATCTGGTGGCATGAGCAGGTTGTGGATGCAAAGGGGGAAGTAACCTGGAAACAACATGAAATTCTGAAGACTTTCTCTCAAACTCATGGCTTGGGCTTAGTAGACATTAATAGGGATGGAAACCCAGACCTTGTTACCGGGAAACGTTTTTTTGCTCATCATGGACACGATCCGGGAGAGTATGATCCCGCTGTATTGTATTGGTTTGAATATAAACCTGGCAAAATTCCTACTTGGATTCCACATGAAATTGACAATGATTCAGGGAATGGTCTACAAACTAATGCACTCGACATGAATAAAGATAACCGGGTTGACATCGTAGTTTCTAATAAGAAAGGTGTATTCTTTTTTGAACAAATAAAATAATTTCGCAAGTGAATTTCAGACTGCTATAGGAAACATCGTCATTTGTATCTACTAAAAACTTCTTGAACGAATGGTTAGGTCATCGCAGATTAGTAAGAAAGGTGATTTCAAAGACAATGAGATTCACCATCGTGCTCAAGGAGTCGTATACCTTAGGAGCCTTAGAGTAGAGCCGCCTGCCTTTTACGATAGAGACTAAAACAGTTGTAAGCTAATATTCTGCTGAGCAGAGTTGGAAGTACTAGGTTTGCGCTTTGTCTTCTCTTTCTGCTCAGCTATCCACTGAATATAAAATTCCTTATTAACGGGCTTTTCCAGTAAACCTGAAGCGTACTGCATCATTGATATCTTGTATTCGATACTTTGCCTATACTTTAACAACATGTGCTGAATCTGTTGCTGTATCTTATTCTTAGGTTTTACCCTAATATTTTTATTAAGTGGGTTTAGCAACTGCAGCGTTATCTCTTTAGTGAAATAACAGAGCGCTGATTCAACTCTGGACTGTAAAGCTTGCTGTTCAGCAAAACCACTTTGCTGATGCAAGAGTTTAACCTGGCTCTGAAATTTAGTTCCTACAGCGTTAAGTTCCGAGAGAGACTTCTCCAGTTGAATTAGTAAAAGCTTAAATTCTGTGATGTTTGCTTTCTGAATCTCCGCATCAGAGGTAATCGTCTCCAGCCCAGTTTGCAAGTTGTATAAAGAGAAATGCGAGAGGACCAGATCAAGGATATATTTTTCTTGTGAAATGACAAGTAAATCATCCATATCTTCGATAGAGGTTGGCTTCAAATAATTAATCACTTCTGTATTAGACCGCAGGCTTTCAGTAGTAATTTTTGATTGCAAGATCAGGCCATTTAAAGTGCGCACACGACTAAGAGCCACATATACTTGTCCAGCAACAAACGATTTACCGGCATCGATGATCGCATGATCAAACGTTAGACCCTGACTTTTGTGAATGGTGACAGCCCACGCAAGTTTTATTGGATATTGCGAAAATTCACCAACTTGTTGTTGAATAATAGACTCTTCGGTATCTATCTTGTATTCAAATGATTGCCAGGATGACTTTTCCAGTAATAGATCGTTTTCTTGAGGAAAAGAGATCCAGATTTCAGTATTTCTAATTGATTTTACCTTTCCAATTTTACCGTTATAAAACTTGCGGTCATCACCCGTATCGTTTTTAATGAACATGACCTGTGCCCCTTCTTTGAGCTTAAGGCTCTGCTCTGCCTGCAATCCAAATTCCCTGAACTCCCCGCTAATTTCTCCTTCAAAAGCATATTCCATACCGGCTAATTCGTCAAGCTTCCTCTTATTTATTGCATTTGCTTCTACGTTATGAGAAGTAATTACAATAGGATTTAAATCTTCAGTAGGTGTAAAATCGGGCTGATGTCGCTTGTTTAGTAACGTTAGGCTCTCGTTACTGATCTGATTGTTTCTGATGTCATTTAAAATATTGATAAACTCTGGTTCCGTCTGCCTGAAAACATCCGTTAGCTCCACTTGTAGCAAAGGGTTTCTCCTGATTACTATAGCATCAAAAAAATATGGTGATGGATACGCACTGCTTAAGAATGACCATTCTTCTCGTTTGGTTATCGGTGGAAGCTGATATAAATCTCCTATTAGCAATAACTGTACGCCACCAAAAGGAGAATTGCTTTTCCTTATCGAACGGAGAATAGCATCAATTACATCCAGCAGATCACAACGCACCATTGAGACCTCATCAATAACCAACAATTCCAATTCATTGAGAAGAGTCAACTTTTCTCTTGTGTAAGAGAGCTCTGTAACGAGGGATTGGATAGAAACTATGCCAGATTGCAGGGTTTGAAGACTAATGTCTCCCGGAAAAAAAGAGCCCGGAGGTAATTGAAAAAATGAATTGATGGTTGTTCCTTTAGCATTCATCGCCGCTACCCCCGTAGGTGCAACAACAATGATCTTTTTTGTACTCTGTCCTTTGATCTTTTTAAGAAAAGTTGTCTTCCCTGTGCCAGCCTTTCCTGTTAAGAAGATATTCTGATTAGTATAATCTATAAAAGAAATAACTTTTTCAAATATCGTATCCGCAGTATTAAGCTTACTCATATCGCAAATCTAATTAGAAAAACACTCGGTTCCAGCGGATGTTGAAATGTAATTATTTCAACACCTATTCATAATTAAAGCATCCTTGCGGAACCAATAAAAGAATTATTTAAACCTGATTGCTTTTAACGGGCTTATTTTGCTGACCAACAAGGAAGGCAAAATAAGCACGATTAAGCAAACTGCTCCCGTGCATAAGTTTAAGATAACCACATCCAATAAGTGGATTTCCATTGGAACATAGGCTAAATAGTAAGAAGTTTGGTCAAGCTTAAAAAGGTGAGTTTGCGTTTGTAACAATGCCAAACCGAGTCCTAAAACATTACCCAGCAACAACCCTAAACCTACAAGGTAAAAGGCATTGTACAAGAAGATCTTCATCACGCTGAAATCCGTCATACCAAATGCTTTAAGCATTCCGATCATATTGGTACGTTCCAAGATCATAATTAATAAAGCAGTAATCATATTGATAACGCCAACTACCATCATCAACACAAGAAGAACCTTTGTATTTACATCTAATAAAGAAAGCCAAGTGAATATAGCAGGAAAGTATTCCTGTACAGACTCCGACTTAAGCTTAATCTCCAGACCTTCATAAATGGATGTTGAGGTAGCTTTAAGTTTACTGAAGTCTTTGATACGAATCTCAATTCCGCCGATTTCGTTTGGTTTCCAGTCATTCAATCGACGAATTAAATTTAGGTCACCCAGAACAAAGTTCTTGTCAATTTCCTCAACTCCAATATTATAAATACCTACAATTGTAAATGGCCTTCTACGTGGAGGGTTTTGAACGAAGTGCATAATAAACTTATCGCCGACCTTTAATTTCAACCGGTTTGCAGTAAACTGGGAGACCATAATTTGTTTGGTCGCATCGGAGCTATCTAAAAAGTTCAACACCTTACCGCTAACCAAATGCTTCTCAATATAATCCCAGTTAAAAGTCGAATCGATACCTTTAAAATTAATACCCTCTACCTCATCGTTGGCAGATATGATAGCGGGTTTAGTAGCATATGGTTGAAAGTATTCTACCTGTGGATTCTTCTTTAGATTATTTATTGTAGCGGTCGAAGGTACAAATGGTGAAAGCTCAAACGAATTGTTTAAGTCGTATTTAAAGATCCTGATGTCGCCAATATATCCCCGTACTTTATCTTGGATCTCGGTTTTAAAACCCTTGATGATACCAATAGAAAGCATCATTACCGCAAGACTAAGCATCACTCCAATAATTGCAATCCGAACGATTAGTTTAGAAAACGTACGTTCGGATTTAATGGCAATGCGCCCGGCAATAAAATATTCTGTATTCAATATTTGCTTTTTAAGGTGACCCCGCAAAAATGCAAATAATTATTGTTTAATGTTAAGCAGATATTCTACAATATTAGAAAGGTCTTTTTCACTCAGTTGCAAGGCCGATGGCTCCGGCATGATAGAGGTGGAGAACTGTTTGCGAGCTGCAATCTGAGAAGCCTTTATGTTGTATTTCTCTCCTCCCATTCCTTTTAAAACAACGGTTTCACCGTCTGCTTGAAGGAAACCCGATACTGTTGTACCATCTTTTTTAGTGATTAGCCAGGACTCATAGCCGAAAGCCATTCCAGCACTGGGATTAACAATGGCGTCGAGTAAGCCGTTCTTTTCAAACTTTTTATTGATCAAAGTTAACTCTGGACCTATATTCGCTCCTTCGTTGCCAACCTTATGGCAGGTCATACATTTGGTCTGGAACAGAGCTCTACCTAATTTCCCATCTCCCTGTAATTTTGCAATCTTCGGAATCGAAAGTGCTACCTCTACTCCTGGTTTTTTGAAGTAGTCACTTGCCAATACACGAACTGTTTGATCAGGATTATCAAAGATTACCTTACTCACTTCAGCAATTAATTGAGCAGAAAGCTTCTTCTCAGCAGCCAGTCCGATCAACATCTCTCCACCAACCTTATCTTTTGACATCGCATTTATTGCATCAATTTTATCATTTGCCGAAGATGCATTGTTTTCCAGTTTCAATTTCTGAGCAAGCATTTTCTTCTGACTTTCAGCGCTGATCTCGGAAGCTGTTGCTGGTAAATCCATTTTGAAATCACTCCAGTCATTACTCTGACGATAGCGTAACCACCACATTGCCTGAGCACTAACTTTGGGATCTTTGCTAGAAAGCAGAGCCTGCATGGCATTAACCGCCTGCTGATCTTTTATGAAACCCAAACTCACAACAGCTTGCTTTCTTAATGCATCCGATAGTTGATCAGAACCTGCACGCTCCTTTAACGCAGAAACGGCCACCTTAGGATGCAACCGCCAAACAATGTCAGCAAAAGTCGAGGACCATTTTAGTGGTTCAGCTCCTATCTTCCTATTTAGCGACGCATACAAATCTTCTTCCTTACCCTCAGATGCTAAACCAAGTGCTTCCAGATAGTACCTGTCATTGCCCTGATAGGCCGTAGCCAATGATAGAATTACCTCCCCTGCAGCTGAGTATGTCTCATTCCTTAGCGAAACAGCTACCTCTCTTCTTACCGCAGCAGAAGGATCTTTACTCAACTGCAAAGCATATTTCATAAAGTCTGGTTTAACGTCCCTTAATGCCCTGAAAGCCGCAACCCTCAAATTAGGATCGTTGTCTTTTAACAGATTTTCTGTCTCTAGGATACCCATCGGCCCCATATTAGACAGCAGCCAAATTGCCCTTGCTCTATGATATGGATTAGTGCTTGTCAATATTTTCTTAACGTCTTTTACTGCTTTTGAACCCTGTGCTGCCAGCAAAACAAAACCTGAATTGCGAACATTTACAGCCGGACTTAAGAGTGCTTCAATTTGACCTTTTGTATTTTTAAGGTTGTATTTTGGAGTCATTAACTTCTTCCCTTTTGGTGCAATTCGGTAAATCCTACCTGTTCCTGTTGTATCATTCATACGGTGACCGCCAACCATGCTGTCATACCAATCTGCAACATAAATAGCACCATCAGTACCTATAGCCACATCACTTGGACGGAACCATTTAGTCTTATCCTCATTCGAGGCATAACTTTGTGCTGTCGCAACCTCTTTATCGGGAAGCGAAGTAATAAGATTCTGTCTGTTTAACTCATACCCAGCACCCTTCGTAGCTGGATTATAAGCGAATACAACATTTCTACCCGCATCACATGCGAGCAGCATTCCGCGATATTTTTCCCCTAATAAATCACTTTCGTTAAAAGCCACACCAGTTGGCGATCCTGCACCTGTATTGTCTCCAAATGGCAAAACTCCAGGATCCTCCTGATGCCAATGTGCCACAGCAGTTGCCTGATCTGGTCTGCGATCTGCTTCCCACCTGCGGGTACCGTCTGCACTTGCATAACCCATATTGGCACCTTCCATTAACCAAGAAACACGCACACCCCTATTCCCATCATCGTCGTTGTCATTTTGCCACATGTTCCCATAGGAATCAACTGTAAATTCATAAGAGTTACGGAAATTATGTCCGAGTACTTTCAAGCCTGTACCGTCGGGATTAACGCGCATAGCGATTCCTCCAACCCACATTTTCCCGTCATCGCTAACTAATCCACCTTTATTACTATTGTTGTATGGAGAACCGCCATTATAATTACTACCCGAACGCAGATTCCATCCCGCTTTATCGGTCACCATATGCGGACCAGCATTTCCAGCATTAAAGTAATACTTGCCATTAGGCCCTGAGATCAGAGCATGAAGACTATGGTCATGGTCTTTACCTCCAAAGCCAGTAAGGAAAACTTCTTTTTTATCAGGCTTATCATCTCCGTTTTCATCTGTGTATACAATAATCGAAGGTGCACAGGATACGATCACTTTATTGCCAATAACGGCAATACCAAGTGGGGCCAATAAGTCTTTATCCTGAACAAATACCTTGGAACTTTCTGCAACACCATCACCATCTTTATCCTCTAATATCACGACACGATCACCTTCTGCCCTATCCTGATAGTGGGGTGCCTTGTTATTGTACTTTCTATAATTGACGGCTTCGGTTACCCATATTCTACCTTTTATGTCTACATCTATATTTGTTGGGTTGTAGAACTTAGGCGATTCCGCCCATAAGGTGGCTTCCAGATCTTCGGGTACGAATAGCTGAGTTTGTTCAGACAGATATTTATCTTCTAGCTGAAGACTATGTTGAGTTTTAGAAGTATACCCAGACACTACGGTCAATGCCGCAGCGAAAACAAGTAATTTAGTTTTCATTGTTACTATTTGGTTTTGAAGGCTCAATATAGTAAACTCTTCCGAAAACTTTATATTTGTTATTGTATGATGTCAAATATTGTAACTATCGCAAATACTTTATTACTCGCCATAGCTTTTCAGGCTTGTGATACACCTAAATTAGTCATTAACCCAGCTGTTCCAAATCCTTACGAAGTAAAGCCGGAGAATATCGACCCTCCAAAGGCAACAAAAATCCTCACAGGTGCTGAGCAAACTGCACTTTATGTTCCTTATCTAAAAGGTAAACGTGTTGGAATGGTCGTAAATCCTACTTCCATCATCGGTAAAGAAACATCTGTAGACAGCCTTTTAAAACTTGGAGTACAGATTGTTAAGATCTTTGGTCCGGAGCATGGCTTTAGAGGCAATGCAAGTGCTGGCGTAAGCGTCTCGGACGATGTGGACACCAAAACTGGTATCAAAGCTATTTCCCTGTATGGTAAACATGCGATTCCCACCAAAGAAGATCTGGCAGATGTTGATGTCATGATCTTTGATATCCAAGACGTAGGGGTAAGATTTTATACTTACATCAACACACTACAACATGTGATGGAAGCATGTGCTGCCAATAATAAAGAAGTTTTAATCCTTGATAGGCCAAATCCCAATGGCTTTTATATCGATGGACCAATCCT
>JACMPF010000269.1 GCA_014377665.1 Pedobacter sp. | reverse complement strand
TAATATTTTCATAAGTAACTTTTAAGTTTCTTTTAATTTTTATCAGTTTTCTAACTTTGTTTTTCAAGGAAATATTCTGGTTGATATGTGGTTTGTACTGAAGTTTTTCAAATACCGCTTTGCTATGTGTTTTAAGTGTGTTTCCTAGGGGCCGAGCGCTAGCAGACACGAAGCAGATACGAAGCAGACACGAAGCCGAGACATAGCAGAGGCAACTAGTAATGAACCATTGAGGCTGTTCTTTGTAGCCCTGAAATAGGGAAATGTAGTAGTATTTAGTAGCATAATTAGAAGCAGCATTGGTTGATTGCTAAAACGAACCTACAATATTGATTTTAAACAAAGGCAGGTTTTACACCTAAAATAGGTTATGTGCACACTTAAATTGGTAAGTGTGCACATAAATCATTAAGTCTACACTTAAATGCTGACTGCGCAGTTAAGAATTTAAGTGTTTAATCTCAGCGATATGTTTATTATAACAATAAATCCTATGTTTTCTAAGTGCTATTTTGCGGATATTGTTAGTAGAGTATCACCGGGCCCAATAATCCTGATGCACGTAATGCTGAATCTTTTCCCGGCCCGGAAATAGTCCATGTTTTACGCTTTTCGGCTGATTGCCCGGCATCAAAAACCAGTCGGTTAAACCAGGTACTGGTAACTTTAACCTCCAGCGTATTTTTTCCTTGCTTTATGAAAGCCTTTAAATCTGCGCGATAAGGTGGCGCCCATAGTCTCCTAACTTCCTTTCCATTTAAAAATACCGTGGCAGCCATATCTACTTTTCCCAGGTCCAACATATATGTCCGCTCTGATGTTATTTTAGCAATATTAAATGTCGTAGTATAGCTTGCCGTCCCAGAAAATGCTTTGCCCTCTACTGAAATGTCAAGGTCCTTCCAAGCTTTTAAATCTTTTATTCGCAACGACGCCGGTGCTCCCCAACCTTCAGGGAAGGAAAGGTTCCAGTCTGCTGACAATGGAATCGAGACATTAGTTCTAGAAATCTTTGGTTTCAACAACGAAGCTTTACTACCTTCTCTCCGGAATACAATAAAGCAAGATCCTGATTTTGGTAAATCGAGTTTGACTTTTGAATATTCTCCCTGCTGTATGTGCTCAACCGAATGAGAAGTCCCGGTAACCGGATCCCAAAGTTTGGCCACTCCGGTAGCACGAAAGCTAAGCTCACCGTTAAATCCCTTACCCTCTGGAGCCGTTACGAAATACCAATCAGCACTTTCCACGCGGCGGTGTGACCATAACGCATCGGAGCCCAGAACATCAGGTTTTATTTTTAATGCGATCATCGCCTGATCTATCGTCAAACCCGATACAACGTAACCCTTCCCCACCTTCCGCCAACCTTTTACTGTAACTCCCCAGATATCTTTCACCGCTTTATTGAAACGTTCCTTTGCCGAATCAGCCTCCGATAGCGTCGATAAGCCAATAGGTGCCTCGCCCAGAATCGTTGCCCCACTTCGAACCAACGAACGTATTTTTTCTAAAGTTTCAGGGCGCATATATGGCGAGTCCGGTAACCATAAGAATCGGTATTGTAAACCTTCTGGTGTTACAAGCATCCCATTTTCGACCTTAATCCTATTCAGCAGTACATCAGGGTTGCAATAGTCGTATTTATATCCCTTAGGAAATGGAGCATTTTGATCTGGTTTGTGGTTAAGCTCATCACCAAGATACCAGAGCACATCAGAAACGGGCTTTCCGCGTTCAAGAAGGTAGGTGCAGCGCGCCAGGTAGGTTGTAAAATCCGGCATATACTGCCACCAGGTCTGTCCTCTTAAAAATGGTGTACCTATTCCCGCTCCAAATGAGGTGCCTGGGGCCACAAATGGAGTCTGTGGATTATGGGTGTAAGTGTGAAATACATAATGACTTACACCCTCTACACTATTCATATTAGCGACCTCTTTGAGCATTTCTAAATGCTCATCCCAAGTGAGCGCCATAGAGGTAAACGCTTCTGCTGCAACGCGTGGTTTTCCATACATCCTTGCAGCTGATGCAGTCGGCTTTATCGGTTTAAAGTTTAACGAACCCACAAATCCAGAACTTAGTGGTTGCCAGAACTCGCACATTGGTACGTCTGCATGTTTAAAGTATTCTAATATATCTCCTGGAACAACATCTCCCATAGCGGTCTCGTATGCAACGGAAAGTCCGTTTTCTTTTGCGAGCGTTGCCATCCGACTGTAGTAGTTGTTACTCAACAAATCGTTCAACGTTTTCCGCCAGTCGGTCAAAAACCGCGAGGTGGTTTCGTGGTCTTTTATCACGTAACCAAATAGTGCAGGAAGCCATTTTCGAAGAGAATAATTGGAAACCCGGTTAAATTCCAATTCCATTTCCTGGGTCCAGCTTTGCGTGTGACATTCCCAGCTGTCGATAAGCATCCCGTTCAGGAGTCCTTGTGCCAACGGGCCATTCTCAGCGGAAAGCCTTCCAATGTAACCTGCAAAATGTGCATCTGCTCCAGATTTAGAAAGTTTGTTTGCCTCCCATCCGGTTCCTTCAGCAGGAGCGGGACCGTTTTGCTTGCCAGCATTAACGTGTCCCAGTCGTAGGATTGTCCAGTTTCCCTTTGGGGCAAGCCAATTCAGTTTGCCATCTTTATCCATACTCTTGGAGATATCTATGATCTGTTCAGGATTAATAAAAGCCTCCGGTGATTGCTTGGGATGTTCCCCGCTACGCTGGATACTTCTTAAAGTCCAGGCTGCTTCGGATTCCCAGCTGTTCTTTCGGGCAGCGGAAAACATGCGTATCGAACTGAGAGTCATATTGTACTTGTTGAAGATGGATATACGGTATTTTTTTACCCCTGAAAGTTCTGAACAGGCTAATGTTATTGGCTGATCATCCTGCCAGTTGGCCTGCGGCATTTCTGCTTTCAGGATATCTTTAACCGTTCCATCCAGGAGAATGCCCTGAACTAATATGGTTACGCCTGGTTCATAAGACTGACCATGGTTGAAAGCTTGTACGCTAGAGAACTCCAGGCTGCGGACTGCAACTGCATCCGAGAATTCAACCTCCACCCAATGTGGTTTATTGAGTTCAGCAGGAGCCAAGCGAATCGGCTCTTTTCCCAGTCCTTGAAAGTAAGGGCTCCAGCTAAAACTCGTGTTGGTTTTTATTGATTTTGGTATTAGCGGCTTTCCGGTATCTCCCACTGGTGTGGGAAAGGCAAGTACGGTTACGTCTTTATAATCTCTCCATTCTTCTTTGTTGGGATCTGGCAGAGGCAGAACTTGAGCGATCAGTCTTCCGCCCAGTACGTCAGTCCGGTTCCATATAAGGTTTCGCATTGCATTCGCAGGTGTGATCCATGGACCTCCGGATGTTGCCCAACCCGGACAGTTGTTCATAGAAAACCTTAATCCAAGTCGCCTTGCCTCCAAAGCAGTATGCTTAACAGCATCGTCCCAGTTTGCGCTAAGACTCGTTATCTGCGGCTGGACTCCTGGCCACTCCCCACCAAATTGACCGTGAAACAACTGAATTCCTGAGAAACCGGCCTTTGCGATTGCTTCCAGATCACGAGTAATTCCCTCTTTAGAAACGTTGCCTCCAATAAAATGAAACCAGGTCTCAGGACGGTAGATTTTGGTTGGGCTAAGAAAGGATATTTCATCCGACTTACTAAATGGACGCTGTAGTTCCTGTTTTGTTGGGACGATAGGAACCTTTGGTAGTTGAGCTAATGCAGATAGGCAGGAAAGACCCCATAAAAGGATTCCTAGAAATAAAGTTTTTGTGTGATAGTTACAGTTCACTACGGCGAATACATTTGGTTAAATCAAAATCAATATCGCCAATATAATTTATATCGCCATCCTGCACTGTCGGTTTAGCGTTTTAACTAAAACAAAAAAAGCTGTAGTCAATAACGGGTACCCGGTGGTGAGATTAAAAAGGTAGGATGAATATTGCATGGCCTGATTGCAAAAAATAATTTCTACTTTTAGTTTAATGATGCCGTATGCATTGTTTTACTAACTTAATAAAAAACTAATGAAGAATACAAGATTGTTTGCTATTCCTGTAATCGCCACTGCTTTTTTTAGTCTGGCATCTTGCAGTACCAAGGATTCTTCTGACTTACACTCAGGGATCAGTCTTAAGAACATGGACACAACTGTGAATCCTGGAAACAACTTTACGCAATACGTAAATGGAACATGGGTTAAAAACACCAAGCTTCCTGCGGATAAATCATCCTACGGTGCTGGCTCAATTGTGAACGATGAAGCCCAGGAAAACGTCAAGGCGATTATTGAGAATGCTGCCAAGTTAGGCGGGAAAGAAGGATCTGAAGAGCAAAAGATAGGTGACTTTTATGAATCCTATATGAATATGAAGGTTCGGGATTCAATAGGCTTAGCGCCATTAAATGCCGAGTTCAAAAAAATTGATGCCATTAATTCTCCAAAGGATTTTGTCGATTATCTGGGTTACGCGAATAGGGTAGGTTTGAAAATACCTTTCAATGTAAGTGTAACTGAAGATTTTAAGGATCCTAAGAATTATATGTTGTTAACCTGGCAGGGTGGACTTGGTCTCCCAGATCGCGAATACTATTTTTTAAAGGATGCCAAATCAGTGGAAACCAGGGCTAAATATTTAGCCCATATTGAAAATATGTTGCAGCTGGCTGGGGTTTCAGATGCAAAAGCGAAAGCTGCCAAAATACTTGCGCTGGAGACAGCATTAGCCGGCAAGCATATGAAGAAAGAAGATACCAGAAACATTGCTGGCTTGTATAATAAATATGCCATCAAGGATTTGAGTAAACTGACTCCCGATTTTGATTGGAACAC
>JACMPF010000268.1 GCA_014377665.1 Pedobacter sp. | reverse complement strand
ATTGAATACTGATCACTTTTGGTTGATTTCCATTAAAAATAAAGGGTTTCTCTGTGATTGTGGCCGTTACAGGTGGTGCAATTACCAATGGTTGATACAATTCTCCTCTCACCTGATCGGTGTATTTATAGACCACAGGCATGCGCTTCAAAATTCCCTGGTCACCTATTGTGATTTTAAATAATATACTTAATCCAATCGGATTTTCTGCAAGTCCAATATTGGCCAAAGAATCGACTGTATAAGTACCAAGTAAGTGCGGACTTTCCAACCAATAAGGCTGGGTGAGTCTATCAGAACCTGCAATGTTTACCTCTTTCGAGGCCAATTGATTCGGCTGCAAATCCAGCAATGTTCCGGTAGTTATCTCGGTCACCGAAATCGGTAATCCAAAAGATTTCCCGGCTCTGGAGATCGCCTGAAGTCTGACTCTCACCGGCTCGTTTAAAGCATAAGAAGGGTTAACTGCGGCGCCTTCGAGCCATATTCCTGCACAAGCGAGAATCAAATTATCCAGCAAGTCCTTTTTGAAAGCCTTATCCTTTACCAATTGCTTTAATGTCAGTAGTTTGGGAATTGATTTAGCAGGATCTGACACTTGGTATTCTGAGTTGATCTCATTCAGCAGCCTTTGGACATCAGCGTATCCTTGACTTCTTCCCAACGTAAAATCAATACCTTCAAACAGATCCTTTCCGGCCTTATCGCCAGCAGTAGGACTAAAAAACTCTAGACCTCCACCTCTTTGTCTGGAAGAGCCAAAACCCTGACTTCTATGATTAGATCTGCTTTCTGCCGCAATTTCCCCATAGCTTTTTCCCAACAGCGCATTGTAACCTCCAACATCAATTTTAAGTTGATCGTCTGAAGTTGTATTCGTACCTCCAAAATTAAAAGTATTCCAGACGATTCGTTTAGCTTGCCACGGTTTGACGAATGCCAGCTGTTCAGGAAATTGTTTAGGATCTGCGGCAGCAGAAAACGCCTCCCTAGCTAATATTGCAGAACCGGAATGATGCCCATGCCCTGCCCTTGAATCTTCGGGAAAGCGAGTAATGATCACATCTGGTTGAAACTTCCTGATCACCCAGACAACGTCGGCTAAAACCTTTGCCTTATTCCAGATTTTGAAGCTTTCCTCGGGATTTTTAGAAAAACCAAAATCATTGGCACGTGTAAAAAATTGCTCAGCACCATCTATTCTCCTTGCCGCCAAGAGCTCTTGTGTACGAATCAAACCGAGGAGTTCAGCTTGCTCATTACCAATTAAGTTCTGGCCGCCGTCTCCCCTTGTTAATGATAAATAACCTGTCCTAACTTTTTTTTCTTTTGCCAGATAAGCCAACAATCTCGTATTTTCATCATCAGGGTGTGCAGCGATATAAAGAACGCTTCCTGTTACATTTAAGTTTTCGAGGCCCTGTTTGATCTCAGCAGCATTCAACTGCTGCATTTGTTGAGCAAACAACAGAAAAGGATTTAAAAACAGGACAACAGAAAAGTAGATTTTAAATTTCATATTCGGATCTTGATTTTCGAAATTAACCAAAAATCATGAATCCTTAAGTGAAATTAAAGTTATATCCGTAACAATAATGCAAAAGTACGACGATTCTTATAGGAGAATCTTACTGCTTATTTCTTTATCTATGGTGATGAACCCAGGGTATTTTACCAGGGTGTTGCCCACTTTAATGCTTGGTCTTATTTTAAGTGTAAGTAAACCTTTCTTCTCCGGACCACCATCTTTACCAGCCTTTACAAATTCAGCAATCTGATTCATAACTTTATTGTTTGACACGAATGGGTAAAGATTTACAATCATATTTACAGGGACAATTGTGGATTGACCTGAGGCAACATTAACCTCTTGGTTAACAATGCCTTCGGCGAGATCTGCATTATTAATCAAAATTTTATATTCAAATTGATTGATGGCTGCATCTTCACCGGAAGTATTCTTTACCTCCAGATTTAAACGTGCTTTTAAAGGCACATCTTGCCTAAGCAAACCAAACGCAAGACCCGGCAAACTAGCAAGATTAAACTCTTGACCAGCAAATAGTTTTTTGACATCAGTACCTCCAATAGTGATCTCATCCGCGGACGTTATTCTATAGGTACATTTTTCTAAAGCCCTAATTTGTTGGGCCTGTTTATTTATGCCACAACCAGAAACTGCTATTAAAAGCAGGAAAAACATAACAACTCTTTTCATAATACCTATAACGCAATAAGCATGCTAATGATATGACTAGCGTCTGCGCTTACTTAATTTACGACTAATGAAATAGTCAATGCTATATTTCCCTGCACCGCAAACGAGTATCAAAACATATACCACTAGATAATGCAAAGCCAATTCTTTCTTTCCGAAAGGATCACTGCCATGCGCAACAAGAACAGCAATGAGCATGGTTACAATCAATGGGATTGAGGCCAGCCTGGTTGCAAAACCAAGAACCAAAAGAATAGAGCAGAAAACTTCTGCGAAGATAGCCAAGTAAAGAGAAGCAGCTTTCCCGAGACCAAACGGGTCTATAAATTGTATTTCCCCTCCGGCTAATGCTGACTGTAATTTGTCGTATCCATGAGTAAGCATTAAAAGACCTATCGTTACGCGCAATACAAAGAACATAAAGTTTAAAGCACTGTGATTGAAATTAGTATTATATAGCTGCTTCATAAATTTCCGTTATAACAAAGTAAACATAGCCATTTTTAATTTATTTGATAAAAAGAGATTGGATAAATCCCGAAATCGCATCCTGAAGAATCATTCTCTTATCCGCCCCGGGCTTTCCTTCCTTTTCGATCATTTGTATAGAAACCAGGCCGTGCAAAATGGACAAATACGTATGATATTTTAAAAAATAGTTGGCATCTGGAGTTTTGCTCTGAGCAATTGCCTCTTTAATTGTCGTAATCATCACCATAGCCATGGCCTTCATTTCAGTAATTTGGTTTACCCTATCACAAGCTGGGATACCAAGACCAAACATCAGCTGATAATATTCTTTTTGATCAAAGGCAAAATTCCAATATGCATGAGCAATGCACTCTAATTGATTAGCCGGACCTTTATTTTGATCTTTCGCCTCTTGAAGAACATCATAAAGCTTCTGAAAACCCTCTTTAGTGAATTCCAATAAAATCGCTTCCTTGTTTTCAAAGTGACTGTAAATTACAGGAACACTATATTCTATCGCATCTGCAATTTTACGAATGGAAAGCGACTGCCATCCCTCTGCCAATACCTGAAGCCATGCTGCCTCTAAAATACTTGCTCTAAATTCCTCCTTCTGTCTGATCTTCCGCTCTGAAATTCCCATAATTT
>JACMPF010000267.1 GCA_014377665.1 Pedobacter sp. | reverse complement strand
ATAATCACCTTCAATCAATTCAAGGGTGTTTATGTAACCGCTAACAGCACTATAGAAAGGAGTAGTTGAAGTTGTCTTTCTGGTTTTTACCAGCTGGTTTATTTGTGCTTTACTCATGCCCCAGAGCAGTAATTTATATTGTGAACTTGTTACAATTTGATTGAAATCAATAAGAGAATTATCCAACTTATTTTTTTGTTCCAAAGCCAAAATTAGTTCCTGTTTAGCATTATTGAGCTCTTCGCTGTATAAATCGTAGATTCTGTCGCCCTTTTTAACATAATCACCTTCATTTTTAAAATAAAGCTTTTCGATTCTTCCCATCACCCTGGCACTAATGGAAGTAGTTTTAGTTTCGTCTACCGTTAAAGTTCCCGTTAAAACAATTCGGTCTCCTAGCATACCGCTTTTTATGGTATCTGTCTGGATGTTTGCCAATTGTATTTGCTGATCGCTTAATGTTAAACCTTTTTCATCAACTGGAAGATTTTTGTTACCTGAAGCCATATCCTTCATTCCTTCATGCCCGGCACTTTCTTTTAGCTCTCGATTCTTTTCGTCTTTACAGGAAAACAACAACAGTGTAATAATCAGTATCCAGATTGCTTTCATAACTTGCTAATTAACCTTAATAAAACTTTCACTATCCATTAAGTATGCTCCGTTTTTAGCCACGCTATCTGTGACTGCCAATCCGCTCAATATTTCTGTTTTTTGCTTAACAGCTAATCCAGTTTTTACCATGTGGGGCATAAATCCGGTACTTGCTCTTACAAAAACCACTTTATTCAAACCCAGAGATACAATGGATTCGGTAGGCAGCCAATCAGCAGTGTGTGAACCACTAAGAATGGCTGCTTTCACCTGACTTCCTATCGGAATATTTAGCTTAGAATTGTCAAAATATACCCTGACCGAAAGCGTTTTACTTCCGTTTCGGAAGAAAGGCTCAATAAAATTGATCTTTCCGCTGACGGGCTTATCAGGGGCTGTTTCTGCAACTATCCTCACATTGTCGCCTTTCTTTACCGAACTTTGATTTTCCGCATAGATGTTTATCAATGCCCATACCAGGGTAGAGTTATACACAGAAAAAATGCTTTGTCCTTTTTTAATGTACATGCCTTCTTTTAACGACAGTTCTTCTGTAACGCCACTCGCATCATTCATTCCGGCAGGGCTATTTTTTTGGTTAGTCATGCCGGAAGTTTCATGGATGTGGCCGCTGTATTTACTGTAGACAGCTACAGTAAAGGATGGTTTTTGAGTTTTAATTACCTGCCTCAGTTGCTGACTGCTCATCCCCAGTAATACTAATTTTTCTTTTGCTGTCTTTACAAAACTGGTATTGCCTGCATCATTGCTTAAAAGAAACAACAAATTTTGCTGTGCGGTCAATAATTCTGGACTATAAAGATCCATTATTTTTTGACCGGCATTTACTTTTTGATAACGAAAGCGGACATAAAGCTTTTCTATACGGCCAGATACCCTTGCAGAAATAGCACCCACCTGCCGGGTGTCGTACGCTACAGACCCTAAAGCCTCTATCTCCATATCCTCAGTGCTTCTTTTCAGTGTTATCACAGGAATTGTTGAAATAACAAAACGATCGGTAGGTTTTAAGAGGGTCGTCAGATTTATACCTGAAATTTTCTTATCGCCGGTGGTTTTCTTTACCAAATCCATACTGCAAATGGGGCATTTGCCAGGCTGGTCGCGTATAATTTGAGGATGCATTGAACAGGTGTAAACTTCAGTACCAGCCTCTTCATTGTGTTCATGTTGTGAATGCGCAACTGTATCCTGTTTTGCGTCTTCATGCTGCGAGTGGTTTGTTACTTTCTTTTCGCTACATGAACTAAAAAAAACGGCAATTAATAGTAGCAGGGAAAGTATCACCTGGTGTGTATATATTCTGACGATAGACATCTTATTTACAATATGTTTTTGCTTTCGCCTCATTATGGGTTTCGGTTTTCGATGAGTTGATCAAGCTGCGCCTGCATTTGCAATAATTGCTGTACCTGATTCATGTACTCCAGTTGTGTCATGTTAAGCGTTTCCCAGGCATCAAAAAGCATAAACAGTTCTTCGGTATTTTGCCCATAGCCCAACTGCATGCTTTGGTAATTTTTACGCAAGGCGGGAATTATATTTTGTTCATACAGTTTTATCTGATTTTTCTTTAGTTCAAATTCAGAACGCATTCCGTAAGCCATACCACTGTATTCGTTCAGCATCATTTCTTTTTGAGCTTGCATTGCGCTGGCTTTCCATTTAAGGCTTTCAATATTTGCTTTGTTCATTTTAGCTGACCACCCGACCATGGGCAGCTTCACCATTCCCATTAAAGAATATTGCATAGGTAAACCCCCGAAACCAAACATGTGCTCGTACCGAATGGCGAACTGAGGCTTCAAACTTTGCTTCTCGGTTTCCTGCTTTAGTAAGTTAACATTGATATTGCGGTCTATGGCTTTCAGATCGCTTCGATTGGCATTAAATAGTGTGCTGTCGAACACTAAGTCGGAATAATCTTTCAGAACGTAGCTTGTATCAATATCAAAATCGATCATCGCATTTCTACCCATCAAAGCATTAAGACGGATGCGATTAGATTTGATTTCGTTTTTAAACATCAGCTGCATGTTATTGATATTGCCTAAGGCCGCTTTGGCTTTGTAATAGGCACTCATTTTCTCCATCCCGTTTTTATACCGTATCTCTGCGTTTTTAATCATGAAGTCTAAAAGCTTTTCGTTTTTATTAACGATATCTAATTTCTTTTTCAGGATGATCCAGTCGTAATAAAACTGTTTGGCATTATTTACCAAATCGTTTAATGAGGCGTTTTTATTTTCTTTTTCTACGGATGACATGGCTTCCATATAGGCCGCATCAGCATTTTGCTTCTTTCTGTTAGGAAGCATTTGCTGTCCGCCTATCATATACTGTCCCATCCCGGTGCCTCCCATATCTCCTTTTTTCCAAAGCCTGGTGTTGTATGGAACCATCCATAATCCGGTGGTTACCTCTGGCGGCATCCAGCTTTTTGCACCCTTGGCGGCTTCATCCATTGAACGGATTTCATTGTTGTACATCTTCACAACAGGATGCGAATGTGTGATGCTGTCAATAATAGCATCCAGTTTCAGGGTCTGCGCATTACCGGCAGAAGCGGTAGTTACTGCAAAAAGGAATATGACAATTTTATTCTTTAACATCGATGAGTTTAATTTTGCCTTTGTGTTTTAATTCATGTTCTTTTACCATTTCAAAAACTACCGGCGTTACAAACAATACATAAACAATGGCGGTTAATGTCCCCCCTATCAATGGAATAGTAATCGGAAGCATTACATCACTCCCGGTACCTGTTGCCCATAATATGGGAATAAGGCCAAACAGGGATACAGAAACGGTCATTACCACCGGACGTAATCGTTTAGTAGCCCCCTCAATAATATAATTCCGTATATCTTCGGGTTCAATAGTTTCCTTGGAGTTGCCTTTGTCTTTTACTAATTTCTGCATGGCTTCGTTTAAGTAAATGGTTAGTAGCATCACCGTCTCTATAGCCATACCAAATAGTGCGATAAAACCGACCGCTACCGCTACAGATAAATTTACGCCGTAGAAATAGACCATATATACACCGCCGATTAATGCGAAAGGAACGGTAATCATACTTATTAAAGCTTCTTTCACGGAGTGATAGGTAAAATACAAAACCATAAAAATGATAACCAAAACAATGGGTATTACAATTTTCAAGGTCTTGTTTGCTCTTATTTGATTTTCCCATTGACCGCTCCAATCGATAAAATATCCTTTCGGCATCTGCTTCACCATCGTATTCAATTTCTGCTGGGCTTCGGTAACGGTGCTGCCCAAATCTCTGTCGCGGACGTTGAATAAAACGGTGCCCCGAAGCAAAGCATTTTCAGAATTGATCATTGGCGGCCCGTTGGTAATTTTTACATCGGCAACAGCTTCTAAAGGAACAGGGCCGAAACCCATCGTTTGCACCTGTAGCCGCTTTAAATCCTGAATATTATTTCTAAAATCTTGACCAAATCGTGCATTCACAGAAAAACGTCGTCGTCCTTCAACTGTTGTGGTTAATTGCATACCACCCAAGGCAATTTCAACCACTGCATTTACATCATCCACACTTAAACCGTATCGACCTATCTCCTCACGTTTTATAATAATATCAATGTATTTTCCACCTGTTATCGGTTCTACGTACAAATCTTTTACTCCGGGTATTCCTACCAATGCTTTTTTTAATTTTTGGGAAAAGGCATAAATAGTGTCCAGATTTTGCCCGTATACTTTTAAACCGACATCGGTACGGATACCGGTAGAAAGCATGTTGATACGGTTGATAATGGGCTGCGTCCAGCCATTGGTAACACCGGGTATCTGTAGTTTGGAGTTGAGTTCGTTAATGATCTTATTCTTTGTAAAATCTTTTCGCCATTCGCTTTTAGGTTTAAGCATGATAATGGTTTCCACCATGCTGATCGGCGAATTGTCTGTAGCGGTATACGCCCTGCCTGCTTTACCTAAAACATTATGTACTTCGGGCACGGTTTTGATAAGCCTGTCCTGGAGTTGCAATAATCGTTTTATCTCACTGTTAGAAACATCTGGCATAGTGATCGGCATAAAAAGAATGGAGCCTTCATCCAATGGAGGCATAAATTCTGAGCCGATTTTAGTCATCATAAATACTCCCGCAGCCAGTGCAACAAGATTAAGTGCGATAATGGTTTTTCGCCAGTTAAGGCAAAACTCTAAAGCGGGCCGGTAAATTTTTTCAAGTAACCTGGTCACCGGATTTTTTGCATCTGGTCGAAGCCTGCCTTTTAATATAAATGAAATTAACACGGGGGTTAGTGTGATGGCTAAAAAGGCATCTACCAGTAAAATGAATGTTTTTGTCCAGGCTAATGGGCTAAATAATTTGCCTTCCATACCCGTCAATAGAAAAACCGGCAGAAAGGAAGCAACTACAATAATAGTAGAAAAAAACACGCCCGGCCCAACCTGCTTAGAGGAACGTTCGATAATTAGTAGCTTATCTGCGGAGGTAAGTGGGTCTTTTTTACTGATGAACAAATCTTTAAAGTAAACCCATATCTTTTTTCTCTTTGTCATTTGCTGTCTATGTTTTTGTCTTCGGGGAGAGCAGCATCTGAGGCTTCCTGCGCTTCAGAAATATGCCGGTACGAATTTTCGACCATCACAATGCTGTCGTCCACTACTACTCCTATGGCCAGCGCTATACCAGTAAGCGACATGATGTTGGAAGAAATACCGAATGCCTGTAATAATATAAACCCGATTGCTACAGAAATAGGAAGTTGGATAAGAATGATTAAGGCACTACGCCAGTGAAAAAGAAAAAGAATGACCACAATAGATACGGTGATCAACTCTTCGATCAACGTTCCTCTTACAGATTCAATGGCCTCCTCAATTAGTACACTCCGGTCATAATCATAATGAAAAGTTACGCCTTCGGGCAAACCTTTCTGTACTTCTTTTATTTTTTGTTTCACAGCCTGTATCACGTTATTGGCATTTTCACCGTAACGCATCACTACAATTCCGCCCACTGCTTCTCCTTCGCCGTTCCGGTCAAATATCCCTAACCGTAAATCGCCGCCCATTTGTACACGGGCTATGTCTTTTACCCTTACGGGGATGCCGTTATTATTTGCTATCGCAATACTTTCCAGATCTTCTTTACTCTTTACATACCCCAATCCACGGATAATGTATGCCATATCGGCCATCTCAAATTTCCTACCACCAACATCATTATTGTTGGCTTTTACCTTATTCATTACATCCATTAATGAAACCTTGTAATACTGTAGTTTGATCGGGTCAACCACGAGCTGGTATTGCTTTTCAAAACCGCCAAACGAGGCAACTTCGGCAACGCCATTTACGGTTTGCAGGGCAAATTTGATGTACCAATCCTGCAAAGCCCGCTGCTCGCCCAAATCCATATCTTTAGCTTTAAGCGTGTACCAGAATATATGTCCTACACCAGTTCCGTCTGGCCCTAGAGAAGGGGTTATTCCTTGCGGTAAAAGCCGCTGTGCATAATTTAGTCTTTCCAATACCCTTGTTCTTGCCCAGTAAACATCTACGTCATCATTAAAAATAATGTACACAAAGCTCATCCCGAACATGGAGGTTGCCCTTATATTTTTGATCTTGGGAATGCCTTGCAAATTGGAAACTAGCGGATAAGTTACCTGATCTTCGATTACCTGCGGACT
>JACMPF010000051.1 GCA_014377665.1 Pedobacter sp. | reverse complement strand
TGGCGGTGGTAACTGAGATCGGCGACTGGATGCAGATCAATAAGGAGTCTATTTATGCCACCAGACCATGGAAGATTTTTGGAGAGGGACCAGCGAAAGACAGTGCTGCCCCACTCAGTGCCCAGGGTTTTAATGAAGGTAAGGGAAAGCCATTTGAAGCACAAGACATCAGGTTCAATACAAAAGGCAAGATTCTATATGCTACAGCACTTGGTTGGCCTGCAGATGGTAAGGTCAATATAAAAAGTCTTGCTAAAGGAAGTGAATTATACCCAAATACCATTAAAAGCGTGAAACTATTGGGTGCGGTGGGATCAGCGAAGTTTGTTCGAACTTCTGAAGGACTATCTATTACGGTTCCTGGGGAAAAAACAAAGTTGGGCTATGCATTAGTATTTAAAATCAGTTAGATTTAGAAATGGCAGATACGTTCGAGGGTTATTACAGGGCTGATGGTAGTGTGGGTACCGCTAATTACTGGATTGTTGTTCCACTCGTTTTTTGCGAAAACAACAACGTAGAGAAGTTACGGGATGCTCTGCAGAATACTTTAGGCTATGGAAGGTTAAACCCTTACGAGGAATTTCTGCAAAGTATCAGTAGTGCGTATGTTAAAGGTGAAGATTTTACAGCAACTATCCCGGCACAGGATGCTACCGAAGATTCTCAAGGAATATTTCCTTTTAGAAAACGCGTATTTCCAAATGTAGATGGGATTAAATTTTACACCCATACAATGGGCTGTGGTGGTACCAGACAAGATTCTGATCTTTTTTGTGCGTTGGTTGCGGGATATATTACCAATCCAAACGTAGCCGGGGCGACCATTCTAAGTTTGGGTTGTCAGAACGCACAGTCTGAAATCCTGATCACAGAGTTGTCTCGAAGAGTGGAACAACTTAAGAAGCCTGTTTATATTTTAGATCAGCAAGCATTGGGAGTTGAGGAAGTGATGATTACTCAGGCTATAAAAGGTATACTTGCAGGATTAGCGGTGGCGAATGCAATTAAAAGGAAAACGGCGCCACTAAATAAGCTTTGTATAGGCTTTTCGGGGCAGCGTACGAACGATTTCTTTTTAGCGGTGACTGAGCTTGTTTTAAATGCCGGCGGATCTGTGGTACTTCCAAAGTTTCCAGGAATAACGGCCAATAGACATCTTTCAAGTTTCAAAACTGATGAGGCTGTCCAATTGCCTTATCCTGAAAAGATCAATCAAAATGGCTTTCATTTGATAAATACTGCGGAAGGAGCAATAGAAAGCATCACCGCCCAAACAGCTGCAGGAGTAAATCTAGTCATCTCCTGCGATGAAAATACCGAGTTATCTGAACATGCGATAGCCCCGGTGTTTTGTTTCCAGAAACACCTGAACTACAACTCTCCAGTCAAAAATTGTAATGACTTAATTAGTACAGAGGAGCAGTTACAAAAACTACTTGACTATGCCAGTGGAAGGATTGCCAAAACGCCCGACAATCCTCTTCAGGAAGACTTTCGTCCCTGGAAACAAGGCATTTCACTGTAAGGTTGCATGGCATACTTGCCCGGCTGTATTATCTATTAGCAACTAGCTAATGGTATGCGTTTTGCAGGCTGAGACATATCCACCTAACTCTACTTCTATGGAAATCTCTACATTGATGGTACAAATTTGTCATTTAAAACCTGAGCTTGAAATACTTGCTTTGAGATATACAGCTGATCTAGAAGAAGGTGATGAACTGGTTCAGCAAACATTAATTGCTGCTTTGTGTAAGGCTGCAGAGTTCCCAGAAGGATCACAGAGCTTAAAACAATGGTTATTTGGAATGATGAACAAGATCGCTGAGGATAAAGATCGGGTTCCAATGAAAGTTGCGGACCATTACTTCAATGATAGCAACATGGCGAATACAGATGTCGGCCCGGGATGTAAAGAGGCGTTAGAGAGAAAATTAAGACTTTATGAGGACGATCTGAATGTCCATTTTTCTGCATTAAATACAGAACACCAGGTCGGTAATTCAAAAGTAGCAGACAACGCTTAAATTAAAAAAAGTAATAAAGGCTGGCTTAAACACAGTATTTTCACTATAAATGGTAATATTTTAGTTACTTTACTTAGTGTACTAAAAACACTAAGTAAAGTAGCGTATATTTGTATCGTTAAGATTACCTAGTAATCTTAAAAAAAGGTTTAAAAATAATTGTGTGTTTCAATGATCTACAAAATGACAGTTGGTGTCTAGGATCATAAAATTTTGAAATCCAGTTCATGCTGGTTTATATTTGGTTAGAAAAGGGGATGTTTCGTGGATGCGACATCCCTTTTCATTTTCTCCCCTTTTTTATTT
>JACMPF010000266.1 GCA_014377665.1 Pedobacter sp. | reverse complement strand
TTCCTAACCAAAGGTCCCAATCTAGCTCTTTGGGCATAGTCCCCTGAGCAGTTGGCCATTGAATACCCTGAGGCCAAACAGGTCTGTCTGTCCAGCAGTATACCGTATGAACTTTTCCAATAATCCCCTCATCAAACCAATCCTGCAGTTTGCGAACTCCCTCTCCAGATCCACCCTGGTTTCCCATCTGACTAACTATTTTATATTTCTTAGCTGCTTCAGTTAACATACGTGCCTCGTAAATATCGTGAGTTAGTGGCTTCTGCACGTACACATGTTTTCCTAACTGCATCGCAGCCATAGCAATCATGGCGTGATTATGATCTGGTGTCGACACCACTACGGCGTCAATGCTTTTCGCTTCCTTATCCAGCATTTCCCTGTAATCCTTGTAGTATTTGGCCTTCGGAAAGCGTTTAACTGAGGCCGCGGCTCTTCTGTCATCTACATCGCAAAGGAATGATATATCTGATTTACCACCATTGAAAACACCCGTTAAGTCACTCTCCCCTTTTCCACCAACACCAACCCCAGCTACAGAAAGCCGGTCACTTGGTGCAAGAAATCCTCTTCCTCCTAAAACATGTCGTGGTACGATTATAAATCCTGCAGCAGCCAATGCCGTGGTCTTTATAAAGTTTCTTCTTGAATTACTTGTTTCCGATTTGTTGTTGTCCATCTCTGTGTTTATTTTGTATTTGGTTTACTTAGATCTTTTATTCTAATGTTTCTGAATTTTAATGGGGAACCATGTCCAAGGAAACCAATATGTCCTGTCTGACGAAGCAAACCTGGATGTTGTTGTTTATCAGGAGTTCCGGTCTTTCTTGCCTCAGTGATATCTCCATTAAGGATTACCTTACCATTCAATACTACTTTAATCTTTGGCCCTCTCACGGTCACTTCCTGGTAGTTCCATTCACCAATTGGCTTCAAGTATCCCCTCTTAGCCGGAAGCGTTCCGTAAACAGATCCATGATATTGATACACATGAAGATCTTTATATATAGCAGCCTCATTATCGAGTATCTGTAGTTCCATACCAACATAAGCTGCGTCACCTTCCATTGGAGTTCTAATCCCTAAGCCATTGTTTGCCCCTGGTGTCAGTTGAAATTCGAACCTGAAAACGAAGTCACTATATTCATCTTTTGTATATAAATTACCACCGGATCCCTTACCTGGCTTCGGATTCACAGCAAGATTGCCGTTCTCCGTAACATATTCTGAAGTATTACCCGTCCAGCTAAACATATTTGTACCATCAAACAGTACAGTGTATCCATCCCTCTTCTCTTTTTTGCTCAATTCAAATGGCCTGACGGCCTGTAAATCCTTTACGTAAATATCACGATAAGCAACGGGTGAACCATGTGCCTGTAATTCAATTTGTTCTACTGGAAATATCCCTTGGTTCTTATCCCAATAATTTTCAAGAATAACGTTATCAGTCACCAGCTCGCCATTAAGGTATACGGTAACGCGATCGCCCCTCATGATTATCCGAAAATTGTTCCAATGGTCTAGAGGATTGTCGGCAACCTTTAATGGTTTACTTGGATTCTGCTGGTTATTGTATAATCCGCCTGAACCAACCTGAGCACCAACATTCGTTCTGGCATTATCCCAAATCTGTACTTGCGGAGTACCTCTAAGGTAAATCCCTGCATCGCCTTCACCTTTCTTATCATCAACGATCTTCCAGTCAACAAGCATTTCAAAGTCGCCGTACTTCTTTATAGTCGCCAAATTGTTCCCATGACTGAGAAATAATAATTCGTCATCTTTAACCGTCCAACTCTCACGCATTTCCGCATCAGCCTTTTTTTGTTCTGCCTCAAGCGTTTTGACATCCATCTTTGACCGTTTTATCGGATCGGCGACAAGTCCCTTCCAGCCTGTGAGATCCTTGCCATTGAAAAGAGGAACAAAGCCCTGATCTGGCTTCATCGCTTTGATATAGCTTTCCACCTTTGATCTTACCAATACCATTTGTGTAGAATTAACTACAGATAGCGCCCTTTTTAACAGGTCTTTTATAAAATCTCCGGTGTATTCTCCAGACAAAGTAACTTCTATAATTGTACTTGCTGCTTGTTGTTGTAAAGATGGATTGTCCAAGTATCTTTCCGCAAAGGCGAGGGTATTAAATATCTTTACCTCTTCAGCAAGCTTCAGGATATTGATTTGCGTTTCGGTGCTTTTAGATCTGTCAAACACTGCGCGAAGTAACAGCAATCTCTGCTCAGGTAAATAGCTACTCTTAGCTATCTGAGCAATTTCGAGTTTAGATGTCCATAGGCTTTTCGATTCAACTGAAAGATGAGGATTAGCAAACTTTACTGCTGCAGCAAAGTATTCCAGATTTTCATCTTTTGCCGCCTCAATTAAATAAGCGTTAACGTTGTTGGAATTCAAATCAATCAGTAATTTGAGTGCGTTGATTCGGGTAGCAACAAGTTCTGGCATCATACTGCTGGCCATGATTTTCCTTCCAATCTCGCCGGCAAGCTTAAGGTTGCCTGCTTTTATTAGCTGATCTGCATATATCAGGTAGGAAGCCACAACATTCCTATTGTCATATCGATAACCGAGCTTGCTGGCAGCATCGTTAAATATTGGTTCCGAACTTGGATCAGCTATATATGACAATGCATAGAACGACATTTTTGATAAGTCTTGATCATCTGCTCCAACTAAGGCATTTATTGCTGTAGCTGCAGGTTTGTATTTTAAGTCGCCTAGCGCTTTAACTATTGATAGTCTTGCTGCACCATTAGATTCAGGCAATGCCTTTAGTAGGGCAGTTTTAGCGTTCAACGTATTGATTTTAGCCAGTGCTCTAACAGCTGGATCAGCTAAAAATTGATCGTTCAAATATCCTGTGAGGGTCGAAACAGATTCGTCTTTTCCAACCATCTCGAATTGACTGATCAAGAAAGATTTGATTTGTTGATCAGTTAAACTAGCCAGGACTTTAGAGTATACATTAATAGTTTTCTTCCTTGCTGATTCCATCCCTTGTCGGGAAACGTATTCCGAAAGTGCAGCAACTGCATATTCTGCTTTTGTCTTGGTTTTCCTGTCTTCACTCTCCAGTCTTTCTACCAACTTTAGCAAGACTGGCTGAGTCATCTTAGTGACAGACTGCATCGCTGAATTCAGATCATCTTGTGTTCGTTCTGGAAATTTAGAAAGCAGCGTATCGATTTTATTGTCTTCAAGAATGCTCTTTTTAGACTGACCTTGTAAAGTG
>JACMPF010000265.1 GCA_014377665.1 Pedobacter sp. | reverse complement strand
GAGATTGTACACAACAGTCTTTGCCAACTGGTCTGTCAGACTTAGGTTACCTAAAAAAGCAGACATCCGCTCTGCCTGTTTAAAATCGCCTATTGAATCATAGCCTGAATCCGCTCCTAATTTGCTCAGCATCCCTAGATTGTTATTGCGTATAGCACCTAAATGAAACTGCTGAACCCAGCCTTTCTGATGGTACAATTTGCATAATGCCGTGAGTATATGACCAGCAAATGCATCTGGATTAGAAAAGGTAGTATTTTCACTTTTTAGAAATGAACGGAATTCTTGCTCTTCTTTCCCAGTTAGTTGTGTTTTTAGGGGCAAGGAAGATAGCCCATGATCTGAAATACTGCAATTATTTTGCTCAAAATAATCTAGCCGTTTAGCCAGGGCAATTAGCAAGGTATCAATATCCTTAATCTCTATCTCAGAGATACGGGAGAGTTTCAAAATATAATCACGAAAGCCAGGATTTCCGATCATTAGAGCCTTATCAGGCCTAAAAGAAGGCTTAACAACCACCTGAAAATTAGATTCCCTAATTGCAATGTGATGTTGGAGATCGTCGCATGGATCATCTGTGGTACCGACCATTTTCACATTGAAATGCATTAATAAACCCTGTGTAAAGAAAGCAGGTTCTTTAAGCAGTTCGTTACAAGACTCGTAAATACTCTCTGCAGAATCAGCATTAAGGTAGTTATTGATCCCAAACGGATTCTTTAACTCCATATGTGTCCAGTGAAACAGTGGATTCCTAACGATTGAAGGTACAATTTTGGCCCAGGCCGCGAACTTATCTTTATCTAACGCTGATCCGGTAATATACTTTTCCTCGACACCCAACGCCCTCATCCCGCGCCACTTGTAATGATCGCCCCTTAACCAAATATCAGTTAAACTATTGAATTGTTTATTGGTCGCAATCTCATCGGGAGGCAGGTGATTGTGGTAGTCAATGATTGGCAAATGCTTTGCGTAGTCGTTGTAAAGCAATTCTGCAGTTTTATTAGTCAGCAGAAAATCTTCCGCGATTACGTTTCCTTCTTTCATACTAAATTCGCATTTATGATTCCAAATTCCAAACCTCTCAATTCGGCCAATCCTTTTAACCTTCCAATACCGGAATATCCCGGGTTGGTAATCTTACTAAGGTCATCGAGCATCTGGTGACCGTGGTCAGGCCGCATGGGCAAACTGATTTTTCGGCGCTGTTGAATCAAAAGCAATTCCTTTACTACTCCGTACATATCCACATCACCTTCCAGGTGGTTATCCTCATAAAAATCTCCATCTTCATTCCTCTTTGTGCTTCTCAAATGGATAAAGTGAATTCTGTCTCCAAATGCTTTCAGCATCTCAATAAGATTGTTATCTTTTCGAACACCGAATGATCCGGTACAAAAACACAAACCATTTGCTAGAGAAGGAACCTCATTAAACAGCCTTTGTAACATATCGGCAGTGCTCACAACTCTCGGCAAACCGAATATAGGATATGGCGGATCATCAGGATGAATAGCTAGCTTGATCCCAACAGCTTCTGCAACAGGTGTGACTTCCTTTAAAAACGAAATTAGATTACTACTTAACAGATTGGCATCTATGCCATCGTAAGTATTCAATGTTTCCTGAAACTGTTTGAGTGTAAAACTTTCTTCGCTTCCCGGAAGACCAGCAATGATATTTCTCTGAAGCAACAATTTTTGGGCTTCATTCATCGCATGATAACTTTTCTTACCACGTTTTAGTTCCTCTGCAGTATAATCGTCAATCGCACCTGGTCGTTGTAGCATAAAAACGTCAAAAGCTACTAATTCGGCCTTCTCGAACTTCAGTGCCTTAGCCCCCGTTGCCAGCTCAAAGCTTAGGTTGGTTCTCGTCCAATCCAACACCGGCATAAAGTTGTAGGTCACCACTTTTATACCGCAAGATGCAAGATTTGATATGGACAGCTTATAATTTTCAATATAAGCTTCAAAACCCGCCGCATGTGTCTTAATAGACTCGTGAACAGGAACACTCTCCACTACGCTCCATTCAAGCCCGGCCTCCTCAATCATCTGCTTACGTAGCTGAATTTCGCTAACAGCCCAAACATCGCCATTGGGAATATGGTGTAAAGCGGTTACCACTCCACTACAACCAGCCTGTCTGATATCACTCAATCTCACAGAATCCGAAGGACCGAACCAACGCATAGTTTGCGTCATGCTATAAATCTTCTTTACCTCGCTCATTCCATTATTCTACTTGTGCAAAAAAGCAGGACTAGATGTCCTGCTTCAGTACTTAAATATAAAATATGTTTAATTGATTCCTGTCATTGTCGCCATCATTTATCGTCGAAAACGTTTGCGCCAAGTTTATATTATTTAACCTCGTATTTGAAAATCTGGCGACCTAAGATACCCTCTGCATTTATGCCTTCAACCAATACGCGATGTGTACCAAGTCCATCTGAATTAAAAAAGCTAAACTTCGCTTTCCCGTCCACACCAGTCATAACGGAAGGATTCCAGTATAATGTCGACCTTAAATCCGCAACGCGGCTATCATTTCCGTCATTTTTGTAAACCGGAGAATAGAATTCCCTAACAATATTATAACCTCTAGGACTTATGTTAATTACATTAGGCGTGTAAGTTGTACGCAACATACCTACCCCTCTCCTGGTAGTAAATGAAAGGGCAGCTCCACCAATCATATTAATTAATGCCTGATTGGTACGTACAATATCTAACCGATCAATGTCAGCCGGATCTATTTGGAAGAAATCCTGACTCTCGCAAGGACTAATCGGTCGTCCATCGACCAGAATTTTCATGACCTCATTTCTACTAACAGCTACGAAAATCAGACCACATTCTTCGGAATCATCTTGTCTGAATTGAATATTCGGAACCCGGAATTTTAACCATTCCAAGAGATTCATAAAAGTTACATCACCTTGTTGAAACCTCACGGTCTGATCAGCATGGCCGTCCATAATCATGTCCAAACCGAATCTCCTCTTCTTTTTACCAGAAGTAATCTTCACTTCCTTCAGCTGCTGCGTACGACCTAACATGCCACGTTTTTGAATATCTTCCTCTTGCTTCTTGCTATTGTCAAAGGACGCTTGTAAGGTTTTGCGAAGGTCAGTATCCAAATCACCACGATTCGGGTTAGGGGTCATTATTTCCTGTCGCACCTTATCTACTGAAATTTCAACATTTTTACTCCCTTTTTCACTTAGACCGCTCACCGTAAACTTGAGCTCATTAGTCATCAATAAATCGCTGAACTTGAAGCTACCTGTTGCATCTGTGATTTGTGTTCCTATCAACCCTAGCTTATTGTTCATTAGCACCACTTGTCCCCCTATTACCGGAAGTGCCTTTTTATTTAAAGTCACCAGTTTTCCTTTGATCTCGGATGTAAGCTTCTCCGCTTTAAATGGCAAGTTCATAGGATTTGTAGACATAATGTCTTTCCAGGTAAATCTTCTGTAGCCCTGAGTCATCATCAAAATATCCAAATTAGTTTTGGTATCGATTGAAGGATTGCTAAAATAGTACCCTGGTTTTTCAATATATCCTTTAATGTCTGAGCTCAATAGTATATGCGATAAAATACTTGACTCTTTAGTTTCATCAACTGGCACTGATGCTTCATTTATTACAGACACCGAAAAGTTACCTCTTAAAGGCGTACTTTTCTGATCTAAGGCCTCCAGCGTAATCTCAATTTTCTCCTTTGGTGCATATGTTTGTTTAGATGTAGAAAGCTTCAGATTCATTAGATCATTACTTTGCACAAAAGCAATTCTTTCATTAATTGGATCTCCAGCTGCGGAGAATAAAGTAAACTGTACTATTCCCGAAGGAAGTTCCTTAGCAGGGATCATTATAGAAAAAGCTGGTTTATTAAGAGGGATTGTACTAGCATAATGTACGCTTCCACCGGTTTGCGCCACCAGGCTTAATGATTGTCCCCCAGCTACTGCAGCTTTGCTTGCGTTTACCCTTACTAAAATAGTATCTGTTTCAGGATTATTAAAAACGCTCAGTACGTAACCATTGTCAATTGCAGCAGGAAGCTTAATTATCTTTTCAGAGCCATCAGGATAAGTGACTTTTGCCTGGTAGCTCTTTCCAGTCTCAGGTTGCATTCTAAAGTACCCCATACCGAAATTAGCAGCTTCAAATTCAGCTACAGTAGTATTGGATTCGTCAGTAACGATCCCTTTTACAGGAACTCCTAAGCCATGAGGTCCAGTTGCCTTAAAAGCTACCCGACTTCTTAGTCCATTAACAAGCGGTCCACTTTCAGGAAAAAATTGCACATCAGTTTGAGAAGAAACCGCTTTAACCGCGAAATCCTTCACAATAACTTCTTTATCAATCGTATTAATTTTGCTATGTATTACAGTACCATCTATTTTTCCTGATTTTCCGGGTTGTAATACCACTCTCACAATGCCCTCACCATCTGTCTTTTTTGACTGACTAGTAATCACCTCATAATTTTCCAACAAGTCATAATTAACACTCTTATTGATCATTGGCTCACCTTTGTCATTGGTGTAAGTCAACAAAGCAGTTACCACATTCTTAGCGCCGTCTTTACTAAACTCGTAGTCAATCTTAGCGAATACGGGGTTGGTAACTGAATTACCTATACTGAAGACCTTATCGTAATAATAGCTTGATCCAGCATTGCGCATCCACTGGGTATAAGCTCTGATTCGGTAATTACCCTCCCTAAAACTGCTATCTGCAAGCACGAAATTGCCTTTACTCATCCCTGCAGTAACAGGAAGTTTCAATGCAGTAGCCAGGGAGTCTGACTCGGTAATGAGGTCAACAAACAAGGCGCCACTCATTGCAGACAATTGATGCTTGCTACCTATGGTAACATAAGCCTTAAACCAAATGGTGTCTCCCACCACGTAGTGAGGTTTATCAGTCTGTAAATAAACTTTTTCCTGAGGATTGGT
>JACMPF010000264.1 GCA_014377665.1 Pedobacter sp. | reverse complement strand
GCCGGAAGCATTATATTAAATGAGAATTCTAATATTCGTTCCATTCCTATCGTTACTAAGGGCGTTATGAAGGTGATCCGCACAGAAGAAGATGGCAGAGAAATTCTGCTTTATTATATCAAAGCCGGCGAAAGCTGTATCATGTCTTTCCTCGGCGGATTACATAATGAAACAAGTAAGGTGAAGGCCGAAGTTGAAGAAGATGCCGAAATCCTATTTCTACCTATGGATAAAGTTTCCCTATTTATCAAAGAGTATCCCCAATGGCTCGACTATATTTTCCGCCTGTACCATAAACGTTTCGAAGAATTGTTGGAGATAGTAAATGCCATCGCATTTAAGAAAGTTGACGAACGCTTGGTGACATTTCTTAAAAATAAATCAGCATTAACAGGTTCAAAAACGATCACGATAACCCACGAACAACTAGCTAATGAACTTGGCACTGCACGAGTAGTGGTCTCCAGGCTTTTAAAACAGCTGGAAGACAGCGGCACAGTGCAACTTGGGCGAAATAAGATTTCCCTTGTGTAACCAAAGTTACTGTAGGCAACGTTTAATTGATATAGCTTTGACTTATCGATTAAAAAATAAATGGACATTACAGGCTATTTCGCATCTATTCTTATTGGCATTTCTCTTGGCTTGATTGGTGGTGGCGGCAGCATCCTTACGGTACCTGTTTTGGTATATCTCTTTACTGTAGATACCGTGCTTGCTACTACCTATTCCCTTTTTATAGTAGGTTCCACAAGTTTGGCAGGTTCTATATCATACTTTAAAAAAGATCTTATCAACTTTAAAACCGCAATGGTCTTTGGAGTTCCATCGATAGTTGCTGTTTTTTTGACCAGGACTTACTTTCTTCCAGCGATTCCTGAACACATAGCTAGTTTAGGCACGCTCATCATCACCAAAAGCACCTTACTACTCATTTTCTTTGCGGTATTGATGGTTTTAGCATCCTACAGCATGATAAAAAAAGATAAGAAGAAGGAAGGCGATCAGAACAAACCTATAAACAACTTTTTAGTAGTAATTCAAGGGGTAATAACGGGGATTGTGACTGGATTAATTGGGGCTGGCGGTGGTTTTTTAATTATTCCAGCATTAGTAAATTTATTGAAATTACCTATGAAAGTAGCTATCGGAACATCTCTGGTAATCATAGCGGTAAACTCACTTGCAGGTTTTGCCTTTTCAGTTGGGCATGCTTCAATTCACTGGTCATTTTTATTCACGGTAACCAGCATTGCCATTGTTGGTATATTCATCGGCAGTTTTATATCTACTAAAATCGATAGCAAAAAACTTAAACCAGCTTTCGGTTGGTTCGTGCTAGCTATGGGCATCTATATCATCATCAAAGAAACCTTATTAAAATAAATTTTTCTTATGTAACCAAAGTCACTGAACAGGAAAATAAATCAACGCAACTTTGTAGTACCAAAAATTAAAATAAAGGATTATGTTTTTTCAACATGTTTACGACAAGAGCTTAGCTCAAGCAAGTTATTTAATTGGTTGCCAGGCAACAGGCGAGGCCATTGTAATTGATGCACAACGCGATATGGATGTGTACCTTAAAATTGCGACACAAAACAAGCTCAAAATTACCCATATTACCGAAACCCATATCCATGCTGATTTCCTGAGCGGCTCTAGAGAATTAGCAACAGTAACTGGAGCGCAGTTGTACCTGTCCGATGAAGGTGGCAAAGATTGGCAATATCAATTTCCTCATAACGGGTTGAAAAACGGCGATAAAATTAAAGTGGGAAACCTTAGTTTAGAAGTATTGCATACACCAGGACATACGCCAGAAAGCATCAGTTTTTTGTTAACTGATCATCCGGCTACCAACGAGCCTATAATGATTTTTACAGGAGATTTTGTTTTTGTTGGAGATATTGGCCGACCAGATTTACTAGAAAAGGCAGCCGGGATGATTGGTACACAAGAGATAGGCGCTAAAGACATGTATGAATCAATACAACGTTTTGCAGAACTTCCATCGTTTCTCCAAGTTTGGCCAGGTCATGGAGCTGGTTCTGCTTGTGGAAAATCGCTGGGTGCGGTTCCCAGCTCTACAGTGGGTTACGAAAAAATCAGAAATTGGGCATTTCAGTACAATAACGATGAAAAAGGATTTGTAGATTATCTGCTTGAGGGACAACCAGAGCCGCCAAAGTATTTCGCTATGATGAAACACTTGAACAAAGTTAACCGTCCATTGCTAGTAGAAATCCCTCAACATCAACAGTTAAGTAAAGCGCAGTTTCTGCATGCCTATCAGGATGGCATCAAAGTTATTGACACCAGAAACAAAGTTGAGTTTGCAAAAGGCTTCATTCCAGGAAGCATCAATATTCAACATAATAACAGCCTTTCTACTTGGGCAGGATGGATTTTAAATTATCAGGAACAGTTTATCATTGTCGCTGAAACAGGCGAAATGGAAGAGATAACCAGGAAGCTAATGCGAATTGGTTTAGATAATATTTATGGCTATATCACTGATGTTACTAATTTAGATCTGGAATTAAATACTGGAGATCTGGTCAACATCGACACTTTTAAAACCTATATAGGAAAAGAAGATGCGCAAATTATAGATGTACGTGGGTTAACAGAGTTTAATGACGGCCATATTGAGGGTGCCGAGCATGTTTTTGTTGGCACATTGAATGCTAATTTGGATAAAATAAGCAAAGACAAACAGGTCGTTATCCACTGTCAGGCTGGTGATCGTGCAACTATTGCCTATTCTATTTTAAGAAGAAATGGCTTTGAAAACGTTAAAAATTACTCCGGTGGAATGAAGGAATGGTTGGAGAAGAATGGTCCGATCAGTAAATTGTCCTCTTAATTAATACTTTTACAAAGACAAAATATAATTGGAATAACTACATAGATCTGCAACAACAATGATTGAACTTTTAAAACAACCCTGGCCTTGGTACGTGGCTGGCCCATTGATTGGACTTACGGTGCCTGCACTACTAATTTTAGGAAACAAATCTTTTGGCATCAGCTCTTCATTACGACATATTTGTGCAGCATGTATCCCTGCTAACCTCTCCTTTTTCAAATATGATTGGAAAAAAGAAGCTTGGAATCTATTCTTTGTTTTAGGTATTTTTTTTGGTGGTGCTATAGCAATTAGCCTACTATCTAACCCAAATCCTGTTATAGTGAATCCAAAGCTAGCCGTTGAGTTAGCGGGATACGGCATAACCAATTACGACAACCTTATTCCAACTGATGTAATGAATTGGTCTTCATTATTTACGCTTCGCGGATTTATGATTATGGTTGTAGGCGGATTTCTTGTGGGTTTTGGCACTCGTTATGCCGGAGGCTGCACCAGTGGTCATGCCATAATGGGCTTGTCGAATTTACAATGGCCTTCATTGGTAGCTACAATTTGTTTTATGATTGGAGGGTTTATTATGGCCAATCTAATTCTTCCTCATATTTTAACACTTTAGTCAAAATGGAACAATATATAAATACAGATCTTGAATTACGCTCATTGGATTCCATTTGCGTAAACGAAAGCCAGCTAAACCATAAATGGTACCACAACCTTAAATACCTTGCTGTCGGGGTCCTTTTCGGTATAATATTTGTAAAATCGGAGGTAGTAAGCTGGTTTCGGATTCAGGAGATGTTTAGGCTACAGTCCTTCCACATGTACGGCATTATTGGCAGTGCTGTTGTAGTTGGCATGATATCGGTTTGGCTGATTAAAAAGTTTAATATTAAAACCATTTACGGCGAGACAATTGAATTCCACGCTAAAAAATTTAATAAGGGCCAAATTTATGGCGGCTTAATATTTGGATTGGGCTGGGCAGTGACGGGCGCTTGTCCGGGGCCTCTCTTTGCTCAGATAGGCACTGGTGCAACGGTAATTATTATTACGTTGTTGAGTGCCATAGCAGGGACCTGGGTATACGGCTTAATCAGAGAGAAGTTGCCCCACTAAAATTTGTGCTACTGTAAAAGGTTTCTATGTACATCTAAGCAGGAAGTGAAGATCCCATTCTCTCCATAGTCTCTGTGGTAATATCCCTTAAAGTTCCATAAACTTTTGTACACACGCCATCTTTGTAGTTTGACTTTCCCAGTGTATGTACCCATTTCTGCTCGTTACCTGCAGTGACTAACTCTAGTTCCAGCTCCCAAGGTGTTCCATTTGATACAGCAATTTCAATTGCGTTAGTGATCATCACCCTACTTTTTCCTTCCTTATAGAAGTTAATTGCAGTGCTTAGCTGCGGAATATATTCTTCATCAACCCCATGGATTTCTTTTGTAACTGATGTCCATGATAACTCATTGTTCTTAAGATTCAATTCCCAGCCCCCAACCCTTTTACTTTTATCGGTTTGCTGCATCATCAGATTAAACATATCCACTGATACCTTTTTTGCATCCTTGGCATCTTCTATATCGGTAAGGTCTCTTGTAACTTTTGTAAAACCGATTACCTTTCCTTCTTGGCTATATATTGCTGTGATTACAATACTTCCCCAAAACCTCTTACCATCTTTTCTTACCCTCCAGCCTTCATCTCTAGCTACCCCAGTCTTTCCAGCTTCACTGATTAATTTCTCTGGTCTTCCCTCATTTATCTGTTCATCAGTATAAAAAATACTAAAATTTCTGCCCAGTACTTCTTGAGAACTGTATCCTTTTATCTTTTCTGCACCTTTGTTCCAATTCTCTACATTACCCGTTTCATCGAGCAGCAGGAAAGCGTAATCATCAATTTCCTGCACCATCTTATTGAAACGAATCACCCTTAAGTCTTTGTTTGCAACAGACTCCGCTACGATACTAACAATAGTTTGATTAAAGTTATTTGTCGCATTTTTAAACATCGAAAGCCATTCATCATCTATGAGCTCTTTGTCGTACGTAACTAAATCTACCAATCCCATTATAGTGGTTAGAGGTTGCCTGATCTGATGAGATTGGAGCTGGGCAATTTTAATGAGGGACTCGTTTCTTGCTTCTGCGACGTCGATCTGTTGCTGAAGCAGTTTCTTGCCCATTTCCAGTTCCATCAAGAATGTGACCTGTCTGGAAAGCATCGACAATACATTCTGCTGCATTTCAGTAAGGTCGTTAGACTTAAGGTCGAAAAGACACAAAGTACCCAATTTAAGCCCATTCTTGAGAATTAGTGGTGCACCTGCGTAGAACCTCAGTTTGGGGTTTTCGTGTACTAAACTGTTATCTATAAATCTTAGATCTTTTGATGCGTCACCTACAATCAACAAATTATCTTGTGCAATCGCATATTGGCAAAAAGAGGTTTCCCTTGGCATCACCTCGACATCGGTCCCATACTTTACTTTTAGCCAGTTAAACTCTTCCCCTAAAAATGTAATCATGGCAAGAGGCTTGTCACAAAGCTTAGCTGCAAGCTCAACTATATCCTGAAATTCGGATGACCTGTTAAAATCCAGTTCAAGGTATTTACTTACCTCCGCAAGCCTGCGCTCTTCATCATTTATCATACCCAAGCGTCTGAAGCATACAATTAAATATTATTATTTGTTTTCTCCTAAAGTTATC
>JACMPF010000050.1 GCA_014377665.1 Pedobacter sp. | reverse complement strand
TTAGACTAGCAATTTGATCTCTCGCATTTCCTAAATCCGAATGCGCAGAATATAGTGCAGCTACACTAACGACTAATAATGCGATGCACGCTACCAGGGCAAGTCGCAAACCGCGTATTTTAGATTGATAATTGATTTTTAATTCCGCGTTTAATGGGATGACTTTTGCTTTTGGATGAGAAGCCGTAGCTGTTAGCCCAATGCGTTCGAATATTCTGTCTTGTAAACCTATAGTAGGTTTCATGGCGTTCTTCATCGCATATTTTTCCAGAGCAATTTCTATAGCCTCTATCTCCTGCCTTATTTCAGGATATGATGAAGCCATAGCCTGAACCTCTTTTTGCTCCTGGGCGGTTAATTGCCCAAGAACATAAAGCTCAAGTATGCCGGATTCGATATATGATTTTCCTTCTTCCACTTTAATTAAAATTCTTCCTTAATTCCAAAATACCCATTCTAATCCGGGTTTTGACTGTACCTAATGGTAAGTTTAACTCTTCCGCCGCTTCAACATGTGTATATCCTTTAAAATATACTAGATCTACCACAATTTTAAATTCTGGTTTCAGCGAAGTAACAAGATCCCTAACACCAAGAATATCTGCATTGAAAGTTACCTCTTTTTGCGCGTCTATGAAATCTACGTTATTTTCAATGTCTTGGTTTTTATTGGAATTCTTAAAATCTTTCGAACGTACTTTATCTATCGACAAGTTACGCGCAATGTTCATCATCCACGTAAATAAACGACCTTTTGAGTTATCGTAACTTCCGGCTGAGTTCCATATTTTAATGAAAGTTTCCTGTAGTAAGTCCTCAGCAACCTCAGTATGCTGAATTACCCTAGAGATCACTCCGAGAAGTGCGCCAGAGTACATATCGTACAACGCCTGAATAGCCAATGTGTCCTGACTTTTCAGCTTGCTTACGAGTTCTTCCTCAGAGAGTGATATTTTTTTAGTTGCTGCCAATGAATTGCTAATATACAGAAAGTACAGCAAGATCAAAATGTAATTTGTTTTTTATACACCTATAGGAGCGTGCATCCAAATCAAACTAATTTACTTTACTAGAAGTCAAATAAATGCTTTTCGGCGTGATAAGAAGAGCGAACTAGTGGTCCGCTTTCTACGTATTTTAGACCCCTGGCTAAACCTATTTCTTTGTATTTAGCAAATTGATCAGGATGAATCCAATCTAAAACAGGATGGTGATTGCGGGTCGGCTGCAGGTATTGACCCAATGTTAAGATATGAACGCCATTGGCTAAAAGATCATCTATTGCCTCCAAAACATCGTCTTCAGTTTCGCCCAGACCTAGCATTATCCCAGTTTTAGTTCTCAGTCCAAACTCCGAAATTCTTTTTAAAGCTTCTAAACTTCTGTCATATTTAGCTTGAATGCGCACTTGTTTCGTCAAGCGTCTTACGGTTTCAACATTGTGAGACATCACCTCCGGGCGTTCTTCTAACACTCGGTAAAGATTGTCCCACATCCCTCTAAAATCAGGTATTAAGGTTTCTAATGTGGTTTCCGGACTTTCCCTTCTGATTGCTTGTAATGTTTTTGCCCAAATGATGGAACCTCCGTCTTTAAGGTCATCCCTATCTACAGAAGTGATCACACAGTGTTTTACCTGCATCAGTTTTACCGAATTCGCAACACGGTTTGGTTCATCAGTATCAACAGCTAATGGTCTACCGGTAGCGACCGCACAAAAAGAACAGGAGCGCGTGCAAATGTTTCCAAGAATCATGAACGTCGCAGTACCAGCACCCCAACATTCGCCCATATTCGGGCAATTGCCACTTTCACAAATGGTATGTAGCTTATGCGTATCGACCAGGCTTCTTACCTGTGCATATTCTTTACCCACCGGAAGCTTAACTCTAAGCCAATCTGGTTTGCGTTGTACTGGGTTTTCTGAAACAACCGGAAGTGCGATCATGGCACAAAGTTAAGCAATAGCTTTCAATTGGAAGAAAGCCGCAATGTTAGCGCTGTGTAATCTTGACTTTTTTTAAAATTTAACGAAATAAACGAGTTTAACATTTGATACCCCTTATTTTAGCATTAGGAACTTTCATTGCAGGTACTTTTACAAGTAGTATTAACCGATATAAACATGAAGAAGATCTTTCTACGCGGCAACGTGATGGCATTCGTTTTTTTAACAATTGGCTTATATGCCTGTAAAAAAACAGTTTCAAATGAAGAGCGGCCTATTACAGAACTTGTGCCCATTGAAGTTGTTCCTGCAAAGTCCAGTATCAATGTAACACTAGTAACTCCTGATGCAAGTGTCGAGGCCAACAAGGTTTACAAGTTCTTACGAGATAACTATGGGAAAAAGATGCTCTCAGGCGTCATGACATTAAACAGTTTCGATGAAACTACCTGGCTTAAAGAAAATACAGGTAAAGAACCTGCTATTATTGGCCTTGATTTCATGCACAGTGGAAGGGGATACAACTGGTATGACAACGAAGCCCCTATAAAAGATGCAAAAATTTATTGGTCAAGGAATGGAATACCTGTTTTCGTATGGCATTGGCGTGATCCTTCCAGATTAACGGAAGAGTTTTATTCCAATAAAACGAATTTTGACGTGTCTAAGATCACAGATCCCTCATCTTCTGAATACAAGGCAATGATATCCGATATTGATTATGTGAGCGGTATGCTCAAAAAGTTACAGGCAGATCATGTGCCTATTATTTGGAGGCCCCTTCATGAAGCTGCTGGTAAATGGTTTTGGTGGGGTTCAAAAGGACCGGCAGCGTGTAAAAAGCTTTATCAGGTTATGTATGATCGAATGGTTAACTATCATAAGTTAAATAACCTGATATGGGTTTGGACGCGCGAGCCTAATGATGATCTATGGTATCCTGGAGATGATGTAGTAGATATTGTGGGTAGAGATCATTATAATCAAGGAGACCATAGTTCCAGAATTGGCGAGTTTAATATATTAGCAACTTTGTATGGGAATAAGAAGATGATTACCCTTAGCGAATGTGGTTCCATGCCCGATGTAGATAATGTGGTAAAGGATGCTGCGGGCTGGTCATGGTTTATGCCCTGGTATGGAGACTTTACCAGAAATAGTAGCCAAAATTCAATTGATCTTTGGAAGAAAGCTTTTGCAAGTAATTATGTAATCACACTAGACGAAATGCCGTCTTTAAAAAATTAAAAATGAAGATGAAACACTTATATATTGTAATAGGGTTGTTATGTGGCAATTCCATTTTTGCACAAAAGATGTCACCCATAGATCAGAAAGCCACAAAAGAAACGAAAGCCCTTTTTGAAAACCTATTTCGTCTTTCGAGCAAACACACGTTATTTGGGCACCAACATGCTACAGAATATGGACATGGATGGTCTGGAGATGACAACCGGTCAGATGTGAAGTCTGTAGTCGGTAGCCACCCAGCTGTAATTGGGGTAGATTTCTCAGGATTATCTGGCAGATCAGACGCCGATATCAAAACCACGAAAGAAAGGTTGGTCAAACTCATTACTGATACTTACAATAGAGGGGGAGTCACCACTGTAGCTTGGCACTTTTCAAACCCGGTATCTGCCGGCGACTTCTACTGGAATGATTCGGTATCTTTGCCAGCAGTAAAATATATTATTCCAGGAGGAGAAGCACACGCTAAATATCTGAAGATACTTGATGGCATTGCAGATGTGGCTAAAAACATAAAAGGTAAAAATGGTGAGCTCATCCCTGTTATTTTCCGACCCTATCATGAGTTTGATGGAGATTGGTTTTGGTGG
>JACMPF010000263.1 GCA_014377665.1 Pedobacter sp. | reverse complement strand
TCCATAGTGTTGCAAAAGGCAGCTTAAAACCTATGGTAACAGAAAATACTGGAACGCTAAGCAATGATGATTTTCTGATCACGATGCAGAATATGGCCTTCAGTTTGTACGATTGGACATCCTCTGTTTTTAAAGCCGGCCTTTTTGCAAGCGATGCGAGAGTGATCTCTTTTACAAGTGAAGGGAGTAAAAAAGCAATAAAGAATTATGCCGCAGTTTCGGCTGCAAAGGCCGCATTGGAGGCTATTACCAGAAGCATTGCATTGGAGTTCGCAGCTCATGGCATTCGTGCCAACTGTATTCAGGCAGGCATTACAAGTACCAGATCTTTAAAGATGATTCCCAATAGTGAAGCGCTTATAGCGCACAGTTTGAACAGAAATCCCTTTAATCGCTTAACACGTCCCGAAGATGTAGCCAATGTGGTTTATCTTCTATGTAAAGATGAAGCAGACTGGATTAACGGTGCCATACTTCCAGTAGATGGTGGCGAAACATTAAATTAAATCGTAAATTAGCTTACGCGCTGAATGCATGAACAAGGAAGAAGTTTTAACATATTTACCGTACACCGCTCCCTTTCTTTTTGTAGATGAAATCTTGGAAATAGATGAAAATAAGGTAATTGGATCCTACACCTTCAACCCTTCTCTTGATTTCTACAAGGGCCATTTTAAAGGGCATCCCGTTACTCCAGGTGTGATCCTGACGGAAACGATGGCGCAAATTGGACTTGTTTGCCTTGGAATATACCTGTCTGGAAATGTAGAAAGTGGACTGAGCCGACATATGATGCTAACTTCAACAGCCATAGATTTTATAAAGCCAGTGTTTCCGGGTGAAAAGGTGACTGTGCATGCCCAAAAAGTTTATTTTAGATTTAAAAAACTAAACTGCAAGGTGCAAATGTTAAATGAATCGGGAGAAATGGTTTGTCAAGGCACAATTGCTGGAATGGTAACAGGTAAAATAAATGGATAACAGGGTTGTTATAACAGGTCTTGGAGTAGTAGCACCTAATGGTATAGGAATTGCAGAATTTCGACATGCCATTAAGAATGGAATTTCTGGAATTAAGCATAATCCAGAGTTAGAAGCAATCCAATTTTCTTGCCAGATCTCAGGCACTCCCCCAATTACATCAGAACATATTGCTGCTTGCTTTTCTGATTTAGAATTAAGAAATTTCAAAAGCACTGGAATTATGTATGGCGTAATTGCCGGAATGGAAGCTTGGCAAGATGCCGGCTTAAGCATTTCAGGAGATAGCGAACCCGATTGGGATAGTGGAGTTGTTTTTGGAATGGGCACCTCTGGAATAGATAAATTCCGGGAGGCTATTTATAGAATTGACAATCATGAGGTCCGCAAACTCGGTAGCACGGTAGTCTCCCAGATTATGGGAAGTGCAGTAAGTGCCCACCTTGGGGGGAAACTCGGACTTGGAAATCAGGTAACTTCCAATTCATCTGCCTGCGCCACTGGCACCGAAGCGATTTTAATGGCCTATGAGCGAATAAAAACTCATGGAGCGACCCGTATGCTAGCCGGCAGCACAAGTGACTCTGGGCCCTATATCTGGGGCGGATTTGATGCCATGAAAGTTTGCACCTATAAACACAATGATTCTCCCGAAGCTGGATCAAGACCAATGAGTGCCACTGCAAATGGTTTTGTACCTGGAAGTGGTGCAGGAGCAATGGTATTAGAATCGCTGGATTCTGCTTTGGAACGCGGTGCAAAAATATACGGGGAGGTGATCGGTGGAAATGTAAATAGTGGTGGGCAAAGAGGTTCAGGCACAATGACTGCCCCAAACAGTGAGGCTGTTCAAAGGTGTATCATTGCTGCATTAAAAAATGCTGGGATAACTGCTGATCAGGTTGATGTGATCGCCGGTCATCTGACTGCAACTTCTAAAGATGCATTGGAGATTGAAAACTGGGCATCAGCCTTAAACAGATCGGGGACTAATTTTCCATATATAAATTCGCTAAAATCCACTACTGGACATTGCATTAGTGCCGCAGGAAGTATAGAATGCGTAGCTTCAGTTTTACAACTACATGAGGGCTTTATCTTCCCGAATATCAATTGTGAAGACCTTAATCCAGAAATCGAAAAATTAATTGATACGGATCGTATTCCTCGTGTGTTATTAAATAAAGAGATCAATTTCTTGGCTAAAGCGAACTTTGGCTTCGGTGATGTTAATGCGTGTATTATGTTTAAAAAGTATTAAAATAACAATGAGCAACGAAGAACTAATTATTAAACTGAAACCGATTGTTGCCAACTATGCTCAGGATAAGCTTGCGCTAGAACAAATCAATTTGGATACGGACTTTATAAAGGATCTCAAAATTAATTCTGCCAATCTTGTCGATGTCATTCTCGACGTCGAAGAAGAGTTTGATATTGTGATAGATAACGAGTCTATGGAGCGAATGCTAAATGTTCAGTCTGCAATTGAGATCATTGAAGCTAAGCTTGCAAGAAAATGATAGGGAACGACATTGTCGATCTTGAGCAGGCAGAGCGAGACAGCAACTGGAAAAGACCAGGCTATTTAAGCAAGCTGTTTACTTCTGAAGAGCAATTTCTGATCTCTTCAAACATTCAACCCGATTGTATGGTTTGGCTACTTTGGACTATGAAAGAATCTGCCTATAAGATAGATTCCAGAATTAGTAAACTAAGAGAATTTGCCCCGGCTAAACTGGTTTGCAACAACCTAATAATTCATGACAACACCGCGACCGGAAATGTAACTTATAACGATCAACTATACTTTACGAAGAGCGTAATAGAGGAATCCTATATACATACCATCGCCTCAATAACTCTGGAAGAATTGGAGGTGATTAAGATTCAGATCATTGAAACGAAGGAGCATTCATTGCGTTTCGGCAATCCTGATTCAGTTAGTCACCACGGTAAATTTTTAGCATTTGTTTACGCATAAGTACTATGCGTAAGGTTTTCTTCAATTAATAAATTGATGATCCCATCCACCATTCCTACCTTAGGCACATAAATTTGCTTTATTCCCGTCCACTTTAATAAAGTGATAAAGATTTCACAAGCGGGAATAATTACATCAGCTCTGTCAGGATTCAAGCCAAAGATGGTGATGCGTTCTTTTAGTGAATGGCTATTTAGGTTATTGAAAAGGGTTTTAAGTTTCAAGTATGGAAGTGGCATTCCATCTTTTTCTTCAGACATTCTGAACAATTTATTGATATTACCACCAGTACCAATTCCTGCAAGGTTCTTAAGATCCCGGGTATGGTCTTTAACCCAATTTTTCATCTCTTCCCAAGTCTCTTCCTTATCCTGGTTATCCAGAATTCTAATGGTGCCTATATCGAAAGATTTGGAGGCAATGGGTTCCCTATTTACAAAGACAGAAAGCTCTGTACTACCACCACCAACATCGATATATAAATAGCTTTTTTTGATATCCAAATTTTCTTCTATATGATTTGAATAGATGATGTTAGCCTCCCGCTGACCTTCAATTATCTCCAGATCTAAGTCTGCGTGTTTCTTTACCTGCTTTATAATCTCTGCACCATTTTTAGCTTCCCGCATAGCTGAAGTTGCGCAAGCGAGGTATTTCGTAACACCGTAAACATCCATAAGGTTTTTGAAAGCGGACATGGTTTTCAATAAATCGTCAACTTTTTTTGCAGATATATGGTGATTTAAAAAAGCATCGTCTCCAAGTCTTAATGGTACTCTGATCAGCGTATTTTTTTTGAAATTAAAGCCTTCATCATGCTTGGAAATATCGGCAATTAAAAGTCTTACAGCATTGGAACCTATGTCTATAGCGGCGTATCTTAGCATTAGCTTTATTGGTGTTTATTTTTCAAGTAATTGTAGGTCTGCACTTGCGCCCTAACTTTGGTGGTTAGCCTATTTTTATGGTATTTATTGTTGTTCATTTTTGTAATGTCCCTTGACTTCACATTGTCTTGCAACTGAAACTCAATGATATCTCGTATCTCTTGTTGAGCTTCTTTGTCTAAGACTGGAAACCCTACCTCAACGCGATGCTCAAAGTTGCGGCTCATCAAATCACCCGATGATAAAAACATTTCTTCATTACCGCTATTGCCGAAGATAAACACCCTGGCATGCTCTAAAAACTTATCTATAATACTAATCACGGTGATATTTTCACTGAAGCCTATAACGCCCGGAACAAGCGTGCAAATTCCACGTACAATCATCTTGATTTTTACGCCCGCATTACTAGCATCATAGAGCTTTTGCACAACCCCTTCATCAGCAAGGCTATTTACTTTTAAAATCATGTAAGCAGGCTTACCTGTTTTAGCAACCTTAATTTCACGATCAATTAAACCGTAAATTTTATTTCTTGAATCTAATGGTGAAACGATTAGATGCTTAAAACCTTTAGCTACAGTCTTTTTATTCAGTGCTCCAAAAAGTTTAATAAGGTCATCTGTTATTTCCTTTTTCGCGGTAAAGATGCTATGGTCACAATAAAGTTTAGCTGTCTTTTCATTAAAGTTTCCAGTAGCTAGATTAGCATAATACTTTGGCCTTCCTTTTTCGATTCTTTTTACCAAGCAAATTTTTGAATGAACTTTATAGTCAGTCAGTCCATAATTTACATGCACCCCTTCCTCCTGAAGTCTACTGGTCCAGAAGATGTTCGCTTGTTCATCAAAACGAGCTTTCAATTCTACCAAACATTGTACTTTTTTGCCGTTTTTCGCAGCATTAATTAGTGCATTAATTACACGCGAATTTTCCGCAAGTCTATAGAGGGTGATGTGTATTTCCGTCACCTTGGGATCAATAGCAGCCTCACGAAGAAAAAGTATAATATAATCATAAGATTGGTAGGGTAAATTGATCAGGTAATCACGTTCTTGTAGCTTATTAAATATGCTCTCAGTACGGTGTAATCCAGAGACTTTTATTGGAATATTCGCTGCGTATTCGAGTTCCTTTGCCCCAACATTGGGAAAGGAGATGAAGTCGCCGAACTTATGATATCTATTACCAGGGATCAAGCTTTCTGCTTCAATTTTCATTTTTGTGACAAGAACGGTGAGCATTTCAAAGGGCATTTCGGTATCATACAGCAGCCGCATGGGCTTACCCTTTTTGCGCTTATCCAGACTTGCTTTCAACTCATCGATAAATTTGTCGCTAATATTTTTATCTATATCTAATTCTGCATCTCTGGTGAGCTGAATAGAATATGCATCAATAACATCATAATTAAAGACATAAAAGATGTCATCAAGACAATATTTTATAATGTCTTCTGCAAGAATGATAAATTTCAATCCATTCGTTTCTGGTAAAACCAAAAACCGTGGAAGATCTGGTGGCAATTCGATCAGCGCAAACTTTTCACTCTTTCTAGCTGTCGTTTTAGATAGGCGCACAAAAAAATACAGATACCGATCCTTTAGCTCAGGGAACGGCTTATCAAGGTTGAGCATAATTGGTACAAGATTGGAAAGAATACGGTCTCTAAAATGATTCCTCACGAATTCTCCTCTTGATACATTGAGTTGAGTCTCATTGAGGATAAAGATTCTGTTCTGAGCCAGCTCGTTCATGAGCGTTGCCTGGAACAGTTGTTCAAACTTTCGTTCCTGCTTAACAACTATATTTTTGATCTCATTCAGCACTTTTTTTGGATTGAAACCCAGTAGTTCTTTGGCTTTATCATTAAGGTTAGAAAGCCTGCTCATGGTGGCTACCCTTACCCTGTAAAACTCTTCAAGATTGGATGAAAAAATAGACAAAAACTTAATGCGTTCAATTAGCGGGACTGTTTCGTCTGAAGCTTCC
>JACMPF010000262.1 GCA_014377665.1 Pedobacter sp. | reverse complement strand
GTAGTTCACGAGAACTTTGAAGCAGATGCTTTTTTCCCAGAAATAGACAAGAATATATGGATGGAAACAGCATCAGAAAAACACCTCCCAGACGAGAAAAACAACCTCAGTTTCACATTTTCAACACTCGAGCGCAAATAGATCAACCGCTATAATAAAAAATTAACAACGTGGTCTATTAATTAAAAAAATAATTAGATTTGCCGACTTGTTAAAAAAAGATATAGCTGATATAGACTAATAATTACAAACAAATGCAGGGTAAAGGTTTTATTAAATTTATGGCAATCCTTTTAGGGATTGTCTGTGTGTATTCTCTCTCATTCAACCTCGTAACATCGAAAGTTGAAAATGATGCTAAAGCGTACGCTAAAGGAGATCCAGATAAAGAAAAAGCTTATTTGGATTCTATGGCAACAGTCAAAGTATATCCTTTGTTTGGATTTGATTATCAATTTGCCAAATCAAAAGAAATCAACCTTGGGCTAGATCTTAAGGGTGGGATGAATGTAACGATGGAGATATCGTTAACTGAATTGGTTAAATCTTTAGCTAACAATACAGACGACGCTAACTTTAACCAAGCTTTAAAAACTGCCCAAACCCAATTGAATGCAGGCGGTAATGATTATATCGCGCTTTTTATAAATGAATTTGAAAGACTTTCTCCTAACGTTAAACTAGCAAATTTCTTCTCTAATCAGGATAACGCAACTACTTTAAAACCTGATGCGAGTAACGGAGAGGTTAAAAAATATCTTTCTGCACAAGCTAAAAGTGCTATTGACCGTTCATTCGATATCATTAGAAGCCGTATAGACGGTTTCGGTGTGGTTAGTCCGAATATGCAAAAACAAGAAGGTACTAACCGTATCTTAATTGAAATGCCAGGTGTTCAGGATAAAGAACGTGTTTCACGTTTGCTTCAAGGTTCTGCTGAATTGCAGTTCTGGAAAGTTTACAACACTCAGGAAGTGTATCCAATCTTACAAAATATCAACAACACCCTTGCTGCATCTTTAAAATCTAACACTACCGCTAAATCTGCAGGTGACACTACTGCTGTTTCAGGAGGTAAATTAGCCGGTCTTGCTAAGAACAAATCGATTAATGACACTTCAGCATTGAGAACTGAAGCCTTAGCTAATAACCCGCTATTTGCGGTATTAAATGTCCCAACATATCAAGCTGAAAACGGTCAGCAGCAACTGCGCCCTGGAGCTGTTGTTGGTTGGGTTGCTAAAAACGATACTGCTAAAGTAAATGCATTCTTTAGAAGACCAGAAATTGCTTCTATAATTCCTCAAAGCCTGAAATTCATGTGGAGCGTTAAGCCTACAGATATGGGTGTAAAAACAGGCCCTGGATCTTCAGTTAAAATCTACGACCTATACGCAATTAAAGTTACGTCTACTGATGGCAAACCAGATCTAGGTGGTGAAGCAATAAGCGATGCCCGTGCGGACTTCCAGGATGGTAACAAACCTGAAGTTACAATGAGGATGACTGGTGAGGGTGCTATAAAGTGGAAAAAAATCACTGCCGAAGCATCTTCAGGTCCAGAAAAACAAGCAATCGCAATTGTTCTTGACAATACGGTTTACTCTGCTCCTACAGTGCAGGATGAGATCTCTGGTGGAAACTCTTCCATTACTGGAAACTTTACTGTAGAGGATACACAAGATTTAGCGAACATATTAAAAGCTGGTAAATTACCTGCTCCTGCTCGTATTGCAGGTAGCTATGTAGTTGGTCCAACGTTAGGTGCT
>JACMPF010000049.1 GCA_014377665.1 Pedobacter sp. | reverse complement strand
ATGTGGGATGAGTCATAAGCTGCGATTCCGCTAGCATAAGTTGAGATTGAGGACACCATAAGTTGAGATTGTAAAAATCTTATGTTTTTAAGCTCAATTTAATTAGTTGTAAATAGATATAGGCAGTGATAATAGCTAAAAAAACAAAAAGCCAGTCGCTTACGACGACTGGCTTGATGTGAGGTACAGGACCCATTTAGACTGCTAAAAATGCACTTGTAGTCTAGGCGGAACCTCTTATTAAGTCAAGACCATTTAGCCTGGTAGTGGTCTTTATAGGAGAAGTTTATATGGCAAGTTTTCATGAAGTTAAGTGTATTAATAAGTCTGATCGCTATAATCCGCACGAAAAAATTATAGCAATTGCTGGGGTTGATGCTAATGGTACTAATTGGAAATTATCTCAAGGTGACGCAATTAAAGGCATTGAATTAGGTAAGTGGTCATTTTACGTTTCACGTTTAGGATCTAAAGTTGACGTTATAGTTGCAATAAGCCGCTACGGATATAAGTATCCTAAAACAAGGGCTGATGGTGAACACCCCAATAACTTATTATCACTGTATGAGTGTGTTTATTAAATTAAATAATTAGTTAAGTTAAAGGCCACCAGAAATAGTGGCCTTTTTAATCTTGCAAAGCTAAGAAATACTCATCGAGATTTCCCTAAAGCTGTTCAACCCAGCTTCAGTATTTTCAATAATATCTAATGCCAATTCATCAGGGTCAGGCAGATTATCTAGATCAGCTAGGCTTTTATCCTTAAGCCAAAAAATATCTAAGCTGGTTTTATCCCTGGCAATCACTTGCTCATAAGTGAATTTACGCCAGCGGCCATCTGGATTACTTTGTTCATTCCAGCTTTCTTTGCGTTCGTGGCGGTTAATCGGGTTATAGCAGGCAATAAATTCTTGCAGGTCATCAAAACGTAATGGTTTCTTTTTTAACGTGTGATGGATATTTGTGCGGTAGTCGTAGTACCAAATATCCTTTGTCCATGCGTTTTTGCTTGCTTCATGATTATCAAAGAACATCACATTTGCTTTAACACCGTTAGCGTAAAAGATGCCTGTCGGCAAACGCAATATAGTATGCAGTTCAGTGGTCTCTAACAGCTTCTTACGCACAGTTTCACCAGCACCACCTTCAAATAAAACATTATCAGGTACAACCACTGCAGCGCGTCCAGTCGTTTTAAGCATAGTGCGAATATGTTGCACAAAGTTCAGTTGCTTATTGGAAGTAGTCGCCCAGAAATCCTGACGATTATAGGTAAGGTCATCTTTCTCTTGTTCGCCTTCTTCATTGGTAAAGCTCATCGCACTTTTCTTGCCAAAGGGTGGATTTGCCAACACATAATCAAAGCGTTTACTGCTATCAGCCACCAGAGCATCATTAGGCGACAACATGCTATCACCATCAATTTCACCAATGTTATGCAAGAACATATTCATTAAGGCAAGACGTCGTGTCCCTGCAACAATCTCGTTACCAAAGAACGTTTCATGCTTTAGAAACGCCTTTTGATTCTTATCCATCTGATGCGCTGCTACTAAGTAGTCATAAGCCGCTAGAAAGAAGCCACCAGTGCCACAGGCGGGGTCTGCAATGGTTTTATTGGGCTCAGGCCGCACACATTCCACCATTGCCTTAATCAGTGCGCGTGGCGTGAAGTATTGCCCAGCACCTGACTTAGTGTCTTCCGCATTGCGTTCTAACAAGCCTTCATAGATGTCGCCTTTAACATCCGCACCCATTGTTACCCATTGGGTTTCATTTACCATATCAATTAGGCGATACAGTTTAGCTGGGTCTTGAATCTTATTTTGCGCTTTAGTGAAAATGGTGCCTAACATACCAGGCTTATTGCCTAGCTCACGCAATAGCGTTACGTAATGTACTTCAAGCTCAGCGCCTCTTTTGGCCTTTAGGCTTTGCCAGTTGTACTCAGTTGGGATACCAACATTACGGCTATAAGGTGGCTGACTGTATTCATCTGCCATTTTTAAAAAGATGAGATAAGTGAGTTGCTCCAAGTAGTCGCCATAACCTACGCCATCATCACGCAGCGTAGTGCAGAAACTCCAGACCTTAGAAACGATTGATGCAGTTGCGTTCATGTAAACCTTAAATCACATTTATACGCTGGCGTATAAACATAACATATTGATTGTTAATAAAATTAAAGAATTGTGCTTATTTTTATACGCTTAGGCGCATAAAATAAAACTAGTATTTACCATTGTCATCATACAGCTTGCTCTGTTGAGGCTTCGGTTGCTATATAGGCCTGTCTAGGGTCACTGGTTGAAGCAAATGCGGGAGCTAGTATCCTAGCTGCTACCATTGGGTTCAATGTGCGCTTGAGTAAGTCATCTGCATTACGATCAAGTAAGCGAGCAAGCACGCGTCTACCAAGAAAGCGTCCTTTGCACAAAGTTAGAATGGTCTGCTGCAATAGCTCAGGAGGTACGCGAGGTTTGGTACTTATTGTTGACGCTAGGTTGGTAAGCTCTGATTGTAGGCTTTCTGGTAAGTCATTCCAGTCTAGGAATTGAAGTGGTCGCTCTTGAGGTATGGTGCCAAGCTCTGGAGGTATAGTCGTTAGCTCTTGAGGTATTGAGCTGAGCTCTAGAGGTATATCTTTGCTTTTCTCTCCTAAAGACGTACCTGTTCTGAGGTCAATGGCTTGGCAAAATATCTTGGAGTTATGCCTCCAACAGCCATTAAGTATGTAAAAGATGGATTGATAAAAGGTAAGCCTTTAACAAGTGGTTCCAGAACCAGACTGATTTTTGATCTGACTAAAGATGTTCCTTTCAAGCCATGTAAGGGGATCTACTATATTGCGCGTGATGCGGCCAAGTTTCTTGGCTTGCATGTCAAACTATTACAAATGCTCAAAAAAGAGAATATTTATAAGATGACTCACCTTGCATATGGTCTTGATGGCTTCTGCGAAGTGGATTTAATTGAGTTTCGTAACAAGGTTGTCAATATGGTCAAGTTAGTAGCTAATGCGAATGCAGAACACCATATAAGTATGAAAAGCATAATGCGTAAAAAGTGTAGTGCTGATGTATTTGCGTCGATTATTAGCGCTGTCTTAAACAAGAAAATTACTCCTGTTGGCAGAACGGGCAATGAAATTGGAGATATTTTGTTTAACAAAGCTGAGTTATTGAATGCTATTCGAATTTACCAGTGATTATCGGTAGGGATCCCCAGTTCAATAGTAAACAAACTTAATTAATGCATAAATAGACTATCCTAGTCGTGGATAGTTGGATCACTGCCACCCCGGCTAATAACTTTCATTCAAGTTTGCTGCAAACTGCCACTTAGGGCAATATGCGTAAGATCATCTTTCTGCAGTAAAAGCAAAAGGGTTTAACCATGCTAGTTCGAAGAGTTGCGATTGAAAATGTGAGAAGTTTCCTAAATCGGGAAGAGTTGACGCTTGATGGGCCAATCACCATTGTGATTGGCCCAAATGGAGGAGGCAAGACAAATCTTCTAGACACTATAGTTATCATGCTAAGGCGTTATCTATTTGCTTCCATGTACGCGATTCATGCACCTACGGCAGAGCAGCCAAATCGTTATGAAATCCGGCAAAATGATGCTCTTAACAACATGACTCTGGAACGCCATAGTGCTGGAGAAAGTCGTGAACAGTTGGTGGAAATAGAAGTTGAAGTAACATCAATAGATTTAAAAAACATGCATTCAATGCAAGATGATGCAGATCGTTTGACTGAACTAGCCAGCAAGAAATATTATAACTTAGCAATATCAAATGCTAAATCATGGGTGCTTGAGGATATTTCTGTCGGAATGAGGTTTGTCTATAGCATTTCAAATGGTAGCTTTCAACAAAGTGGAGGAACTGCTGGAACGAGTTTCTTGCAGTATCTTCAAATGTTTGAAATGGATGGAAGGCTTCGGGATGAATTCGAATTAGCAGCTCTTTCAACGCCGCTTGTTTACTTGCCAGTGAACAGGGCTGCTTCAGGATTTCAGTCAAATGTTGAACTTGCTGGCTACAACGATTTTGAAACAAAACGTCATAGTGATGCGGCCAGTTCGCGTTCTACCACATCAATAGTAAATCTTGCAATTGGCCGGTTGGCACAAAAATATCGAATGTTGCTTGAGAAGGACAATGGAATTGCTGCAAGCGAGTTTCGAAATGATGCCAATCTTAAGGAGCTTACTAGCTTGCTTAGCGAACTTGGATACGAATGGTCGCTTGAGACAATCAACCCTTTGAAAAATCAGTACGATGTACGATTAAAGAAACAAGGATCATCTTTTCTTGTTGGGGCTGCGTCATCTGGTGAGAGGGAGCTTTTTACATACCTATTTGCTATTTTTGCTTTAAATGTACGTGATGCTTTAATCATTGTTGACGAGCCTGAGTTGCACCTACATCCTAAGTGGCAAAAAACGCTACTTCAATTGTTTATTCGTCTAGCTAAATCTACAGGAAACCAATTTCTTCTAGTAACTCACTCACCAACGTTTGTATCACCTGAGTCAATTCAATATGTATCACGCGTATTTAGCAGTCAACAGAGAAGTCATATTCTTCGGTTAAATACTACGGCACTACCAGAAGCAAAACACCTTTTAAATATTGTGAACAGTCAGAATAATGAGCGTCTCTTCTTTGCTGATGAGGTTGTGCTTGTTGAAGGATTATCAGATCGCATATTCTTTGAAGCAGTTCTCGATCGTCATGGTCGATCAACATCATCCAAATCAATACTTGAGGTAATAAGTGTAGGTGGAAAGGGTTTCTTTGATGCATATGGAAAAGTTTTGCAGGCATCGGAGATACATTATTCAATCATTTCGGATCTGGATTATGTCGAACAGGTTGGTACTGCTGAAATCAAGGCTCTGTTCAAAGTGGATTCGCGGGAAATAAAAGTTGATGTAATTGAAAATGTTAAGAGTTTAGATGGCGATAGTCTTGTACAGGCTATTGATGTCGCGTTGACTAGCGGCAATTGGGACCACGCAGTGCAAATCTGGGCATATATTAAAGCTAGGCGCAGGCAACTTCGGAGAGACCTGACAGCAGAAAATCTGGCGTCATTGAATGTCTTTCTTGAATCAAAAAGAACTGAAAATATTTATATCTTAAGTCGTGGAGCGCTTGAGGATTATCTTCCCACTGGGCACTCTTCTAAGGATATGGATAAGTTAATTCGACTTTTGAATGAAAATGATTTTTGGGAGTTGTTGCCCCAAGATGGAAGGGTTGAACTCGGCATTATTGCTCAAGGACTTCTGAATCTTGTTGGAGATGCTGTTGAAACCAATATTGAATGCTAATACACATGTATCCCTATACTTCTTCAGAATTGCTTACTGTCCTGCGTAGTGGGTCGCTAGATGAGTTACATGAAAAAAACAGAATAAGAGAGCTCTCAATGCAATATATAGATCTTCCAGTTGAAGATTGGCCAAGCTTTAAAATAGAGTGGGATTTATCTGAAAAGGCTCAATATTATTCGGCTGATGGATCCTCAGAACAAATATTCAAAAATTCATATGGCGAGCCATTATCTATTGCATGGGTCAAAATGATGGATCTTGACAATGCTTTGCATGGAGCCTCAATTAGGGAAAAGCATGAAACATGGAGTGTTGGGTGTAAGGCAAAAGTTGCACATTTGATAAGACATTGCGTTGAAGGCAAGCCTTTAACTCCTGCTCACATTCAGCCGCACAAAGATTTAAATACACTAATAATAGTAGGCGGTCATCATAGGTTAACTGTCTGCCGTGCCTTAGAGCTTGAGTTAGTACCTATTTTAGTTGAGAAAAAATTAGCAGACGATCTGAAAGCCATCATTAATGTCATAAAATTGAATAATGTTCAATAATTTTCACCAGTTATGTAAATTACATTACAATTAATTTACAAAGGTTAAGTGTAGGTATTTAAAAGCACAATGCCGCTATCTATATACCAAATTAAATTCTTTGAAACATAGAAAGTAACTATTTTTGTTATGTCAAATTTAATGGTGGTTTAATAGCGTACAAATGGCATCACAAGACATTCTCTATATTGATCTTGAAGTTACTGTAAACAGCAGTAAGATTCATACCATTGGTGGATTATATAAAGACGAATCGTACAAAGGTGAAAGTATTGGTGCTGTTCGGGATCTCTATTTCAAATACAGACCAGAGTTTATATGCGGCCATAATTTCATCAATCATGATAAACGTTATCTAGTCGAAACTTCTTTCAATCCAATCTTTGCAACGGCTAAAATCATAGATACTTTTTTTGTGTCGATGCTTCTTTTTCATGACAAGCTTTCCCACAAATGTCAAACAGCGTCCAACATTTTTCACCAAAACAGCGTGCATGCTTTCCAGTAGCTTTCAACAAAGCCACAGGCTACAAGGGTTTGTGATTTGTTTCCACAACTGCTGAAATTCACAAAAAGTGGAAAATTCAACGCGCTGTTTGACACCGGTTAGGGTCGAAAGTACCAGTTCACTAGAGTCTACTTTCTGGAAATACAATGCTGAAATTATACAATTAGGGGAATCGCAGCTTATGCCTATTCGTTATGTGCTAAATCGCAACATATGCCTACTTTTAATCTCAAGTTATAGTAGGTTCAGTTGTGTTAACTGATTGATTTTATTTGATTTGGAATCGCAGCTTATGCCTCACCCCACAATTTAATTATGCAGTAAGTCAATTAAGAGATTACTACGAAGATAATGAAATATTATCTGCTTTAGAAGTAGTAACTGTTAGTTTACAAAATCAGATTAGCTCGCCATCTGCAGAGCGTACATTGGCATTTCGCTCTGCTATAGATGAACTAAAGGTTGCTATAAGAAATGTCCCTTACTTTTCAAATTTAGAAACGTTTAAGTCGGTAATAAGAGAAACAAAAGGATTTGATTATTTTGGCGAAGAGTTTGAGAAAAATTTAGACTTTGCCATTTCAAATCAAGGATTAATGCCAGTAGAAATACTTTCAAGCCTTAATCTAATTAAAAAAAACCTAACAGTTTACGTTAGCAAAATTACTAGTCTAGCCGAAACGTTTTACGATTTAGATGTTGAATATGACGATTTTCAGTTTGGAGAATATGAATTCTCTGCACTGTTACCCAAAGAGCTGATTGGACATACAGTTTCTGATATTTATAAAGAACTATCTCATTTAGATAAGCTTTTTAAAGCATTGAATGAAATGTTAGGTTATGGAGCAACAAGTCCAGAAGTTAAATCTATCAGCTCAAGTTGGTGGCAGTTTTTTCTGAATCTGGATGAGACACAGATTGCAGCAATTACATTTGCAATTGAAAGAATAGTTAATTTATATAAAACAAGTTTAGAAATTAAAAAACTTAGAGAAGATACTAAAAATCTTAATTTAGATAAAAAAATTACAGAATTAATAGAGAAAGAAATTGATAAAAAAATAAAAGCAGGGATGAAAAAAATTACTGCTGATTTAAGAAAAAAATACCAAAATAATAACGATGATCAAAGAGTTAATGAGTTAGAGACTCAGATTAGACAAGAGCTAATTTTGGTTGCAAAAAGATTAGACCAAGGTGCTATATATGAAGTAAAAGCGGCAATCCCAGATAAGCCCATAGAGCCTTTGGAGGCTGATGATGACAGCGCAGAAAGTTTAGCAGAGTTTGAAATAAGCAAAAAATCTTACCAAGAAAACTTAAAAAATTATGAAGAGAAAATGAAGTTTATTAACTCAATAAATGTTGTTAATACAGACATATTAAAAATATCAAATTCAATTAAACTTGATGATAATGAATTAATTACTAATTATGAAAACATCGAGTGATTCAATTATCTAGATGAAGTATTAAGTAATTCACTGAATCGGTTTAACCGCTCCACAACTCGCCCCAACCCACTTTCCACTCACATCCGCCTGCTCATTCACCGCATTACCTTGCGCTGAGCCACTGAATTTAGTTTTTCCTGAGAAGCTTTCTGGGCTTGTAATTGCGCCTTCTGCTGTGCCGTTACCTTTTAAATCTGCGCTGTTACATACAAAGTCCATTTTGTAGTTATTGCCAGTACGGGTTGAGTTTTTAGTGGTGCAGCCTAGTTGATTATCTCCAAAAATAGGTGGCGATTTTTGATTCGCCATTTCTGCTGTGATACAAGCTTTAGAAATTGCGGCGCCATTTTCAATTTGTGGCATTTCTAGCCCGTATTGATTGGCTAGGTCTTTAATGCTTTGCATTTGATCTGCTGGAATATGTGGCACTAAGCGTAGCAAGTCTGAAGTTGTAGTGATTTCCCATAATCCAGGACGCATGCTGATTTCTGCAGCGTTTGCAGTGCTGACTAAGGTTGTGATGGTTAAGCTTATGGCAGTCAAGAATTTGCGCATTAGGGCTCCTTAAACCGCGTGCAGGCTAGTATTTAATTGGTCAATAACTTCTGCCCAATCCGCATCATTCAAAATTTCTTCACGTAAAAATGCTGCTTGCGTGGGCGTCCAAAATGAGGCTTCGGATAGTAAAACACAGGTCGCTAAATGACTATGCGTTTTAATGAAGGTGTTGATTGAAGCTTCATCTGAAGGTAAGCCGAGTTGCGCGAATAGGTTGTTGAGTGTATGAATTGACGATTCCATAAATTACCTCGATTGATGATTTAGATTTACGAGATTTAGTCTACT
>JACMPF010000261.1 GCA_014377665.1 Pedobacter sp. | reverse complement strand
CGGTCACGCGGGATTTCAATCGGCAGTTCGCCAAACTCACCCTTCGGCGTCTTGCGGTTTTACCGTTCCGAGCATTGCCAGCACTGTTGGTGACAGGCGCCTGCTTATTGTGACCAAGATGCTCTGCCATTTTAGCTTGCAGCGCACATTCAACGAGGGCTTTGGTAAAGTTGCTTGAGAAGACCATGCTCACCGATCAGGTCTTCAGGCTTCTTGTAGTTCGATAGCAGGCTATCAATTCAATCGCTGGGTAAGGCTTTTTGTATCGTCATTCTTTATCCATTGCTGAAAATAGCAGTTTCCAGCAAAATGACGTTTACACAAAATTATTTACACCCCCCCCTATTTCCATAAGTTGTAAATACCTAAAACTAGTAAAATAAATATACCTTATTATTATGGAGTTAGAAATTTTGTGTAAATAGTCATTTTGCTGGAAACAAGCTACTTCTTATTATGCGCCCACACCGCAGCTTCGAGTCTACTTGTTAGTTTCAATTTACTTAATAGGTGTTTAATATGCACTTTTACAGTTGTATCGCTAATACCCAAAGCTCTAGCAATAGTCTTATTGTTAAGGCCTTTAGTTAAACAATCTAGTATCTCTCTTTCTCTTTCGGTCAATGAAACCTCTTCACTTCGACTTAAAGTGGGATGCATAAGTGCATTTTTGAGAATTTCAGCAAGACTTTCGTGCAAAACAGTAACGCCCGACATTGCTTTTTTAAGGTTAGAACAAAGGTCTTCTGGTTCCATATCTTTTAGTAGGTAACCGTCAGCACCAGCTCGAAGTGCTTCTAGCAAATCATCCTCCGCATCTGACACTGTTAAAACAATGCAACGTGACTCTACTTTTTTTTCTTTAATCTGCGTTAGTGTTTGTAAACCATTCATGCCTTTCATGTTGAGATCTATCAACACTAAGTCTGGCTTTAGCTTTTCTACTAACAATAAACCTTCAGCCCCTGAAGCTGCTTCACCAATTACTAAAAAATCAGCATCTGTAGAAATCATTTGACTGACTCCTTTACGAAATAAAGCATGATCATCAACAATGATTACCGTTGTTGGTTTTTTCATATTTTCCTCCCAATAAATAAATTGGTTTATTGTAAGCATTATTCTTAAATATGTTATTTTGGACGAAACAGCAGTCTGACACGAGTACCACCTTTCCGCCTAGGCAGTATGTCGATTTTTCCACCTAGACAGCATGCACGCTCTGTCATTATAGCTAGCCCATAATGATGAGGTTTATTTTCATCAAATGTAAACCCTTTACCATCATCATCTATAGTCACAATGATATCTCCAGTAGCTTGGTAAAGTAGTGCAATATTAACTTTTTTAGCTCCTGAGTGACGAACAATATTTGATAATGCTTCGCGAACGACGTGTAAAAGATGAAATTCCTCATTCACACTCAATTTGCATTCTTGAAGCCGATTATCGAGCGTAATATTTAAGTTAGACCGCTGGGAAAATTCTTCAATTGCTTCCTCAAGCACATAATCAAGTCCACGCACATCCATCCGGACTCTGAATGTTGTTAATAACTCACGCAGCTCGCGATAAGCATTATCTAAGCCCATTCGCAAATCATTAACAATTTCATCGGCACCTGAATTAATGACTTGATCTCCAAAAACAGATTGTAATCGTGCAAGTTGAAACTTCATATAAGAAAGCGACTGTGCCAAAGAATCGTGAAGTTCCCTTGCAATAACTGCTCTTTCCTCAAGCAGAGCTACTCGTCTACTTTCTTGCTCTCTAGCTTGATAACCAATAGAATTGGCTATCATTTGAGCAGTCACTTCAAAGAGCTGCCATTCGGATTCATCAAAATAACGATCTCCTGCTGTTTCTAAAAGCAAAATGCCAAGCCATCCGCTAGGGCTTAACAATGGTAGCATGGCGCATTGAACACTCTGATTTTTTACCAGCTTTGTTGAGTGACTTGTCGAATTGGTTGTTTCAGTTTCATTAAACATGTCTTCGTCAAAAGAAAGTGGCCATGCATTTGAAAATACCCCCCGTTGAGCTGTTGTACGAGAACCATTTTCACTAAAAACTAATGCTACATTGCTTACATTTAAAACTTGCTCAAGGGACGCAAGTGTTTTCTTTATGGTTTGTTCAGTTAATTCAGAACTGCCAATTAATTTAGCTAGCTTAAATAAAAAATCTTGCGAAAGAATCATTTTTCTAACTTTTTCTGTACTATTTTTATTAGTCCATTTTGTTTCAACCTGAATTCCATCAAGCCTTGCAGACATTTTTGCTACATTTTTTTCTAATTCTTCTAGCTCATCATCGTATTCATTTTCTTTTGATACAGAAGACAGTTCTTTTGGAAAGTATGCAATGATTTTCTCAAGCCTATTAATTAAAATATCCCACGAAGTAATCATTAAACTTGCAGCTATACAAAAAACTAAAAACAAGCTGACAAGTTGCAGTAAAGAAACCAAGGCTTGTTTAACAAGCACATCTTTTTCCGCAACTGATAGAAATCTACCGTAGGCAGATATAACTGACTTGCATTTGTCTATTTGGGTGTCTTTGGAATATCCTAATACTATTGCACTATCAAATTGTTGCTGTGCAATTTTTAAGTGTTCATAAGCATTAGTTAGGCCAGTATCTTTTTGATTTTTAGCCCAGTGATAGATTGAATCATCAAGTAAGTTTTGATGGATAAAACCATCACTGTTAACATTCGAACCGTTTTCTAATCGATATAGACTAAGCTTCCAGTCGGTTTGCTCTTGATATGCACGATTAATAATTGAAAGATGGTTGGGGATATAATTAAGTAGGAAGAGAGAGCCTGTCTGCATCAATATAACAGACAGAACCATAGAAACGATTAGTGCATGTAGATTTGCGTAAAGCTTATGCTTTTTAACAAACTCTTGCATTTTTTTAAGAAATTTAAAAATTTTCTGCATTTTTTCTTTAGTTCTTTTTATACTCTACGTACTGTCATAATTTAGGCCTAATTGAATGAGTATATTCATTTTTTCAACGTTAGTGATTAGCATTATTTTCCTGTTGGTACTTGGCTCATGGTACAACATTCAAGGTCCATTTTTATTACAAATTGTGATGCTTATTTCTACTGCTGTAGCAATATTTTCTGCAGCTATACTTATAGCTTTACAACCTCTATTTTCCTCAAAGTCTAAACACCCACGTCGCTCTTTACCCCATCAAGCTTCATGGGGTAAAGATTTTTCTGAAGCTATATCATCTCCTGCCGCTATGCTTGAAGGATATGTAGTTAAGTTTGTAAACACGCCATTCTTACAAATACTAGGTATGACAGGCATGGCAGATCAAATTATAGGCATGCCACTCTCAAATCTTATACACCCTGCAGACCATCAAAATTTTGCTGAATTATCAGCGGAAACCTCACTGGATAAATCCAAAGATAATCCTACAACTATTCGTTTAATTTGCGCAGATGGTACTAGTCTGCCATCAAATGTCAGTCTTTCTAAAATGCGTGAAGATTTTAAAGATAAATCAATGTTATTCCAGTTCACTCCCATGTCTGCCATTAACCCTTTAAGTGATGATTTCGAATCGCAATTCAACTACCACTCAATAATGGACAGATTAGAAGAAATTGTTTTTCAACTTAGCGCCAATGGTGAAATCATCTTTATCAACACATCATGGGAAAGTATACTTGACTACAAAGTCAAACATTGCATTGGTAAGTTACTTATAGACTTTTGCCACCCTGAAGACAAACCAACTCTTAAGGCCAGTCTCGATTCACTTACGCAAGGTAAAAGAACACACTCTACATTAGAAACCAGACTACTTACAGCAAGAGGGCGTCCAAACTGGGTAATGCTAAGAGCAAAAACTACATCCACCTCAACTGGAGAAAGAACTGGTGTTATTGGCACTATGACAGATATTCAGCGTAATAAAGAAGCTGATGCAACCCAGCTTGCCAACAAACGAGCTCTAAATTCTCTTTTGAACAATATTCCTGGCATGGTCTATCGTTGTAAAAATGACCGCTCTTGGAAGTTTGAATTCGTGAGTGAAGGCTGCATTGATGTCACTGGCTATGATCCCTTGCAACTAATTAACGACAAAAATCTGAGCTGGAACTTAATAATTCATCCAGATGATAGAGCTGACGTATGGGAATCTGTTAATCATCAAATTAGCGTTGACAAGGAATTTAAGCTCATCTTCCGTATCATTACCAGCAAAGGTGACACTAAACTAGTACAAGAATATGGCAGAGGAATCTTTTCTAGCACTGGTGAGTTGCTAGCACTAGAAGGATTTATTACTGAAATCCCTAAACATCAATATAGAGTTAACAGCTTGAAGTCAATTCCATATTAAGTATATGTTTTTATTCAGGCTGACTTCCCAGATCTAGAGTAGCCCCATCATCAAATTTTGAAAGCCAATCAACTGCTAAAGGGTGAAATTTAGTTAATCCTTTATATTCAATTAAATCTGGATGTAAATCTTTCAGCACCCGATGCAGGCGTTTAGACCAACGTGGATAGGTTGCGATTTCTTTTAAATTAATCAGATAGCAGCGTACTACGAATACTATTGCATTGCTGCGAGGCAGTCTGAATAAGGCTTGCAGCTCCACACGCAGATGAACCAAATCGCCCACATTGTCTTTATTCACTTTATTTCTATCGCCACCCCAAAACGGGTAATTTTCGGGTGAAGTGTCTAAACGCGGGTTAATTGTCATGGTCCAATTCAACCTTCTTACTGGGCTACCAAGTTGTAGATTCATTAGGTATTTTAAAGCGCGATCCATGACGCCTAATTCGGTAACACGCGGAACTGGACCGTGCCATTCTTTCCATGACATGCCAATATTAAACGCAAGTGACCAATCTGCTTGGCTGGTAATAAAGCCCGAATCGGCATACAAGGTTTCATCACGCTGATCGAGCAACACAAAATCACCCTGTACTTGCCGCCCCATATACTCAAATGGATCCATCGGCAAACTAGAACAATCGCCAAATACAAAGCTGTCTTTTATACCTAAAGGTTTATTTTCCCAAGTCCAATTTAAACCATCTTTCTGTAAAGTAAAATGATCTGGGTAATCTTGTGCATGCGATTCCATAGT
>JACMPF010000260.1 GCA_014377665.1 Pedobacter sp. | reverse complement strand
AGTTTTCTTTAGCTTTTTTTTGTAAAAGGAACTGTGGTTAAGCATACAGTTTTCAAAACTAACTTCCAGACCAAATTCATTAACAGCGTCGAAATGGAGTCCAAGCATCTTACATCCCACAAACTTCACCTCTTGCAGTCCTGTCTTATTAAATTTGGTTAAACTCAAATTACAACCGCTAAAAACACAATCGATAAAACGATAATCTGAAAAGTTAAGGTTAGAAAGATCAAGGTTGTTGAAGGTACAATTCTCATAGACCCCTTTTACTATTGGTTTTTCGAGTAATACTTCTTTTGTAAATGTCTGGTCTTGAATAGTGTCTTGCATGGTACAAATTTAGGCAACAATTCCGTTCGTTAAAACTTTAACTACTAAATTGGTATACCTTAGCCTGGAAAGATGGGAAGGCCTCAATACACATTCATCGTGTGCTACTTTCTTAGGCTTGATATTGATTAATTAAAAAAACTTTGTAATTAGAACAAAGGATATATCTTTGGGCTCAAATTTTACAAAACAATTTATGGCAAAGGCTTCAGAGATCAAAACGGGTAATATTTTACGCTTTAACGGCGAATTGGTTACCGTTACAGAGATCCTACACCGTACACCAGGTAAAGGTGGCGCTTTTTATTTGGGTAAATTTCGTAACATCAAAACAGGCAAAATAGTAGAAGCCCGTTTAGCAACTGATGAACAAGTAGAAATATGCCGTGTGGAAACCAATGATTACCAATATTTATATGATGAAGGTGATTCTTTTGTAGTGATGGATAACATTACTTTCGACCAATTCAATATCCCTAAGGCCTTATTCGGACCGGCAGCCAAGTTTCTAAAGGAAGGAATGGATGTAATTGTTTCATTGGAAAGCGATGAGCCAATCATGGCACAAGCTCCAAATTTCGTTGATCTGGAAATTACTTATGCTGAACCGGCTGTTAAAGGTGATACTTCTTCAGGCGCACAAAAATATGCAACTACAGAAAACGGTATAGAGATCAAAGTTCCTTTGTTTGTAAATGTAGGAGACAAGATTAAAGTCGATACCCGCACAGGGGAATACATTGAACGCGTTAAATAATTCGAATTAACAATTTGTTATCACTGCCCTGAGCTGCAAACTTAGGGCGGTGATTGTTTCTGCCAGATTTTTATTATTCTCTAAGCCCTTTGGAGCAACGCATTCCATATTTCCCGGATCAAACGAAAGCGCGTTCCTGATAGCGAAATCTATGTTCTCTAAAGCTTGTTTAAAAAACGGTTGCATCATTTCCATATTTCCAGAGGTCGAACTAAGATTCAAAGCGGTAGTCATCCCATTGATTCTATAACTGATCACTTGAATTTCATAAAGCATCTGAATATTAATATGCTTGATCTGCGGTTCTTGCAATAGATGTTGGATCGTTTCAGAGAAACTCGCCAGACTATTATCGGCTAACTTTCTTGCCAGTTTTGGAGAAATTTGTAATCCCCCCATTCCTACTTTAGTGGCTACAATGGTCTCCAAATATTGGTAATTACCAGCTAATAATCTCGCCAATGCCGGCTTAATACTATTGCTTTCCCATATTGGAAAAATATATGCAGCAGCGAAGGCTATAGTGCAACCAATAATAGTAAAAATGCTTCTTTCAATTAAGATTTCTGTTGAATAACCTTGTAGTACACTTAGTGCAATTAACGCACACGGCGTAATAAAGAATACGCTGAGCGCATATCTAGGACGATTGAACGTAAAAAAACCAATTAAGAATAGGGAGGATAAGATCAAAAGAATAACAGGATTTTTTATTAGCAACAACATTATCATGCCCACAACAATACCTGCAAAAGTTCCTGTTAGGCGCTGTAAATTTCTATTCCAGCTTACCGAAAACCTGGGTTTCGCTATCACGACAACGGTAAGTAATACCCAATAACTGTATTTAGCGTTAGGAAATGCATAACTGATTAAACATGCTGAAAGACAAAGCAATGCTAATCTTAAGGAGAACCTTGCTATCGGAGAACTGAGTGACAAATGGCTAAGTAGCGTTTTAAAAGTAGCTGGTACTGGAACGAAATCACTAAAATTGATCCTAGAAAATTGATCCTCATTGTTATTCACCTGGTGGATGTACTCACTAACCTGCTTTAGATTCAGTTTGATGTTAAGTAACGTTTCCCGGTCTGCTGCTTCAAAGTTGATTGCAATATCTTGAAGGTTTTGCAATAGAGCTGCATAGTTTTTATCTGCAGTTATCGATCTTTTAGATCGCTGAAGGTAGCTAACACTTAATTTATTTAGGTCTGATGCAAGGAATTCAATTAATACAATCACAGTTTCCAGTACACTAGTACCAGCGAAGCGCTTTCGCAAATCATCGTAATTGTAATGTATCGCGGTAACTTGCTCGTAAAGGGAAAAAGTGCTGTTCACAATATTGAGCAAGCGTCTCCCCTTGGCATTTGTTGACTCCATTGCGTGCCTATCAGTAAGCAATAAGTTTCTTATCAGTTCCTGTTTCTCAAAAACCTGCTGATGCTGAAATATCGTTTCCTTGTAGCATTCCTGAAGATCGGTTGAGGGATCGTAGAACTTTGCTTTTGTAAGCAGAAAACTCGCTGTCGCCGACAAACACTCATGGATTGCCTGATGAGTTGACCTAAAGGGTAATATAGCGGTTTGAATTAAGCTGATAGCGTAATACCAGGCACCACCTGTCATAACCATGAGACTAAATAACAGGTTATTTCCAGTATGTAGTCCCAACACGAACACAGCTAGGATGATACACATAGTGCCAACTACTGATTCGCGTAGTCCAATTGCACTCATCATAGCAAACACAAATGCCATTAAGAATATTACAATAACGGTAAGCCACTGGCTGTAAAAAGATAGGCCAACCAAAAAAGTAGTTAAAAAAAAGAGGCTTACACTTAATACAGCTGTCTTTAGTTTTGCAGTTCTATTGCCCGGAAGATCGGTGAGGCTTATCACCAGTGCTCCTAAACCTGTACCAATAGCAGCTTGTGGGTAACCAAGAAAGAAAAATAAGCCAATCGGAAAAATGACGCAGAACGTGTTTCGCAAAGCATCCTTAAAATATTCTCCGTAAAAAAATTCAATAAGTAAAGATCTTATGCTGCCAACTCTATTCACAAGGTGCAATTTACCTCATTTTAAGCATAAAAATGCTGATATTAGTATTACCAAATATAAATCGTATGGTAAATATTAAAGAAACAACCGAAGAAGCCAGACAAGCCTTTGATGAAATCATTGACCTGTTAACAGCTCTTCCGGCAACAAAGTTAAATGAAATTCCGTTTGAAGGTAGCTGGACAGCAGGTCAATTGGGGCAACATATTATATTGTCTGCAGGAGGATTCGTTGAAGTAATTAACGGTCCAACTTCGGAAACTAAACGTGATCCAGAGGAAAAAGTGCAAGCCATTAGGGGGATGTTTCTTGATTTTAGCTTTAAGATGAAAAGTCCCGAAAGTATTGTTCCTGAAGAAAAACAATATCAATTAATAGCGCTTTTAGAGAAGTTACTTGACATTAAAGAAAAATTTCTTGCTTCCATTAAAACATTGGATCT
>JACMPF010000259.1 GCA_014377665.1 Pedobacter sp. | reverse complement strand
TTTTCGGATTTATCATAGATAGCTAATAAGAAAACGGAGCTTTCCTCAATAACCAGATTTGCAATCACTCTTGCTCCTCCTGATTTTCCTTTTCCTTTTGATGCAATCGCTAACCGAACTTTATAACATCCGTTTCCTATTGAAGTTCCTTGTTTGGGATTGTTTTCTAAAGATTCGATTAGTTCAATGTATTCCTTTTTTAAAGAAGGGTATTTCCTTGTCAACCGTTTAAGTTGTTTATCAAAAGGCCGTAAGGTGAATACATCATAGCTCATTGATAAGATCTCTGGCAGGACGTGCTTTTATTTTACCCTGACGTACAAGCTTAAGTTCTTCCACTGCTTCTTTAATTTCATCAATTAAAATGGCGTTTTCATTAGAAAGAGGCTTAGTCTTCACAAAAGACAGGTTATTCAAGAGCTCCATTACAAAGGCAGCTTTGTTGTCCTTAATATCTAATATTACTTTCATAACGAATATTTTAATGGGTTACCTAACGCAAATATATAGATTTATACATTTCTCTGTGTCAAACAATTATTCGAAGTTATTAATTAATGCTTATTCGTCAGGTCGGCTGGGCCGGTTTTTTATCTCTGCCAGAATCTGGCCTGAACAATACTAGAGAGTCGTGTGATAATACCAACCGGAGGTGAAATACAATAAAAAAAGCCACATTAAGCTGCTCTTTGTAGAGTGTAACGGCGAAATGTCGAACTTTTCAGACGATTTACAAGTGATTTTGAAAGTAAATTGATAAGTCTCGCTAATCGGAAGTATAGCCAATATAGATCTTAATTATGTTTACCGCAGGCGAAAAACTGTGGGTATGATCTTTTGCAAATGCAGCACTGAGCAGGGGCATTACCATCCGACGAAGGGAAATATAGTTCTTTGATGTATGGTTTGAATTGATTTTGCTATACCATTGATTAAACTGGCTTAACAAATCGGCTAACTCACTGTTTGTTAGATTTTCTTTTTCGGATTTATCATAGATAGCTAATAAGAAAACGGAGCTTTCCTCAATAACCAGATTTGCAATCACTCTTGCTCCTCCTGATTTTCCTTTTGATGCAATCGCTAACCGAACTTTATAACATCCGTTCCCTAGTCGCAATTCTAGAGGAGTAAGTACTGACTTGGATAGGCCCTGGAAGGGGTCTGGTAGGGGTCTTGTTTGGGTATTCTTCGGCTCCTGATACCAAAAATGGCCTTTTACCCAAACAAGACCCAAAGAAGACCCAAACAAAAGGCCTTTTTTTAAATCTCTCGGAAACCCCAGATTTATACATTTCTCTTTTCCATACAATAAATCGAAGTTGTTAACTAATGCTTATTCGTCCGGGCGGAAGCCCCGTTTGGTCAATCTGACAGAACCAGGTTTGAAACAATAGAGAATGGAGGGTAACGCCACAGGTGAAATTAAAAAAAGTCGCATAAGACTTGAGCTTATCTGATTGGCCTTGCTGGAAAAGATAGGTAGTGTTAACTTGTTGCCGTTGTGCGTATTCTCGTTGACGAATACCATCGTAGTAGTAAAGCAAGAAGGCTCTTCCTTCTATTGTCTTGATCTCGATTTCAGTGTGAATTTTGACCCATTTGCGCACGCACGAGTCAAAGCTAACTAAAAAAGGCCCTCAGGGGGCCTTTCTACGTAGCGGGAAGCAGGATCGAACTGCCGACCTCAGGGTTATGAATCCTGCGCTCTAACCATCTGAGCTACCCCGCCATACTATTTTTCATAAAGATCTTACTCACTCAAAGGGTCATTACAATGCAACCTTAGAAATATATGTCACTCCCTTTTAAAACAGAGTTGCAAATATAGAGGAAATTACTTTTCTTTAGAAACTAATGCTAAAAAAATCGCTTCACGATATCATATAATAACAGGAATGTCAGAAAAGAAGAAGTTTAATGTTGAGTATGAAGTAAAATCATCTCCTAAAATATTGTTTGGATTTCTAAATGAACCAAATGGGCTCGCTCAATGGTTCGCTGATGATGTAACCTATCGTGACCAGATATATACTTTTACCTGGGATGGCGAAGAGCAAAAGGCAAAATTGCTTTCACTAAAAGAAAACAAATTGGTTAAATTCAAATGGCTCGATGACGAGCCTCATTGCTATTTCGAAATGGAAATAGTGCAGGACGAACTGACTAATGATGTAGCTCTTTCAGTGACTGATTTCGCCACGGATGATTCTATTCAGGATCGTAAACTTATATGGGATAATCAGATACAATATTTGATAAGTGTACTAGGTGCATAGGGATTAAATTTTTCCTATTTTTAACCTTGTGAAAAAAGTATATTTATTAATGTTTAAGGCCTTCTTAAGGCCTTTCGTTGTTACCTTTTTCATTGTCATGTTCATTTTATTGATGTTATTTTTATTTAAATACATTGATGATCTGATTGGGAAAGGGTTTGAATGGTACGTGATACTGGAGCTGCTGATGTACGCCTCAGCTACCAATGTCGCTATGGCTCTCCCTCTTGCTATACTGCTTTCTTCTATTATGACCTTTGGCAGCCTGGGCGAAAACTATGAGTTGGTAGCTATTAAATCGGCTGGAATTTCTTTGCAAAAGGCAATGATGCCTCTCATTGTAACTGTAAGCTTGCTTAGCATAGGAGCATTCCTCTTTTCAGATTACATGCTTCCGATAGCGAATTGGAAAATGGGATCTCTTCTATATGACGTCAGAAATCAAAAAACTGCTTTTCTTATTAATGAAGGAGTTTTTAACAATAGTATAACAGGATATTCAATTCGGGTTAAGAGGAAAGATCCGGATCAAACTCTTCATGATGTGGTGATATATGAACGTAATACAAGTAGCGGCAACGTCAATGTGATTATGGCCAAAGAAGGGAAAATGCTTATATCAGATAATAGTATGTTTCTGGTTCTTAAGCTTAAGAACGGAAAAAGATATGAAGAAACCGCGGGGGGAACATCAGGAACTTATAATCCGAGACAGCGTTTTATGAGAACAGAGTTTAAAGAAACAGAGCAAAAGTTCGATCTTTCTGCCTTCAATTTTAAGCGTACACCTGAAGAATTGTTCAAGTCTCACTATGCCATGCTAAACCTTCGCCAACTAAAATTTTACAGGGAT
>JACMPF010000258.1 GCA_014377665.1 Pedobacter sp. | reverse complement strand
TACAATAGGTATGGGAAAGTAGAAGGAGTACTGGTTGGCGGAAATCTAAGTTTAATTGAAACTGCAGCCGGGACAAGTTCTGATCTAAATACAGACGGTAAAATTCTTTTTCTGGAAGATACCCACGAACAGCTTTATAGTATCGACAGGATGCTTTGGAATTTAAAGAGAACAGGGAAGTTAGATCGTCTAAAAGGCTTGATAGTTGGGGGCTTCAAGGCTAAAGTAGACATACCCGGAGATGAATTTGGTAAAACTGTCTATGAGCTTGTAAATGAAAAGGTAAAGGAACTTAAATACCCTATATGCTTTGATTTTCCTGTTGGGCACCAAGTTAATAACTACGCGTTAAAATGTGGGACAAATCATATCCTAACAGTTGACCAAAATGGAGGATCACTTGTCTCTATCTAGTTCCAACTCTATGAAGCTCTCTCAGTTAACAGGGCATATTCAGCATGCGCTAGATAATGTATTTGCTAAACAGACTTTTTGGGTAATCGCAGATGTGACAAACTACACTTACAAGGCTCAATCAAATTACCACTACTTTGAACTGGTAGAAAAGGACTCAGGATCATCTAAGATTATAGCCAAGATAGCTGGCAGGGCATGGGGAAATGCATCACTAAATATTTTAAACTTTGAAAATGCCACGGGTCAGAAATTCAGAAATGACATCAATGTATTGATCCAGGTTTCTGTACAATACAGCTCCGCGTTTGGGATGCATTTGAACTTGTTGGATATCGACACAAATTATTCGCTCGGTCTGTTTGAACAACAAAGAAAACAGAACTTAGAAAGATTAGTTAAAATGAATCCAGCGTTTATTCGCAAAGTTGGAGAGCAGTATATTACCAGAAATAATTTAATATCATTTAACAGGGTAATTCAAAAGCTAGCGATTATATCATCTGAAACATCTGCAGGCTATTTGGATTTTAAGCACACTTTGGATACAAATCCTTTTGGTTACCGCTTTGAGATAGATAACTACTTTACGCTCGTTCAGGGCGAGGTAAATGCGGCACAAATTCTTGCGAAGATGGTAAATGCGTTCAATTCAAATTCAAAATACGACGCATTGATCATTATCCGTGGCGGCGGAGCGCAAATAGACTTCCTCATATTTGATAATTACGATTTAAGCAGGGCAGTTGCCAAGTTTCCGATACCTGTTATTACAGGCATTGGTCACCAAAAGAACGAAACGATAGTAGATTTGATGGCGAACACTGCTACAAAGACACCTACGAAAGCAGCTGAGTTCATTATTGCGCATAACCGTCAATTTGAAGAATCAATACTAAGCACCCAAAAGATGATGCTAATTAAGACTCTTCAGTTTTTGACTAACCAGAAAGAGAGGCTCTCACAGTTAAAGAATGCGACGTGTAATTCGACGAAGGATCTCTTGCATAAATATGAGAAAAATATTGTCAATCTATCCGGACCAGTCCTTACAAACCCAAGGATCATTTTATCGAACAATGCGAATGATTTGACAAATATTGTTATTAATCTCCGATCGTTCAATAAGTCCTATTTTAATAACCAGCGAGGTCAAATTGCTCATTTCTTATCTTTAGCGAAGATGATGAGTCCACAAAATATCCTTAATAAGGGCTTTGCAATTGTAAAGGCTAATGATAAAATACTGAATAAATCGAACGATATTCAGGAGGGAGATGAGTTGACCGTGATATTTTCGGAAACAAAAATAAAAACAATAGTACAATCAAAATCAGCATACAATGGAAGAGAATTTGACTTATGAGGCAGCTTATAGAGAGCTTACGAAAATAGCTTATGATATTGAAAATGAATCTGTATCTGTAGATGTCTTAGCAGAAAAAGTTAAACGGGCTTCGATATTGATCGGTTACTGTCAGGCAAAGCTGCGATCTACAGAAACTGAGGTGAACAAGATTATTAAGCAAATGGAAAGCAACAGCTAGATCCAGTTATTGGCTTTATACCACGCTACTGTCTCATTGACTCCTTTTTCAAGATCATACAGTGGTTCATAGCCAAGATCGTTTTGGATATGGACGATCTCGCAAGCCCAATTTACTGCAGTAAGTTCTGCCATCTTTTCTTTATTTAAGGTTGGGGCATGTTTAGTTCGACTGTAGAGCAGCTCGATAATAGATGCAAACACATCAACAACTAGTACGGGAAGATGAAATTTAAATGTTCTTTTTCCAAGTGCCTTTTTGATGAGCGTTGCAAGTGCATAACGATCGTAAATCTTGCCGTCTGATACGTTGTAGGAAGTGCCGACTACCTCTGAAAAAAGTACCTTAACAATTATATATGCTAAATCCACCACATAAACGAAGCTGAGTTGTTGCTTGAAACTTCCAATATGAGGCTCCAGCCCTTTGTTAATTGTATTAAATAGAATGAAAATGTCTTTTTCACGTGGGCCGTAGACAGCAGTTGGCCTGATAATAATCATCGGCAGCCTAGGTATTTCTGAAAGATATTGCTCAGCTAGTTTCTTGCTGGCTCCATAACTGGTCACTGGATGCGGAGTTGAATCGTCTTTAAGCTTACCTGAAAGATCTGATAAAGGGCCTATCCCCGCAAGACTGCTTACAAAAATGAACTTTTTGACCTTATAATTTACCGTACTAATTGCAACACCTAAATTTTTTGTGAAGTCTGCATTTATTCTATTGTAAGTAGCCTCATCTTTGGCCTTTGTAATACCCGCAGCATGTATTATATATTGAAACTGATGTTTTTCCAGAGCACTTCGAAGTTCGTCAACGGAACTATAGTTTAGGTTAATGTAAGAGATTATAAAGGATTTTAGATGGCGAGTGTCGCTATGCTCGCGAACTGCTGCATATACTTCTAATCCGGCCGACAATGCTTGTTCAATTAAATGATATCCAACGAAACCTGTGGCACCAGTGATCAGTACCTTTTCGCTCATATACTTTTTTCGAAGATTCTGTATTTTTTGTATGGATCGCCTTTGATAGCAATGATTGCATTGTTAACCAAGTCATTGTGTTCTAAGGTCCAGCCAGCTTCTGCATATTTCAATCCCTTTTCGCGATAAGCTTTAATAATGCGTGCATATATACAAGCTTCAATGCCCATTTTACGGTAACCATCGATCACACCTAAAAGTAAAATTCTGATGCCTGTCACTTTACTTTTGCCTAATAATAGCTTGAAGATACCTGTGGGCAATAAGCGGCCTTTTTTGATCTTGATCTGGATTTGATTCATATCAGGTATGGCTGCGCCGAAGCCTATCAGCTTACCATCTTTTTCCGCAACCAGGCAGAAATCCTGGTCAAGTACCAATTTTAAATCTTTAGCCTGATAATCGAATTCTTCATCATTCAATGGAACAAACCCCGTATTCTTATCCCAAGCTCTATTGTAAACTTCCCTTAAGCTGGCAGCTTCGGCTTTAAACTTCTTTAAATTGATTTTACGGATAGTAATTCCGTTGCGATTTAATCGTTCCTCCAACCGGTCCAGAAGCTTAACTGAGCGATCGTCGTAGGCATCACCAGTAAATCTCCAGGCAATCAAATCAACCTTCTTCTTTAAGCCAGTGCCTTCCAACAAAGAAATATAATATTCAGCATTGTAAGGCATCATCACTACTGGTGGAGAATCAAAACCTTGAATGAGTAGCCCACAGCTTTCATTGGTTGAGAAGTTAACAGGGCCTATTAATGAACCAGTTACTCTTTTTTCCTTCAACCAATGCTCCGCAGTTTTGATCAATAATTTCGCAGCTTCCTGATCATTGATACAATCAAAAAAACCAAAAAAACCGTCATTAGCATTGTTCAAAATATTATGACTATTGTTTAGGATGGATGCGATACGACCAATTACCATATCTCCATCGTAAAGCAAAAAACACTGCAATGAAGAGTGTTTATGAAATGGATGGGTAGTCAGAAGGTCGCGTTGGGCAATAAAGAGCTCTGGAACATAATTTGGATCTTCCGCATACAGCTCATGTGGGAAATCAATAAATGTTGCTAATTGTTTTTTGCTGCTAACAACAACGATTTTTCTCATGAAATGCTTAATTGCGATGTGGTGTGGAGTTGAACTTGCTTCGATGCTGAAGTTAATTTGTCTACAGCTTCCTCGATCTGTTTAAAAGTATGCGTTGCCATTAGAGAGAATCTTATTAAGGAAGCATCACTTGGCACAGCTGGGGAAACTACAGGATTTACGAATATTCCGTTTTTACTGAGTATATTAGTAATTAAAAACGTTTTATCATTATCTCTGATGTATACAGGAATGATGGGACTGTCTGTGTGTCCGATATCAAAGCCTGCATCTAATAATAGTTTCTTAGCGTAGTTTGTGTTCGCCCAAAGCTGATCAATTCTTTCTGGCTCAGATTCAATAATATCAAGGGCCGCAATAACACTTGCAACTGCCGAAGGGGGCATGCTAGCACTAAACATTAACGATCTTGCGCGGTGCTTAACAAATTCAATTGTTTCTTCAGTTCCAGCAATAAACCCACCCAAGGAAGCAAGAGATTTACTAAATGTTCCCATAATTAGGTCAACCTTGTCAGTAAGGCCATAATGAGAGGCAATGCCTGAGCCATTTAGACCGATTACACCGAGACTATGGGCATCATCCATCATAATATTGGCACCGAACTCTTCTGCGATCTTAACGATTTCGGGAAGGTTAACAAGATCACCCTCCATGCTGAATATCCCATCGGCAACGATAAGCTTTGCCGCATCTTCTGGTAATCTGCTTAATTTTTTGCGCAGGTCATCCATGTCATTGTGAGCATATTTTATAGATCTTGAAAATGATAATCTGCTGCCGTCAATGATTGAGGCATGATCATATTCATCAAGAACTAAATAGTCATTTCTATCGAGCAAACAGGAAATCACACCAAGGTTTACCTGAAAACCTGTGCTAAATAATACTGCGGCTTCTTTACCAACGTATGCAGCGAGTCTTTTTTCCAATTCGATGTGGATGTCTAAAGTTCCGTTCAAAAACCTGGAACCTGCGCAGCCTGTGCCGTATTTATCGATGGCTCTTTTAGCAGCTTCTTTTATATCAGGATGGTTGGTTAATCCAAGATAGGAGTTGGATCCAAACATCAACACCTTCTTCCCATCTATGATCACCTCGGTGTCTTGCCCAGATTCTATTGCCCGGAAATATGGATACAATCCTTTCTCCTTTATTGCTGTAGCGTCTTTAAAAGCAGCTATCCTATCGTGTAATTTTTTACGCATGCTAGTCCTTATATTTAGATTACAGAGCAGAGTTTATTGTAGTTTGGTTCATTATTAGGGATCATTTACTCCGTTTGATAACACCTACTTTACATTTAGTTAAAGTCAACATTTATGCCAATAAATAAACTTTTCAAATTTAAGACCATTAACATAGAAAACAAAACATAAAGTCGGCCAAGACTGAATATATTACTTTTTAAATTAAATATTACAATTTACTTATAATTTATTAACAGTAGTTAGAAAGCAATGGGAAATTAGGTAACATTTCGGGATGTGCACCCTGACTTTATTAGCTACAGGGTCAAAAAAAACGGAGGTAAATCTTTAGACCTACCCCCGTTAAATTAACGCTCTCACTCTAATTACGAAATAAATCGCTACGTGGTTTTGTGAATGTCAAAAAAACCTTATAAAAGGAAACAGGGACAACCTTTGCAGATGTGTCCCTGTTATAATAGTTGGTCAGCCCACCACAGACTAACCTAAACCAAACAAACTACATGATTAACGCTAAAAATTTCAATTTGTTTTAAGAAAATAAATTCCCACAAAAATGTGACATTAGCCTTCTTTCAATTGTAATGACTTGAATATAATCATTCAATTCTTCTGTTTTACCCTTATATTGTAATCATATAACCTAAAGACAATATATTATGAATCAGAAAATAATAAATCTTTACGAAGAATATACTCACAGCTCATTGAGCCGAAAAGATTTTATGAAAAGGTTGGCAATATTGACTGGTAGCACTGCCCTCGCATTAACAGTATTACCGCTGTTAGAAAACAATTATGCAACATCTTCGACATTGCAAGATGATAGCATTAGTACTGAGAATGTAACCTATCCTGGTGTGGATGGGGATATGAAAGCGGTGTTGGCAATGCCCAAAGGCAAAAAAAAAATTGGCAGTGTATTAGTCATTCATGAAAACCGTGGATTGAACCCACACATTATCGACGTGACAAATCGTATCGCTGCAACAGGATTCATTGCTTTAGGGGTGGATGCTTTGTCTCCGCTAGGAGGAACACCCGCAGATGAAGACAAGGGGAGAGAGATGATCGGTAAACTTGATCCTGCAAAAAATCTCCAAAACTATTTGAAAGGTTTGGGTTTTTTGAGAACACTTAAAAACGGTAATGGAAAAGTGGGTTGCGTAGGTTTCTGCTGGGGTGGTGGCATGGCTAATCAGCTGGCTGTTCATGACTCGAAGTTGCAGGCTGCAGTTGCCTACTATGGCTCGCAGGCTGTGGTAGAAGATGTACCGAAGATCAAAGCCAGCCTAATGCTTCATTACGGCGGACTTGATGAGCGTATAAATGCAGGCATCCCTGCATATGAGTCCGCTCTGAAAGCCAACAATGTTGACTATAAAATCTTTATATACGATGGGGTAAATCATGCATTCAATAACGATACCTCGCCTACTAGATACAACGAGGTTGCTGCTAAACTTGCCTGGGAAAGAACAATTGGTCTCTTTAAAAAGGTATTATAACTCATTATGAACAAATTTAGTTTAGATGTTTGCATCCTTGTAAGCCTTGCTTTAAGCATTCCCAGTACATTGGTAATTGCTCAGGATAAACTCCATATAGCCGATTCTGAAACCATTACAGGTTTTATTGGGGAACGTTTAATGAATTCTTACAACAATAGGATTTTACAGCAAGATGTCGATATGCTTGTTGAGCCTTTCCGGCATCGGGAAGAAACAAATCAGTGGCAAAGTGAGTTTTGGGGTAAATGGTTTACTTCTGGAGTGCTTGCGTACAGATATCACCCAACATCAGCCTTAAAGGCAAAACTTCAGGAGGCGGTTAAAGGACTTATCGCAACGCAAACTGCCGATGGATACATTGGAAACTATGCTAAGAACTTCAGGTTGAAGGAGTGGGATATCTGGGGAAGGAAATATTGCATGCTTGGGTTACTGGATTATTATGAGTTAACTAAGGATTTGAGTAGTCTTGAAGCGGCAAAGAAAGTAGCCGATAACCTGATGTCTGACCTAAAAAAAGCTGATGGCATACTAGTAACAAAAGGCAATTATCGAGGTATGGCAGCCTCCTCAATCCTTGAGCCTATGTGCCAGCTTTATAGGGCAACTAAGGATAAAAAATACATTAGCTTCGCCGAAGAAATTGTAAAACAATGGGAGAGACCTGATGGGCCTAAGCTGATCAGTAAATCTGAAATTGATGTAGCAAAGCGTTTTCCAAAACCGGCCAGTTGGTATTCATTCGAACAAGGGCAAAAAGCCTATGAAATGATGTCTTGCTACGAAGGACTTCTTGAACTTTATCGAATAACTGGCAAGCCGGAATATAAAATGGCAGTGGAAAATACATGGCAAAACATATATAATACAGAAATCAATATTGCTGGCTCAGGCGCTGCTTCAGAAATGTGGTTTGGAGGAAAGATTTTACAAACCAATCCAATCCATCACTACCAAGAGACCTGCGTAACCGTAACTTGGATTAAACTTTGCCATCAGCTTTTCCGCCTCACAGGCGAATCCAAGTATGCAGATGCGGCCGAGCAAAGCTTTTATAATGCGCTGCTTGGTTCAATGAGTTCTGATGGGTACGAATGGGCTAAATATACACCATTGACGGGGTTAAGACTACCAGGAAGCGGCCAATGTGGGATGGATCTCAACTGCTGTGTTGCAAGTGGTCCACGTGCTTTATTTAACTTCCCTGCACATATGGTTATGAAAGCCCGTGATGCAGTTTTCATCAACTATTACGCCGACGGAGTATTCAAGACAACCACTCCAAAAGGAAAGTTGATTGAATTGACCCAGCAAACATCTTACCCAAAGAATGGCCTTATTAGATTAACCCTAAAGCTAGCTAAACCGGAAACCTTTTCCATCAACCTAAGAATACCCTCCTGGAGTCTAAAAAATCGCTTGACCACAAATGGTACTTTAATCGATCATGTAACCCCTGGATATCAGATTATAACCCGCACCTGGGAAAATGGTGATCTGATAGAACTGGAACTTGACATGCGTGGAAGAGTAGCTTATACTGGTGACAAACCTGAATATGCTGCGATACTAAGAGGGCCAATTCTATTGGCCCGTGATGAGTCTTTAAAAGGGATAGATATGGCTGCAATTGTGAGTCCGGGAGGCAAAGATGGCTATGTCTCTTTACAAGAGGTAACTTCTACAAACTCATGGATGCAGTTTCGGTTACAATTTAGTCCCGAGTCTTACAAGGAAGGGGGAGACAAACCGGTTTATGTAGACCTCTGCGATTACGCTTCAGCAGGTAACCATAGCTCTTCTTCGTTCAGAACCTGGTTTCCGCAGCTAATCGATCCTAAGAGTTTTTAGAATTCGATCAAAACTCCCAGGCGCTGTGATAACTTAGCTTTTCATCTGCATAGCTGACAAAATCTGCATAAAAGGGCAGTTTTGACAAAGTCGCACTGTCTCCAATAACAACAAGCTTTGATTTAGCTCGGGTCATAGCTACATTCATTCGTCTGATATCGGAAAGGAAGCCAATGACCTGATCGTCGTTACTTCGCGTTAAACTCAGATAGATTATATCTCTTTCCTGACCTTGGAAGCTATCTACAGTGTTTGTTGTAATCTTATCCCAAATTTCTTCATCAATTCCACTTAGGGTTAATCCCGTACGAAGTAATTTAACTTGCTCCTGATAGGGAGCAATAATTCCAATCTTTGGAAACCCTTTTAAGTCGTAATGGGTTTTAAGTACGGTTATATATTCGGCTAGATGTTGCAAGAGGAAGTTGGCTTCATCGGGGTTTACTACGCTGGTTCCTTCTTGTTTCTCTTCAAATCCCCTTCCAGCAGTATCTATAAATTGCAACGGTTTGTCATCCAAAAAAAGCAACCGGTCAGCTACTGAAGCATGTGCTTTTAATAGACCTCCGTAAAATACACCAGAAGAATAGCCCATGATATTTTTATGCATCCTATATTGTTCTTCTAATAAAACTACTGCTTCAGGATGTAATGCTATGGCCTTTTCAAGTAGCGTTTTGTTTAGACCCTTTCTTGCCGCTTCTGCCGATTTTATAGTCGGACTCAGCTGACAATGATCACCAGCCAAAACCAATTTGGCTGATTTTAAGATTGGAATCCAGCAAGCGGGTTCTAATGCCTGACCAGCCTCGTCAATGATTACCGTTTGGAAATCAATATGCTTAACCAAACGGTGATTGGCGCCAACCAAAGTGGCTGTAATCACCTGGGCTTTAGCTAGTAGCTGATCAATAATGTATTGCTCCGTATTATCAGCTTCTTTTAAAATCCTATGTGCTTCATTGAACAATGCTTTTCGCTGCTCTTGTTCTGCCCGCCCGAAGCTACGCTTGTACTTATGAGCCATGTTTTTATACTCTTCAGCCTGTTTTTTAAGTTTCTTAATAGATTTTAGGGATTCATGGTCAGCCATTTTTCCGTCAATAGTAAGCGACAATAATTTTGCTGAAACCCTGGCAGGGTTTCCAATTCTTAATACCTCAAGGCCCTCATCTGCCAGCTTTTCTGTCAGCAAATCAACTGCAGTGTTGCTTGGTGCAACTACTAAAATTTGTTTTCCATTACTTTTTATCAGCGCTTTAATCGCTTGAACAAGAGTGGTGGTTTTCCCGGTTCCAGGAGGACCATGTACAATAGCAAGTTCATTTGCTTCCAAGATTTTTTGAACGGCTTCCTGTTGTTTTTTATTTAAAGCAGGGATTTCATAGCGGTATTTCGTCGTCATAAAACTAGGACTAACAGCACCTGTAAGCACCTTTAATAATGGAATTACTGGTAACTTCAACGCCCTACTTTCTGCTGAATCTTGTAATAATGATTCGGCATTTTTTAACGCATGATTCATCTCGTCATAGGTGTAGTTGTCAAATAGCAGGTCCACTCCAAGTTTTCCCTGGCGGCTCCATTCAGGAAGCTCGGCTACTTGTAGACTTATCTTTAGTTTTCTGCCTCCAACGAAAATTACTACACCTTCTATTCGATCATTTCCTGCGTCATGGTTTGAAAATAGGGCGACAGAGGATCCGAATCGAAACTGATGATTTACGTCATGATGGGTGGTTCGTTCTAATTCTACCATCAAATAATCGCCTCTGCCAATCTCGTTGCCCCTAATTGCAACTGGATACCATGAGAGTCCGTTTGCACGCCTTTCGGCAGCTGATGATGATACAGTTAGGTCGTTATATGCTTTAAGGTCTGCATTTTTTTCAATTTTAAGCAGCTGCATAAGTTGGTCGAAATATTCCATTGGCTGCAAAACTAATGCTTATTATAATAAACAGTTTTAAATAAAGCAGGTTTAATGGTAGGTTTAAACTTTTAAACAGTCATTTAATTCTATGATTTCCTATACCGAGAAGATAAAATTAAGCGCAGAGTCGAACGCAAATATTAAAGGAGGCAATCTTGATTCAAAAAAATTGGAAGCAATTCTCTTAGAATCAAAAGTGCTTTATACTTTGATGTTAGATTATGAATATGGGAAAGGAAACCTACAGAATGTGGAGCTCGTTGATGATAGTTTGATATTTACTTCAGCGCATGCGGGAATACTGAAAGTTAGTTACGACATAAATGAGTTTTCGATCTGCTCAGCTTTGGATTACACAGGAGCATATAAGATGCTCTTGAATTTTCAAATAGACGTACAAACAGGGGAAATTAGTTTGACAGGGGAGGAGCGTTTCGAGTAGTTCAGGCAAATAATAGTTTAAAAATATTTGCGAAGTGTAGCAATCGCCATTCTAAGCCTAGTTTTTACCGTTCCTAAAGGTATGTTCAACTCTTCGGCAACCTCAGATTGCGAGTATCCTTCAAAATAGATGAGATCCAGAATGGCCTTTTGGCGCGCACATAAATTCATGGTAAGCTTCTTCAATCCAATGGTTTCAGGGTTGTATACCATTTGATTGTTCATATCTACTTCTACAGACACATCTTCAAGATCAGAGTTTTTACGACTATTAATATAGCCTCGTCCTCTTAACTGATCTATCGCCGTATTTCTCGCTAGTCGAGCCATCCAGGTGAATAACTTTCCTTTCGATTCTTGGTATTGATCGATAGATTTCCATATTTTGACAAAGGTTTCCTGTAAAACATCTTCCGCAATTTCATCGAATTTTATGATTCTAGAAATTATTCCCATTAATGCCGGTGAGTACATGGTATAAAGGGTGGATATTGCTTTT